>CAZNPC010000282.1:0-1501 GCA_964574765.1 uncultured Nitrospirales bacterium | reverse complement strand
TATCCTCCGGCAGTGACAGAAGGCGTCTGAAAGACTCCTTGAGCTGGCTGATGCTGCCCCCGTGGAAATCCGTCCTTCCGACTGAGCCCTGAAACAGGGTATCGCCTGAAATCACAATCCCTTCTCCAACAAGGCATATCCCTCCCGGACTATGCCCCGGGGTATGCATGATCTTAAATGCCAGTCCGCCGATTGTGAGGTCGTCCCCTTCGTCCAGAAACCCGCCGGGAGGGGGCATATCATCCAGACTAAACCCCCAGAGGGCCGCCTGGTCCTTGACCTTAACGTACAGCTCCATATCTCTCTCGTTGATCAGTATTTTCGCACCGGTTGCCTTTTGAATATCTCCGATAACCCCAACATGGTCGAAGTGGGCATGTGTACAGACAATAGTGTTTACTTTGAAATTATTTTCTTTAATGACATCCATTATTCGATCAGGTTCATCCCCCGGATCGATAACCATGGCTTCAGACGTATTTTCATCCGCGACTATATAACAATTCTCTTCAAGCTGACCTACTACAAGTTTCTTTATGACCATTGCTATCTCCCGTTACGAATCAGATTTTCGCCATTTCAGTTTTATCAAATACGAAAGCTCTTCACTTTTCATAAAATGCATCATTAATAAATATACTGCAACACATAAGACAATTGTACTAACAAGAATTCCAGCCTTTTCAGGTAACTCTCCGGATTCCATCCATGCGAATCTATTAACAACATAAAAGCCGACAAAACCCATGACCGCTGAAGCAAAAGACGTCCGGATAAATGATCTTACAATGCTCCTGCCATTAACTCTTTTAAGTTTCTTTCTTAACAGTATAAAAAGCACCAAAAAATTAAATGCAGCTGATATGGCAAGGGCAAATGCAAGTCCTCCATGCTTCAACGGTCCAAACAACAGCGCGCAGAATAAAGTGTTTATCAAGACTGAAAGCAGGGCTATCTTTAACGGCGTTCTCGTATCCTGCAGAGCATAAAATGTCGTTCTGACGGTTCTGAAACCTGCAAATGCCCAGAGCCCCGTCGAATAAAAAATCAGAGCATATACTGTACCGCGAGTGGCGTTGTAATCGAATCCGCCCCTCTGGAAAAGAACATTTACAATTGGCTCTGAGAGCGCTATAAGTCCTGCCATTGCCGGAAGAGTAAGAAAGAAAACAAGTCTCATGGAAAAAGAAAATGTATCCCTTACGGCATCTATGTCATTTACAACGGCCTGCCTGGACAAGGATGGCAGCATTGCCGTAGACACAGCGATTATGAATATCCCTACAGGTATATTCAGCAACCTGTATCCAAGATACAGATAAGTTACACTTCCCTCCTGCAGATATGAGGCAAATATGGTACTGATCAAAACATTGATCTGCACAACACCCATTGCCGCAACAACAGGGACCACAAGGACAAGAATCTTTCTAAAACCTTTATGAGCAAATGAAAAAACCGGTTTTACATTGTATCCCCGCTTTATTAGAGCCAACAGCTG
>CAZNPC010000281.1:0-1511 GCA_964574765.1 uncultured Nitrospirales bacterium | reverse complement strand
TGTTCACGTTATTTTCCAAAAAACTACCTCACACAAAAAACTGAAGGGCCTAAAATCGAGTAGGGTAAGGTGAGATTATGAATCTCACCTTAGCCCTCTCACAGAACCGTACGTACGGGCCTCGTATACGGCTCCTGTTTATTCTCCCTCTAAAAAGAGACAGGAATACCAGTTTGTACTGAACAGAGATCAAAGAGTCCAAGTGCCATGAGATATTTGTTGGGTATTGCAAAACTGGCCTGAGGACTTGCGGCATTCCGCCACGAACTCATCTTTATTGCCTTGAATTCGCCTTGGTAGCCAAGTTGCCTCAGTCTTCTGTGTAACCGCTTCGGCTTCTTCCACAACGCCAGTTGCTTGGCTCTCAACCGCCTCCTGATCCATCGCGATAGTCTGTCGAATACCTTTTTGCAGTTCGCTATCCTAAAGTAATTTACATATCCCCGGATCAATGGATTCAGATCAATTATAACCTTTTCCAGATTGACCGGAGAATTCCTCCGGGTTATTTTCTTCACCTTTTCCTTGAACTCCCGTATCTTCTTCTCCTGTATCCCGGTGAAGCCTGTGCGGATTATTACCCCCAGAAACTTCACCCCTTCACTGCTGTGTACAATGTGGGTCTTCTGCTGGTTTACGGTGAGCTTTAATTTCCCCTCCAGATAACGTGTTGCCTGCTTCCGGGCATTCTCCGCCGCGCTCTTTGATCGGGTGAAGATCAGTATATCATCAGCATATCTGACAATACGATGCCTCCGACTTTTCATGAACTGATCGAACTCATCAAGATAGACATTTGCAATCAAAGGGCTGATTACTCCTCCCTGTGGACTGCCCTCTGTGCTTGCCTGCCACCCCTCCTCTGTCATCACCCCACTCTGCAAAAACATCTTCAGCAACTTCAATATGCTCCCATCTGTTACCCGTTTACGAAAGGCTTTTATGATAATGTCATGATCCAATGTGTCAAAACACCTCGACAAATCCATGTCCACTACCCACTCCCTCTCATAGTCCCGAATAAACATCGTCGCCTTGGCTATGGCCTTATGACAGCTCCTGCCCGGGCGATATCCGTAACTTGACGGGTGAAACTCAGGGTCATATATTGGCTGTAAGATTTTCAGCAGAGCCTGTTGTACTACCCGGTCTCGAACCGATGGAATTCCGAGCTTCCTCTTTCCGCCTCCGGCTTTGGGTATTTCCACCCTCCTTACCGCCAGCGGCCTGTAGCTCTTTTCCTTCAGTTCCTTCACAAGCATGTCAAGATTATTTTGCAAATCTCCGGCAAAGTCCTCTATTGTCTGCCCGTCCACTCCGGCAGCTCCTTTGGCCGACTTCACTTTCAGAAATGCTTTGTGCAGCCTCTTTTTTGATAACATCCTGTCATAGAGACTGTAATATACCCTTGTCATGCTCCCTCCTGCGTCTCCTTCCCTTGACCAGTCTGTCCTGTTTCCGGTTCTTCATCTGATTCAGTTGCCTTCTATCCCTTTCGGGCAATTTACAAC
>CAZNPC010000280.1:0-1530 GCA_964574765.1 uncultured Nitrospirales bacterium | reverse complement strand
GTCCGGCGTATCTTCCAAACGCTTCAATAACAATGATACGGTTATGGCTCAGGCCTGTAGTTTTTAATTCTCTGGCAAAAACCGATATTCTGTTAATGGCCGAGTCACCGCCCACACTGTATGTCTGCAGGTCAAGATCCATGGTCTTGGGGGCATGGACACATAAAATACCCTGCGCGGCAAGATCGATCATAACACTTCCGGTGTCATCACCGCCGCTTATTACAAGGCCGTCTATCTTGAACTTTTCAAGGCCTTTTTTGATCCTGTTATATTTATCAGGGTTGTCGATCTTTCTGATCTTAACCCTTGAATGTCCGGCTTCAGATCCGGCCAGTTCCGCGTCTATTCGGCCGGCCCTGTCAGGAGTAAGAGTAACAAGTTCATCCGTATCCACGAGGTTGTACAGGCCGGCATAACCGTTTGGGATGACAACTGTCTCTATGCCCATTGATTCTGCCATTTGCGCTGTTCCCTTGATTACGGCATTTAGTCCGCCGCAGTCACCTCCGCTTGTTATAATTCCAATTTTTTTAATAGCCATATCGAATAACCCCCGTCTATAAATAAATTGATAATTGCTAATTGCAGATTGCCAATTGATAACTTAAAGTTTTCCCTTTGTGGAGGGTACACCTTTGGATCTGGGATGTTTTTCCACAGCCATGCGCAAAGCCCTTCCGAATCCTTTAAACAAAGCCTCTATTATGTGGTGTGGATCGCGGCCGTAATGCAGGATAATATGCAAGTTCATTCCGGCCTGATTGCTGAGTGCCCTGAAAAAGTCTTCAAAAAGTGAAAGCTCAAGTTCTCTTACGAGGTCATTGCCTCTGGGCAGTTTAACCTTATATACGAGGAAAGGCCTTCCGCTAAGGTCCAAAGCAACCTGCGCAAGGCTTTCGTCCATCGGTGTTAATGCCTCACCATATCTTCTTATCTGTAATTTCCTGCCAAGGGCTTTTTTTATTGATTCACCTATTACAATGCCGAGGTCTTCCATAAGATGGTGGTAATCAATATCTGTATCACCCTTTGCCGTTACGTTCAGGTCCAAATGCCCGTGCTTTGCCATAAGACTGAACATGTGGTCGACAAACGAGATGGACGTGTCAATTCTGTAACTGCCCCTGCCGTCAAGATTCAGATTTACCTTGATGCTTGTCTCTTTGGTTTTTCTCTGAACTATTGCTTTTCTTGCCATCTGTTCCCTCCGAATATTCTGTCCATTATAACAATTTTTTAAGGTTTTTCAGGAAAATCGTATTTTCCTTAGGCGTTCCTACAGTCACCCGCAGGCAGTTGTCAACAATGCCCTTCATATTTCTTATCAGCACACCCTGTTTTAAGAAATTATTATAGAGGGCATCGGCATTTTTTGTTTTAAAAAGTATAAAGTTTGCGTCAGAAGGGTATGGCTTTATATTTTGTATCTTTTTCATTTCGCTCATAAGTTTTTTTCTCTCTAAGATAACGGTCCTTATATCTGATTGTAGACGTCTCTTGTTCTTTAAAGCTTTTACGGCAATCTCC
>CAZNPC010000279.1:0-1530 GCA_964574765.1 uncultured Nitrospirales bacterium | reverse complement strand
TTCCCGACAGTTATCCAGCCGGCCTTTGGCGAGATACTTGAGTGCGATTTTTGCGGTCAGTGTATTGATATATGTCCCACAGGGGCAATCCTGAGCAAACCTTATAAATTCAAGGGACGGGCATGGTTCCTTGAAGAGAAAGATACAATATGTCCATTCTGCGGCTGCGGCTGCACTCTTACATTAGGCCTGAGAGAAGGAGAGATACTGAGGTCAAGGGGGAAAGAAGATAGCGGAATAAGTGAGGGGAACCTTTGCGGCAGAGGCAGATTCGGTTTTGATTATATCTACAGCAAAAATCGTCTCAAAACACCACTGATAAGAATAGAAGAAAAACTTGTACCGGTACCATGGGATGAGGCACTACGCTATATTGCCAAAAACATCCAGGAAATCATAAAAGCCCACGGACCGGATTCAATAGGAGCAATCGGTTCGCCAAGATGCACAAATGAAGATAATTATATCCTGCAGAAATTCATGAGGAACGTTATCGGCTCTAATAATATTGACTCATCCGCCGCCTTTGGCTACGCCAGAGTGCATAAAGCATGGGAGACGGCATTCGGGCAAAGGGGTCACAGCTTCGATATAAAATCCCCTCTTAACAAAGAGGTCATCCTGATTGTTGAGTCAGATCCAAGCGTAACCCACCCTGTATTCGGAATTAATATACTCCAGGCCAAAAGAGAAGGTTCACAGCTTATCGTTGCCGATAGCAGAAACACAAAATTAACGAGACAGAGTTCACAGTGGCTCATGATAAAACAGGGGACAGGGGTCTCCTTCCTGAACGGCATAATGAAAACAATAATTGACAAGGGTATTTTTGACAGAGAAAAGGCATCAAAAATTTCAGGATTTTCATCGCTTGAAACACTATTAAAAGATTACACCCCTGAGAAGGTCTATGAAACTACAGGTATAACCGGGGAAGAGCTTATAACTGCTGCAGAGATATTTGCCGGGGCAAAAAACAGGATGCTCTCTCTTTCACTCGGTATTTCAGAAAATACCAACGGTTTGGACACAGCGCTCGCTGCCGCAAATCTAATTATCCTGCTTGGCGATAGTCCTGATGCCCTCCAGATCCCTGCAGAATACTCAAATACCTGCGGCCTTTATCAGATGGGCATAAGCCCGGATACAGGGCCAGCGTACAGCCCGTTAAAAACACCCAACGGAAAGAGCGCTCTGGAAATGCTTTATGAACCGAATTCACTCAGCGCCCTCTATATCATGGGAGAAGATCCCGTTATTACCTTTCCCAACAGTTCAAAGATAGTCAACAGGCTAAAGGCATTAGACTTTTTGATTGTACAGGACATTGCACTCACAGATACTGCAAAATCAGCGCATGTAGTTCTGCCGGCCTCCAGTTGGGCGGAAAAGGACGGCGCTTTTACCAATGCCGGGGGAACCATCCAAAAAGTATATAAAGTGGTTGATCCCACAGGCCAGTCTCTCCCTGACTGGCAGATATTGAGAAACCTTGCGTTATCTATGGGGAAAGACCTGAAAGTCAAAAAT
>CAZNPC010000278.1:0-1545 GCA_964574765.1 uncultured Nitrospirales bacterium | reverse complement strand
GAGCTGTTTCATTTGCTCTTCCTTGACCAGTTGGGGCGGAAACTGGATAAGCGGTTTTATGCCCTTAAAGGAGGGTGCAACCTCCGTTTTTATCTGAAAAGCATTCGCTATTCAGAAGACATGGATATGGATGTCCATGACATTCCCAAAGACAAGCTCCGGGGCATAGTAGCGGGTATTCTGAAATCAAAACCCTTTGCACAAATACTTCAGGTTCATGGTATCATTATTGGCCGTTGGTCTGAACCAAAGCAGACAGAGACAACCCAGCGCTGGAAAGCAGGGCTGACTGTCTCAGGTTCAGACGTACTGCTCCCCACAAAAATCGAGTTTTCAAGAAGAGGAATGAAGGGAAACACTGTGTTTGAGGCCGTAGACCCTGAATTGATAAGGAACTACCGCCTTTCACCTATTATGGCCAATCACTATGACAGTCACAGCGCCTATGAGCAGAAAGTGGCAGCGCTCATAACCAGAAGCGCCCCTCAGGCAAGGGATATATTTGACCTTAATTTACTACTGGATGCTGGCGTGGACAGAACCTTATCAGGCAGTAAACTGAAAAGTCGGCTCCACGAGGCTGTATCAAACGCCATGACTGTTACTTTTGACATATTTAAAAGCCAGGTGCTTTCCTATCTTCATCCGGATTATCAGAAACAGTATGATTCAGAGGATGTCTGGGATGAAATAGTTCTGAAAGTGGTGGAAGCCCTTAACAAGGAAGCGTCATGAGACTTACAGATGTACATGCACAGTTAAGAAAATTGGGAAGTCCTGTCTTTCGCACTGCAGACGTAATGGCATACCTTGACATAAAGAAAGACCATGCAAGCAGACTGCTCGCACGCCTGGAGGATTCCGGTCATATAGCCCGTATCAAACGTGGCTTATGGGTGTTTCCAGAGACATTAGACCCCCTGGCTTTACCTGAATATCTTACAGCCCCTTTCCCGAGTTACATATCAATGCAAAGCGCGCTTTACTACCACGGCATGATATCCCAGATACCGGCAGTTACATATTCTGTTTCTCCGGCAAGAACCCGTGTCTTCAAAACCCCGCTTGGAACATTCTCAGTCCATCACATGAGCCCATCATTCTTCTTTGGTTATGAACAGGTTGGCAAATACGGAATCAAAATGGCAGTACCGGAAAAAGCGCTCCTTGATTTTCTCTATATGGGACCGGCAAAATCAAAACTGTTTCGCTCCCTGCCTGAACTTGAATTTCCGGGAAAATTCAACATAAGGCGGGCACGCCGGGTGATTAACAGGATCAGCTCCCCCGGCCGCCGGACATCACTGGAAAAACGTTTTGAAGCACTTATGATAAGATTAAAAAAATAATGAAACAAAGGGGAATCACGCCGTGTGGAATGACAGGAGCCATGAAAATGCTTGCCTCTTGAAGGAAGACATCACAGAGGCATTGATGATGCGAGAAATATGGCAAAGATAGCAATGGGGATATTAACAGATGCAAGAAACAAGACCTGAACTTCCCATTTAAAAATTCAAGCAAAAATTATTAAGCAGCCTCCTT
>CAZNPC010000277.1:0-1574 GCA_964574765.1 uncultured Nitrospirales bacterium | reverse complement strand
TGAGCAAACAGTATGTTTAAAAGATATGCCAATCCTGAGGTTATAAACTAATGCCAGTCTTGCTATTTGTAAGTTGAATTTACAAATAGCATAAAATCTGGTATGCTTACAGCATGTTCATCAGGCGTGATGCGGAACAAACAGTTCGTGAGCTTGCCAGGGGTTTTCCCGTAATTGTAATAAACGGGCCTCGCCAATCAGGAAAAACCACGCTTGCCCGCGCCACCTTTCCCAAAAAGGCTTATGTATCTCTGGAAGACCCGGACGAGCGGATGTTTGCCGACACAGACCCCCGCGCCTTTCTGAAACGATTTCCTGACGGCGGCGTATTGGATGAGGTCCAGCGATGTCCCGCGCTTTTTTCATATTTGCAGGGCAGGGTTGATGACGATAACAGGATGGGGTTGTTTGTTCTTACCGGCTCCCAGCAGTTTAACCTTATTTCTCAAATAACACAGTCCCTTGCCGGACGCGCCGGAATTCTTCAGCTTCTTCCGTTTAGCACAGGTGAACTCAAATCGGCAAAAAAGCTGTCCTCTGAAATCGAAACCCTTCTGGTTCAGGGAATGTATCCGCCGGTGCATACCAGAGATGTTGAACCCCGTAAGTGGTATGCCAACTATGTTGTGACATATGTTGAGAGGGATTTAAGGCAATTGCTCTCCATAAAGGACTTGACGGTATTCCAGCGATTTTTAAAGATGTGCGCGGCCAGGACGGGGCAGCTCCTGAACCTGAGCGCTCTCGGGGCCGACTGCGGCATATCTCATAATACTGCAAAGGCGTGGCTGTCTGTTCTTGAGGCAAGCTATATAATTTTTCTGCTCAAGCCGCACCATCAAAACTTTAATAAAAGGCTTGTCAAGATGCCCAAGCTCTATTTCTATGACGCCGGGCTTGCGGCATATCTGCTTGGCATACACTCAGCTGAACAGATAGCTGTCAGCTCGATGCGCGGCCCTTTGTTTGAAACCTTCATTATCAGCGAGCTTATGAAGATCAGGCTGAACAGCGGGCTTCCTTCAAATCTCTTTTTCTGGCGAAGCAACGCAGGCGATGAGATTGATGTGATTATTGAAAAAGATCAAACACTGATCCCGGTTGAAATAAAGGCGGGGCAAACCGTGTCACAGGACTTTTTTAAGGGATTGCTCAAATGGCAAAATATTGCCGGTGGTGCATCGTCAAAAGGAATGCTTGTCTATGCAGGTGCGAAGTCATATGAGAAACAGGAAGGGCATGTGGTTTCATGGAAAGATATAGGGCTTATTGAGACAAGGCAGGCCAAAAAAAGATGAAGGGGCTTCTGCTTTCATAAGGATAATGTTTACACAATATGTTATTTCTTTGGAATTCTGAATTCTGGGGACACCATACTTAATTCCCTGGTTCTTTTCGTTGCATTTCTCCTGACAATTGTCTCTCCTTGTATATGAAATTACATAAGTGTATCCTGTTGCCGGGAGAATTAAAACTGCTTTTTAGGAGAGTTTTTCAGCAGCCTGTAAAGAATTGACCTCTGTAGTTCCTCATATTGTTCCCTGTTTTGCGGAACTCAAATGTCAATAGTCATG
>CAZNPC010000276.1:0-1580 GCA_964574765.1 uncultured Nitrospirales bacterium | reverse complement strand
ACCAGCGATGGCGGCGACCTCTATCTGACACTGTTTGCCGAATCTTTTCAGGAACACCTCGCTATAGAGAACTGGTATGAAAAGAAGTGGTTCAACGAGCATAAAATAAGGCTTGAGGGCACAAGTTCTGTTTACAAAGTGCCGACAAAAGAGGTTAAAGGTAAATGCCTTGAGCTGGTTGTTAAGAACTGCCGAGTTGGAGAAGATGTTCCAATAGACACCCATACCCTCCAGGAATTTTGTGATGCTGAGTTTAACAGCCCATGGGAAGAGTTTGCTTTAAACGATGAATTGAGAGAGGGCCGCTATGGCCCAAAAGATGTGAATGTTAATATCCAGCATCCTATGGCAATTTATGTACCGCCGGAAAAGATGCAATTATGGCAAAGCGGAAGGTCACGGTCAAAAATCAACCGTATAAGGGCTAAGCATCCGGGCATTGATCTTGATATTCTGAAGCAATACAAGCTCATATACAGATGGATAAGGGGGAAAAGCCTTACAGAAGTTTTTCAGCATATAGATATCAATAAAACTGAACGTGAACATCATGTTAAAGCAATGAATGACAAGGTCTTTGAGGACCTGAAAAAGAAGGGATTTTTAGTAGCTGACATGAAGCCTGAGCATATTATTATCAGTGAAGCTGATACCGGGTATATTGAAGAGATCGGCCGGACAAAAAAAATCGACGCTTCCAAAGAACAGGCAGGCGGCAGGCAGGGACAGGCAGGCGGCAGGCAGGTAGATTTCTTATATCATTTGATAAACGACGGCAAATATTCAGTGGTTGATTATGAACTTCTGTTACGTACTCCAGAACACGAAGATGAAGTTAAGTATTCCAGGAGACATTCATATCTGGATGATCAACGTGACCGTTTTAAGCCAACACCGCTACCTGATCATTTATCGTATATGGAGATTTTTGATGTGCCTTATATTTATGGACATGCAGAAAGTACAGGGGGTCACCTGTGGGTAGTAGGAAGGAATGCCCGTCTGTTCGATTATTTCCTTCCTGAAAGGTGGAGGAAGACCCCGTATCTTCAATTATCCGATACAAAAGAGGTCTTCTATACAATCACAAAAGATAATATTCACCTTGTGTGGAGAACTTCGCTGGTAGGAGAAAAGCCTTCTGGAGAGGATATAGAATATGATATGAAGGTTAACCGGTTCGGTATAAACAGCCCGTTTGAAGAATTTGCCATTGCTCACACATTGAACCAGCTTGGAATCCCTTGTGTTTATGTAAGGGCAATATATATGACAGGCAGCACAAAGATAGAGCCATCAAATGATTTCAGAAAATACGAAACGCATCAGAATATCCTTGACCCTGAGGGTAATACTGTTCTTCAGGAAAATCACAACTACATTACAATTCGCGGTTATTATAACGGCCCTGACCACTGGGTTGCCGAACATGAGAGCAGTCTCTTTGCCCCGATAGACCTCTCTAAAGCCACATCCAAAGGCATTCTTGATGAATCACAATGTCAAAGACATTTAGATAAGGTGAAAGAAAAGCTTGAGAATGCCGGTTATGACGGGTCATTACTCAAGACCAATGACCT
>CAZNPC010000275.1:0-1597 GCA_964574765.1 uncultured Nitrospirales bacterium | reverse complement strand
CATTATCCTTCTGCTGAAACCTGTCAGCTAAAGTCTTTGTTCGTCATTCCTGCTTTTCAGGAACCGCCGGGGTCTTTTCTTCGACTATAGAGACCCATTTTGTATATCTTGGGAAATAGATCGTCCCGTAAATAACCGTCAATGCGAATAAAAGGTAGAAATCTACATGGTCGCCAGCCAGCAGAAAAAGTACAAGACCGTAAATACAGGGCAGTCCTGAGAGCAGCATAGCCGCGATATCAGCCCTGACTAAACGCCTGACAACTGTTTTGAGGTCATCAGGCCCGGGTGCGATATATATCCGCATTACAGCGTATCTTATCACAAGAATATTGAACATCGTCATCAGGTAAAGAAATGTATTTAACCGGGGTACCCATGAGTAATTTGCAAAACCCTGAAAAGGGGCATGTGAACTTTTTATCCACTCAACCAGGGCAGCGCTTAAGAAAAAACCTGCTATAACTACGGCTGTTACCTGTAAAACTTTATTAAAGGCATCCTTCAGAAAGGACTCATCACCTCTTTTAAGCATCTCTTTTTTTCAATGTTTATTTCACCACAAGCACAGGACAGCCTGCTTTGCTGATGACTCTTTCCGTAACACTGCCGATAAGCACTTTCCCTATCCCGGTACGGCCGTGGCTTCCCATGACTATAAGGTCTGCATTGGATTTATCCGCGACCTCGCATATTTTCTCAAAAGCATACCCCTCCTCCACACTGGACTGGATCGTAATTCCACTTTTGGCGGCCAGTTCCACTATCTCAGAAAGTATTTTTTCACCTTCCTTTATCATCCCTTTACGAAGACTCTCAGGTTTAAAGGTCTCTATGTCCATGGTTTCGATCTGCGGGACGATATGAATTACAGTTAGTGTTCCATTATTCTGTTTGGTCAGTTCAACAGCGTGTCTGAACGCGTTCCTGCTCACTTCGGAGCCGTCTACTGCCACTAATATTTTCTTATACATATCCATTAATTATTCCTCCTTAATGATCTGCAGGTATATTCATATAGACCCGCGGGGAAAACCGGCTTCAAGCCTTTTTCTCTTTTGCCTTTGCCTGAAATGTCCATAATAAAATCAGAAACGTGGCTACTATACCACTGCCGAAAAGAAATATCTTGCTGCCAATCTCGAACATTGCGGCAGAGCCTTCTCCCATTTTGAGCAGATTTAATTGTTGCATGTATTCAGGGATTGCCAGCGCGCGTGAAACAACACATAAGAGTATAAGTACTGCCGTTACCAAACGGATATAAAGTTCTTTTACCAGGTGAGTTCCGATAGCACCGAAATATATCCCCACCAGAGACCCGGCATACAGCAGCAGAACAAGCCTTAAATCCACATAACCCTGCATCCCATAGTTAAATGCTCCCCAAGCTCCCATGAACATAGCAAGAAATAACTCTGTTCCCGCAGCCACAACAGTCGGGACACCAAACACATAGATCATGGCAGGCACGCCTATAAAACCGCCCACACCTATTGTTCCTGCCATGTAACCCACACAGAGGCCTATAATAAGAAGGATAATGAAGGAGACCTCAACGTTTGCTACCTTGAATTTTATTAAAGGTTTAAACTGG
>CAZNPC010000274.1:0-1603 GCA_964574765.1 uncultured Nitrospirales bacterium | reverse complement strand
AAAATTCCTGTTGATATTCAACGATGCGCTCACCGAGCGTGGCTTCATGCCGGCGCTTTCAAAGGCCTTTGCAAGCAGCCCCCCTCTTCCACCGAGAATGGACCCCAGGAGTTCAAGAGCCTCGGCGTCATCATCTCTGGGATCAGGACCGGCGAATCCGACCCTCACCTGGACATCGGGAACCCCGGTCCTCAAATTGTAGATACGACGCCCTGCCAGGGGCGGGGCGGCTGGTGCATTTCCTGTCTCGCCTCCTGGTCGGAAGCTGCCGAAGGTACGCTCAAGAGTCCGGAGAGCGGCCCCCTCATCGAAGCCGCCGGACACGAGGAGGATCATATTGTCGGGACGGTAGGTCTTCAGGTAGAAATCTCTTATCCGCTGTCTTGTGGCGGATAACAGGCTGCTCTCACTTCCAAGGCCAGTATGGGAATAGGGGCTTTGCGGATATAGAAGCCTCTGGAATACCTCATCGATCCTTGCGCCGGGTCTGCTCTTTCTCCTTAGGATCTCCTCCACAACAACCCTGCGTGCTTCATCAAGCGAGGTATCTTCAATCACGGAATTAAAAAGGATATCAGACAGAATATCCATCAGGTCATCGTTGTAGTCCCTGTGACCTACCACAACATAGCCAGTATAATCCGCCCTGGTGAATCCGTTAATGTACCCGCCGACACCCTCCACCTCCTTCATGATCTGTTCTTTGCCGCGCCGGTCGGTCCCGCTGAAGATCAGATGTTCCAGAAGATGAGAATAGCCCCTCTGGTTTATGTTTTCCATTGCATAACCGGTCTTTACAAGGACCATGGTACTTACCAGTGGCGTTGTCTGCTGATGTATAAGCCTGACTTCCAAACCGTTATCTAAAATATAGTGCCCCGTTACATCCTCACCAGCCGGTATCGCTTTAACATCTGCGTGAATCAACATGACCAGGCTCAGGATCACAAACCTGAAAACAGTTTTCATTGCTTTGCCCCTGCAGCGTTATTATTAGGGTCGTAAAAAGTCCATTCGTGGCTTTTTACTCCGCGGAAAGCGAAAAGTGTCATTTTCACTTTCCTCACAAATCAATAACTTGCGGTGCAAGTCATTGATTTGGGCGCCCGTCAATGGGCGCGTTGATGACTTCTTGCGAAGTCATCATTATTTATTCTTCTCGTTAATGAGTCCGCACACGAAAAGATCCGTCTTCATCTGCCCCACACTGATGAATCTGCGGGATGTTATACCCATCGTCGCTGCCGCCCTGACATGCTCTTCAATATCATCGAAGAACAGGCAGGCAACAGGATCACATCCCGCCATGTCGATTGCAGCTCTGAAAATCGCTTTATCCGGCTTTCTGCTGCCTGTTTCGAAGGAAAGAACCCTCCCGTCGAAGAAATTCAGGAAATTATAGTTATCAACGATGTATTTGAAGTGAATCGGGTCAGTATTTGAAAGAGCATAGATAGACACGCGTTGGGAGATCGACTTTGCTACCTCTATCACATCTTTCTTTTCACTGAAGATCTGTGCCCACGCCAAATAGAACTCTTTGTAGGCAAGATCCGGCTGAAACTTTTGACTGTACCGCCTGAAAATCTCCTCTGATGATATT
>CAZNPC010000273.1:0-1634 GCA_964574765.1 uncultured Nitrospirales bacterium | reverse complement strand
TTCTGGTTTCTTCTGGATACATATGAAACAGGAAAACATACCATACCGGGGACAATCGTAAAGTACAGGGAAAAAGGCAGTGAGGATTGGCAGGAACTTGTCACCAATGAAGTGGAACTTGAGGTAAAAAGCGTACTTGTTGATGAGCCGGAGAAGGCCGATATAAAGGATATTAAAGGGCCGGCCGGTTTCCCGAACAGACTGTATCTTTATATTTTCTCCGGAGCGGCTGCAGCTCTTGTGATTGCCGCAGTTGTATTCTTATTTCTCAGGAAGAAAAAAAAAGCAGGAGCATCTGTTTCCCCGCCGCGGCCTGCGCATGATATTGCGTATGAGGCGCTTATAAAACTGGAGAAAATGGATTATACCAAAACAGGCAGGATAAAGGAGTATTACACTGCGCTGTCTGATATTGTGCGGAGATATCTGGAAAACCGTTTTCAGTTGAGAGCGCCCGAGATGACAACCGAGGAATTCCTGTACAGTGTCAGGGCTTCAAAAGAACTGGATTCTGAACAGAAAAGCCTGCTCAGGGAATTCCTCTCGCACTGCGACATGGTGAAGTTTGCCAGATACGGTCCGGAGACCGCCGAGATTGAGAAAAGTCATGAATCAGCCCGAAGGTTTATTGATCAGACGAAACAGATAAACGAAGGAGAGAAAGCGGCTTAAATGCATTTTCAAAACCCGTGGATTTTTATATTACTGCCAGTTGTTTTAGCCTTTGCCTTCTACAGCAGGAAGAGGGAGCAGCCCCCGTCTTTTCGTTTTTCATCAGGCGGGCTTGTAAAGGGACTCGGTTCAACCCTGAGGGTTAAACTCAGCAAGAGCGTTGTTATATTAAGGGTTGCCGCCCTGATTTTCATAGTTATTGCGTTGAGCAGGCCCCAATCCATGACAAAAGAGACAAAAATACACACAGAGGGCATAGACATTGTGCTGGCAATAGATACCTCAACCAGCATGCGAGCAGAAGATTTTGAACTCGGCGGAAAGCGGACGAACAGGCTTGAGGCAGTAAAGGATGTTGTAAAGGAGTTTATTCAAAACCGGCATGATGACAGGATAGGGATTATTGCCTTTGCAGCAAGGGCATACACTGTCTCCCCTCTCACTCTTGATTACGGGTGGCTGATGCAGAATCTGGACAGGGTGAAAATCGGCTTGATAGAGGACGGCACTGCCATAGGCTCGGGAATCAGCAGCGCCCTGAACAGGCTTAAAGACACAGAGGCAAAGGGAAAGGTCGTTATACTGCTTACCGACGGCAGAAACAATGCAGGCAGGATCTCTCCTCTCACAGCCGCAGAGGCAGCCGGTTCACTGGATATCAAGGTCTATACCATAGGCGCCGGCACAAAGGGGCTTGCGCCGTATCCTGCCAAGGATTTCTTCGGCAATAAAGTATATCAGCGAGTCAGAATTGACATTGACGATGAGAGTCTGAAAAAGATAGCTGAAAAAACAAACGCACAATATTACAGGGCAACAGATACAGAATCATTGAGGAACATTTACAGGGAGATAGACAAACTTGAAAAAACCCCTATTGAGGAAAGGGGATATATACGGTATAACGAACTGTTTAATCTCTTTCTGATTCCCGGACTGATCTTATTACTCATGGAGGTTAT
>CAZNPC010000272.1:0-1655 GCA_964574765.1 uncultured Nitrospirales bacterium | reverse complement strand
GAACAGCTTACATAATCAAGCCCGATATTATGACAGAACTCAACAGATTTCGGCTCTCCTCCATGCTCACCGCATATCCCCAGTTTCAGGTCCTTTTTAACCTTTCTGCCCTTTTCTACAGCAATGCGCATAAAAACGCCGACTCCGCTGATGTCTATTGAAATAAAAGGATCTTCTTCAAGTATGCCGTTCTCTACATAGAATGGCAGAAATCTTCCGGCGTCATCCCTTGAAAGGCCGTAAACCGTCTGGGTAAGGTCATTTGTGCCAAAGGAATAAAAGTCGGCATGGACTGCTATCTCATCTGAAGTTACACAGGCACGGGGTAATTCTATCATGGTTCCTACTGTGTACGGCACCTTCACCCTGTATTCTTTCTGAACCCTGTCTGCAACAGAAACTACAACACTTTTCATTGCCTCGAATTCTTTAACATGACCTACGAGCGGAACCATTATTTCCGGTATAACCTTAATTCTCTGTTTTGTAAGCTCACATGCAGCCTCCATAACAGCCCGGGCCTGCATTTCATATATCTCAGGAAATGTCACACCAAGACGGCAGCCGCGGTGTCCGAGCATGGGATTAAACTCATGAAGTGATTTATTTTTAGCGCTTAATTGTTTAAAAGGCACACCCATGCCATTAGCAAGCTCCTTAAGTTCTTTGTCTGTATGGGGGAGAAATTCATGTAATGGCGGATCAAGAAGCCTTACAGTCACTGGAAGACCCTTCATAGCTTTGAATATACCGGTAAAGTCTCCTTTCTGCATCGGAAGAAGTTTAACAATCGCCTTTTTTCTTCCCTCAAGGGTATCGGAAAGTATCATTTCCCTGACAGCCTTTATCCTGTCCGGTCCAAAGAACATATGCTCTGTCCGGCATAGACCAATCCCTTCAGCGCCATAGCTCCTTGCCACAGCCGAGTCATCCGGACTGTCGGCGTTAGTTCTGACTTTTAATGTCCTGAACTGGTCGGCCCATTTCATCATCTCTTTGTACCAGCGGTTATGTTCCGGGTCAGCAGACAGCAGGTCCAGTTTGCTTTCATATACACGTCCCTTTGTGCCATTCAGGGTTATCCAGTCACCCTCTCTGATTATCCTGCCGTTTACATGTATCTCTTTTTTTGATAATTCTATATGGAGGTCCGAGCAGCCTACTATGCAGCATTTACCCCAGCCCCTTGCAACAAGTGCGGCATGGCTTGTCATTCCACCCTTTGCAGTAAGGATAGCCTGCGCAGCATGCATGCCGTGCACATCTTCCGGAGAGGTCTCGGTTCTTACAAGCACTACATTTTCGCCTCTCTTTGCCCATGCTTCTGCATCATCTGCAGTCAATACAACCTTTCCAACAGCTCCTCCGGGTCCGGCAGGCAGACCTTTTGCAAGTTCAACAGCGCTCTTTTCAGCATCAGGATCTACACTGGGATGGAGAAGCTCATCTATCTGTTCAGGCTTGACACGCAGAATAGCCTCCTCTTTAGTAATCAGCCTGGATTTTGCCATCTCAACTGCCATGCGAATAGCAGCCTGACCATTACGCTTGCCAACCCTCGTCTGAAGCATCCAGAGTTTTCCATCCTCTATTGTAAATTCAATATCCTGCATATCCCTGTAATGCCTCTCAAGCTTTTTCTGATAAGTAAATAA
>CAZNPC010000271.1:0-1659 GCA_964574765.1 uncultured Nitrospirales bacterium | reverse complement strand
CCAGACTCTGCCTTTTAAGATCAATTTTATCAGACCTCCCTGTAAACCTTGTAGTATTGTCAAAAGTTTTTAAATAAAAAGTTGTCAGTTTTCAGACTTCCCTCCCCTCCTCTCCCCGGTAAGTCTTCGACCGTCAAGGGAGGGGACATTTTTGTTAAATTATCTCCTCCGGTGTGCCAATCCTGCCCAATACTGCTGATGCAGCAGCAACTGCCGGATTTGATAAATAGACTTCACTTTCAGGATGTCCCATCCTGCCCACAAAATTTCTATTCGTCGTAGCAATTGCCTTTTCACCTTTTGCAAGCACTCCCATATGGCCGCCGAGACACGGCCCGCATGTAGGGGTCGAGACAACAGCCTCTGCATTTATAAATATCTCCACCAACCCTTCTTTAATTGCCTGTATATAAATTTTTTGTGTTGCAGGAATAACAATCATCCTCACATTCGGATTTACCTTTTTGCCTTTTATAACTGCCGCAGCTTCTCTCAAATCCTCTATCCTTCCATTTGTGCAGGAGCCGATAACAACCTGATCCAGGGTAATGTTAGAAAGTTCCACCGCGGGTTTTGTATTTGACGGAAGATGCGGGCATGATACAGTAAGAGGTATTTTTGAACAGTCATATTCTTTTATCTCGACATATTTGGCGTTTTCATCTGAAGAATAAAATTCATACCCTCTTTTTGCCCTGCCTTTGACGTATTGTCCGGTTATCTCATCCGGCACAATAATACCATTTTTACCTCCGGCTTCTATTGCCATATTGCACATCGTAAGCCTTGCATACATTGGAAGTGACCTGATTGCCTCGCCTTCAAACTCCATTGCCCTGTAAAGGGCACCGTCAACTCCGATATCACCAATTGTGTAAAGTATTAAGTCTTTCCCCCCGACCCATTTGCCCGGTTTCCCATAATATATGAATTTCATAGATTCAGGGACCTTGAACCAGCACTCCCCCGCAGCCATTGCCGATGCCACATCAGTGGAGCCAACACCTGTAGAAAAGGCTCCGAGTGCGCCGTAAGTACATGTATGGCTGTCAGCGCCGATGATTAAATCCCCGGGCACAACAAGCCCTTCTTCAGGAAGAAGGGCATGCTCGATACCCATCCTTCCCACTTCAAAATAAAGACCGAGATTATTTTCCCTTGAAAAATCCCTGAGCATCTTACACTGCTCCGCCGCCTTAATATCTTTCTGGGGCGTAAAGTGGTCGGGTATAAGGGCAATCCTGTCCTTATCAAATACGCTCTTAGCGCCGAGTTTTTTAAACTCGGTAATTGCTATCGGAGCAGTTATGTCATTGGCAAGAACAAGGTCAACCTTTGCATTTATCAGCTCTCCGGGTGATACCTCTTTCCTGCCTGAACCTGTCTGCCGAACAGGCAGGTGTGCTGCAAGAATTTTTTCTGTAATTGTCATTGTTTTCCTTGTTGCATAAAATTATCGTTATGGTTTTCTCACTGCCAGTTTATTTAATGCATTTATATAAGCCCTGGCAGAGGCAATAATAATATCCGTATCAGCGCCATGGCCCCTGACAGTCCTGTCATCTTCCTCAAGTGAGACCATAACCTCTCCGAGTGCATCAGTGCCGCCTGTTATGCTTTTGACTTCATACTTAAGCAGACTGCTTTTTGTATCTGTTA
>CAZNPC010000270.1:0-1684 GCA_964574765.1 uncultured Nitrospirales bacterium | reverse complement strand
AAAGCATAGGACAGACAGGCTGTCAGCCGCGGTTCACAAGGAGTGCAATCCGGAAGAATTCACACAAAGATATCGTGAGCTATTGAGTCATTACGATCTAAAAGGAGAGAAAATCCAGGCTGCACACGCCCACGAAAACGGGGATATAGAGCAGCGTCATCATCGTTTTAAAAATGCTGTAGACCAGGCCCTTTTACTGAGAGACAGGCGTGATTTTGACAGTCGGGAAGAATATGAAGAATTTTTACAAAAAATATTCAAACAGCAAAACGCCGGCCGAAAGGAGCGGCTAGCTGAAGAGTTGAAACTGCTCAGGAGGCTACCTGAAAGGCGGCTTGATGATTGCAAAAAAGAAAAAGTAAAAGTAGGCCCGAGCAGTACGATCAGGGTTCAGCACAACACCTATTCGGTACACAGCCGCTTGATAAAGGACTGGGTACAGGCACGGATATATGCCGGGAAGATAGAAATCTGGTATGCCCAGAGGAAGGTAGAAACGCTTCCCAGGATTAAAGGAGAGAACAAACATAGAATACAATACCGTCATATCATAGATTGGCTTGTACGAAAGCCAGGGGCATTTGAAAATTACCGGTATCGAGATGAACTGTTCCCCAGCAGTTACTTTCGGATGGCCTATGACTATCTTAAAGAGAAGCATGCTCTTAAGGTAGCAAGCCGCCACTACCTTAAGATATTGCATCTGGCAGCAACAGAGAGCGAGACCGGGGTGGAAGCAGCTTTAAAGGAACTGTTTGGCAAAGGCCAGCAGATAAACTTCGAAGCTGTCAAAGAAAAACTCCTCTCAGACAATCAAATATGTATTGAAAGACAGGTAGAGATAGCGGAAGTGGATTTGGGCGCCTATGATGATCTGCTTGAGAGCAGTAGAAAGGAGGTGGCCCATGGATAAGAAAAAGGATAGCAAGGCCCTCCTGAGCAGATACCTTAAGGAACTGTTTTTGAATACAATAAGACAGTGCTATGAAGATCTGGCAAACCAGGCCAGGCAGGAGTCGTTAAGCTACGATCAGTATTTGCTCACATTGGCAGAACAGGAATGTATAACCAGGCGGAATAACCGGATAGAGAAGAATTTGAAGGAATCCAAAATACCGCGGAATAAAAGCATTGATGCTTTTGATTTAAAACGAGTACCCGGTAAAGTAGCTCAACAGGCCAGAACTCTTCTTGGAGGGTCATTTGTGGATCATAAGGAGAATATCCTGGCATTTGGCAATCCCGGCAGCGGCAAGACACATCTTTTATGTGCCATAGGACAGGAACTGATCAGAAACGGCAGGAAGGTATATTTTACAACCTGCAGCCTTCTGGTACAGGATCTTCTGAAAGCCAAACAGGAGTTACAGTTAGCTCGGGTGTTGAAGAAATTATCCAAATATGATGCCCTGATAATTGATGATATCGGCTATGTACAGCAGGATCGCTCGGAGATGGAGGTTTTGTTTACCCTCCTGGCAGACCGGTATGAGAGGGGCAGCGTGATGATTACCAGCAATCTGCCGTTTTCAAAGTGGGAGCAGATATTTAAAGACCCGATGGTAACGGCTGCTGCCATAGACCGGCTGGTACATCACAGTGTGATTTTGGAGTTGAACATAGAAAGCTATCGGATGGAAGCTGCAAAAAAAAAGAAGAACAAAAAAACCGATGGCCCGGCAAA
>CAZNPC010000269.1:0-1685 GCA_964574765.1 uncultured Nitrospirales bacterium | reverse complement strand
GAAATAATGGTGCAGACGCATGGTGGTATGTTGGAATGTCCGGTTAAATCCATACCAGATTCATAGTTTAAGGTACAATATCGGAAAATTATAAAAACCGCAAGATGCGGGTTATTTCGAATACGAATAAAAAGATTAGTGAATATTTTGATTTGCTTTTCTCACTTCAACTGTCTGCCATGATAGGAATACAGCCAAGGGTACGGTGCTTAATGCGATCCAGCCAATCAACCTGATGCTGTTATCCAAACCCAGCATATCGCTGGCCCTGCCTATTATCGGTGGAGCAACAGCTGCGGCTGAAATTACGAAAGTGTAAAAAAGACCAAAGGCTCGGGCTACCCGGTGGGGGCTTACGAAATCCGCAACAGTGCCGTACAGCACTGATGATGTGCCGTTTAATGCGGCACCCAGAACCGGCAGAAAGAAATAGATGTGGGGGAAAGACAAAACCGTAAGAAGTAAAATACCGAAACCAGTGATGCATTCCGTGATCACGATAGTGGGGCTAATCCCGATCCGTTCAGCCAGCGCACCGCACACGAACTTACCTACAGCACCGCCGATAAAAAGCAGAGAGAGGACAAACCCCACTGATTCCACTCGAATGCCTTTTTGAATGAAAAGAAACGGTCCAAAGGTGATCATCCCGATGCGTACTGCAGTGTCTACCATCCCAATCACCGATAGGGTTGAAAAAGCGCCCTTGTTGACGATACCCCAATCGTTGGTTTTTAAGGCCACGTTCTGATCTTTCTCACTTATTGCACTTCCGCCAACTCGCGCGTACCTGAGAATGAAAAATAGAGTTACCGTTAGCGTACATCCGAAAAACCCCAGCCCTGCCAACACCGGACGCCAGCCGATTTGGGACAACCCCACGGCAGCCAGCGCTGGAAACAGGAATTTGCCGATATCACCTGAAAAGTTGTAAGTACCCAGTGCCATGCGGCGTCCATTGTCGTTATAAGCCCTGGAAACCATGGATGAAGCCAGCGGATGCTGCACAGCGGCGCCCACGCCACCGACAAATAAAAGAGAGACAAGTGAAATCAATCCTTCTACAAACCCCTGGCACATGAAACTAATGGCTGTAATCAGCGTGCCCACAACCAATAGAGCCCGTTCGCCAAAACGTTCTCCAAGAAACCCTGCGGGGATCTGAAAGAAGCCCGTAGCGCCTTCGAAGCAGGTGACCAGTAAACCTACGCGGGTTAGAGAAAGGCCAAACGAGGCCTGCCACAGTGGCAAGAATACGGCCAGCACATCGGCGATGCCGTCATGAAAGAAGTGAAATGCGCTCCCGGTGATCAGAGTTATTCTTCTTTGATATTTATTAGCTGGAGCGTTTGTCATTTCAATGAAGAAAATCCTTTGTGTTTCGCTCTCTGACTGTTCACTTCGGAGAAGATGATAAGATAAATTTGTGTAAGGATACAAGGGTTTGTTTTCTTCGGAATATGATCCACATTTCATAACGCATTCTACAGTTCTAATATGCTTCAGATTTAGGCACCTAACAATCAATCCGGTCTCTTGCAAAATATTGAAGAATGCCATAAGGATGAATTAGAGGGAAAATGCGATGATCCCTGCCGAGCGTTTGTTGATGTTCTTAAAGGATTATCCATAATCTTAACTATTAGAATAGAATATTAAGGATTCGAGCAATGAAAAAACCATGG
>CAZNPC010000268.1:0-1686 GCA_964574765.1 uncultured Nitrospirales bacterium | reverse complement strand
CCCGCGACAGCGCCGCAGCAGATGTCACTGTGGCCGCCGAGATACTTTGTCCCGCTGTGCATAACAATATCAATCCCCAGGTCAACAGGGTTCTGGTTGATCGGTGTTGCAAATGTGTTATCTATAACCGTTATTATATTTTTATTTTTTGCTGTATTTGCCGCTATCCGAATGTCTGTGATCTTCAATAGCGGGTTGGAAGGTGTCTCAATAAGTATGATCTTTGTATTGTCTTTGACCGCGCTCTCGAAGTCTCCGGCATCATTGGATACAAAAGTATATTCGATCCCGAATCTCTCAAAATCCGAGGTTACGAAATGATGTGTCCCCCCGTATATGTCCTGCTGCAGTACTGCATGGTCCCCGCTGTTTAGAAATGTTAACAGAACTGTACTGATGGCGGCCATGCCTGAGCTGAAGATCAGGCCGTCCTCCGCGTTTTCAAGCGCGCATAATTTTTCAATGACCGCCTTTTGATTAGGCGTGTTGAAGTAGCGCGGATAAACGTTATCAGGCATATCAAGATATTCAAAAGAGGACGATGTAAATACAGGCGTATTTACTCCCCGGCTTGCTTTGTCCTTATATGTTCCGCTGTGTACGCATTGGGTATGTTTTTTCATTTATATATCCTCCTGAAATTATTTCAGTTTATGTAGTCCTCCCTTACAGGAGACCACGCGTCTACTGCTATGCAGGGCTTGTCATCGGTAAAGGCTGAATGTATGACATTTGAAGGAATGGCAATTACGTCCCCCGGCTTTAAGATAACTTTATTCCCCTGACAGGTAAAGGTTAACTCTCCCTGCAGAATCATCGTGATCTGCTCGGCATCATGGGAATGCTCAGGGAATGAGGTGTTAGGTTCCAGCTCAAAATATGTCAGCATTGCTTTTTCCAAACCCACAGCCCACATTCTGGCTCCTGTCACACCGGGTTTCAGGGTTAGATCATCTTTGTGATAGACTTTGACCTTGTTCATGATTATGCCCCCGCTTTTTTAAACTTTATCCTGTTTTTTGCCTCCATAAACAGCAAATATCCCGTACTTGTAGAAACAATCTGTATCTATAAATCCTATCTTTCTCAAAGCATTTAATTGATCATCCAGGGTATCGGGCTGGTTCTCTTCCGCATCCCTGTATCTCCTGATAATATCTTTTGAGTGTTCATCTACCGCTCCGAGTTCTGACTTTTTGTCATCCATCCATTCTTCCCAAATCTTCATATACCAGGCATCAAGAGGTACCGTTGGTGCGAGTATGACATCGATATTCATGAAATATCCGCCGGAATGAAGATATGAATATATTTTGTCAAATAAATTCATTTTATCATTCATTGTTAAATGGTGTATGGCCATGGATGAAACTACAAAGTCATAACCATGTTCCGGTAAGCCTTTTTCCATAATATCCTGAAAGCTTGCCTGAATGAAATCGATGTTGTTAAATCCTTTCAGGCGTTCTTTTGCCTTATTCAGCATATCTCCGGATGCGTCAACCAAAGTGGCTGATATTGATTCATCAATTGACAGAAGATTATGGGTAGCAATACCGTCTCCGCAGCCAAGATCAAGAACATTATTATTCTCTTTGCAGGCACTAAAATACCTGTAGAACGATTTCATAATTCCGAACAATCTCTGTCTTTCGATAATGTATATTTCCGCATTGTCCCGGTATT
>CAZNPC010000267.1:0-1690 GCA_964574765.1 uncultured Nitrospirales bacterium | reverse complement strand
GGAAGTAGTCCTCGTCATCCAAGAATATATCTCTTTTATCGACTCCCCGGTTAAAGACGTGATAGATTTGTTCGTTTACAAACGGGGGTCTCGGCATAATCTGAATCATATCATAAAGGAGGAATCTATTGAAGTCCGACTTCCATAGTTAAAATCCAAGCCAAACAAACTGGCGGGTAAACCACGCCTGGGGCGGATAAACCCTGATGTTTGATATACTATGAACGATATGGAAAAAATCCATTCTCTTGAAGAGATGAGCGATGAAGAGCTTTTGGCTCTTAGATTCTGCGACCTCAACCTTAAGATAACGGGTACCCCTCTTGAAGACCATGTATCCAGGCTTTATAAAGAACTGGATGACGCGGGTATACAACTGCATCCTGAATGTTATTTAGCTGACGAATGGCTTACTCCTGATGACGAACCGGTTATTGGCGTGGCTTTCTATCTTGCCCACCCCAGGCTTGCCAAACTGGAGCAGAAAATGATGCTTGACGTGGAAGGCGGCACGCCTAAAACCTGCATGATGCTTTTAAGGCACGAGGCCGGACATGCCATAGACTCCGCATACCGGCTGCACAGAAGGAAAAAATGGAAGGAAATGTTTGGATCCTCTTCAGCACATTACCCTGATCATCCGGACGAATATACGTACAAGCCTTTTAGCAAGCGCTTTGTACAGCACATAGAGGAATGGTATGCCCAGTATCATCCTGAGGAAGATTTTGCAGAAACATTTGCTGTCTGGCTGACACCCAATATAGACTGGCGGGAAAGATACAAAGGATGGAAGGCGTTAAAGAAACTGGAATACATCGATGAATTGATGAAAGAGATCAGCGGTAAAAAACCTTTCAAGGAAAAGGGCCAGAAATTATGGCAGATATCAAAGTCAAAAATGAAACTCGCGACTTTTTACCAGAGAAAAAGGAAATTTTATACAGAGGATTTCCCGGATTTTCATGATTCAAGTCTGAAAAAGATATTCTCTGAAAAAAGGGAGCCTGATAAAGGAAATGCAGCTGTTCTATTAAGGCGCAACAGAAAAACGATAATAAACAATGCAGCCTTATGGACAGGTGAAAAGAAATACATAATTAACAAGCTCTTAAGAGACCTTATTGACAGGTGCAAAGAACTGGACCTGCGGGTAAACCAGACGGAGACAGATACTTTGATCAAAACCTCGTCTTATATAACAACGCTGATAATGAATAACCTCTATACAGGAAGTTTCGTAAAAAAGAGGAAGAAATGAAAAAGAAATTAGATGTTCTTGTCATATTTGATTCGGCAGGAACCCCGCCGGAGGACCAGGATTTTTCAAAAGAACTTACAAGTGAGGATGAAGACTGGTACACAGAGATCGACGTAATAGATACCCTTAAACAATTAGGGCACAGTGTGCGGATATTAGGGGTCTATGATGATGTAAGTCTTATTGTGGACGAGATCAAGGGAAAAAGGCCTGACGTAGTGTTCAACCTCACCGAGGTTTTCCTGGGTAAAGTTCATTTTGATAAAAATGTAGTAGCGCTCCTTGAAATGATGGAGATACCTCATACAGGATGCGGGCCTGAAGGCCTCACGGTATGCGGTGACAAGGCCATGAGCAAAAAAGTTCTGACATATCACAGGATAAAGGTCCCGAGGTTCCATGTGTTTAGAAAAGGAAAGCGCATATGGC
>CAZNPC010000266.1:0-1698 GCA_964574765.1 uncultured Nitrospirales bacterium | reverse complement strand
GCTTGAGAAGGCGATTCAGACTATTAACAAAGCAAGAAGTTAGGAAGATAAGAGGATGAGAGGATGAGAAGCTTTTAAAGGCAGAAGTTAAGAAGATGTAAAGCAGAAGATAAGAAGATAAGAAGTTGGGACGTTGAGTTTTTTAACCTCTTAACATCTTAACCTCTCAATTTCTAATAGTTAGAATAAATCAATGAAAGAGAAAATAGACAATAAAGGCGAGCGTCTGGAATCACCTGATTCAACAAGGCCGTCTGATTTCATCAGAGAAATAATATCTGAAGACCTGAAGGCAAACAGGAATGACGGCCGTGTACACACACGCTTTCCTCCGGAACCTAACGGCTACCTTCATATAGGCCACGCTAAATCCATATGCGTTAATTTTGAGATTGCCAATGAGAATAAGGGCGGTCTGTGCAACCTCCGTTTTGACGACACAAATCCGACCAAAGAAGAATCTGAATATGTTGATGCCATCAAGGAGGATATGAGCTGGCTGGGCTTTGACTGGGAAGACCGGGAATATTTTGCGTCAGACTATTTTGAACAGATGTACAATTACGCGGTCCAGTTGATAAAGGACGGCAAAGCTTATGTTTGTGACCTGAGTGCTGATGAGGTCAGAGAATACAGAGGGACGCTGACAGAACCGGGAAAGGACTGTCCTTATCGCAATCGCACTATTGAGGAAACCCTGGACCTTTTTGAGCGGATGAGGGCAGGTGAGTTTGAAGACGGGACACGTACACTACGCGCGAAAATAGACATGTCTTCCGGCAATATTAATATGAGGGACCCTGTTATCTACAGAATACAGAAATCAGTACATCACAGGACAGGGGACACATGGTGTATATACCCGATGTATGATTTTGCGCATTGCGTATCTGATTCAATTGAAAAGATAACACATTCTCTCTGTACTCTTGAATTTGAGGACCACAGGCCGTTGTATGACTGGTTCCTTGATGAATTAAATATTTATCATCCTCAGCAGATCGAGTTTGCCCGGCTGAGTATAACTCATACTGTATTAAGTAAAAGAAAACTTAACACTCTTGTTAATGAAGGACATGTCACCGGCTGGGATGATCCAAGATTGCCGACCCTGTCAGGACTGCGCAGACGGGGCTATACGCCTGAAGCTATAAGGAACTTTTGCGGACGGATAGGCCTTGCAAAGAGAAGCAGCACTGTGGATATAGCGCTTCTTGAGCACTGTATCAGGGAGGATCTCAACAGGAGAGCCCCTCGTTATATGGCTGTTCTTGATCCGCTTAAGGTTATAATTGACAATTATCCTGAAGTCGGGACTGAAGAAATGGATGCTGTTAATAACCCTGAAGACGAAAGTATGGGAAAAAGGAAGGTCCCATTTTCCCGTGAAATTTATATTGAGCGCGATGATTTCATGGAGGACCCTCCGAAGAAATTCTTTAGGCTTGCGCCGGGACGCGAGGTGCGTTTAAGGTACGCATATTTTATAACCTGCACAGATGTAGTCAAGAATGATAGTGGAGATATAGTTGAACTGCACTGCACATATGACCCGAAAACAAAGGGCGGTAATTCTCCTGACGGGCGAAAAGTAAAGGCAACACTGCACTGGGTATCTGTTCAGCATTCGCATAACGCTGAGGTCCGTCTGTATGACCACCTGTTTTCAGTGCCGGAACCGGGTGAGAATTTTGTCGA
>CAZNPC010000265.1:0-1710 GCA_964574765.1 uncultured Nitrospirales bacterium | reverse complement strand
CAAAGGGGGAGGTATTCACTGAAAAGACCATTGAAATGGTCGGCTCGTCAACCTTAATCCGTGGAAGGGGTCTTGGGTTTTCAATATCCGTAATGGTATCTCCAATGTTAATACCTTCAATTCCTGCCAGTGCAACGATATCACCGACAGATACTTCTGTTGCTTCTTTACGTTCAAGCCCCTGAAAGGTGTATATGGAGGTTATCTTTGTTTTAACTGCCTTCCCGTTACCGTTTATTACAGCAACGTTATCTCCCATCCTTATAGACCCTGAAAATATCTTCCCGATGGCAAGTCTGCCGACATAGTCGTTGTAGGCTATGTTTGTTACAAGGTACTGGAGCGGAACGTTACTATCGCCTTCAGGCGCAGGGATTGTTGTAAGGATAAGCTCAAAGAGCGGCTTTAAATCACCTGAATCGTCACTGAGGTCGAGTTTTGCAATCCCCTGTTTGGCATTGGTGTAGACAATTGGAAATTCCAGTTGCTCTTCTGTAGCATCGAGGTCAATGAACAGGTCATAAACTTCATTCAAAACTTCCTGTACCCTGGCATCAGACCTGTCTATTTTATTAATGACCAGAATAGGAAGGAGGTTAAGTTCGAGCGCCTTTTTCAGGACAAACCTTGTTTGGGGCAACGTACCCTCTGAAGCATCAACTAAGAGCAGAACGCCGTCTACCATTTTCATGGTTCTTTCCACTTCACCGCCGAAGTCAGCATGCCCTGGGGTATCAACAATATTTATCTTCACTCCGTTGTATACAACAGCGGTATTTTTCGCCATGATGGTAATTCCCTTTTCCCGCTCAAGGTCAATGCTGTCCATGACCCGTTCCCGCACTTTTTGATTGGTACGGAATATACCGGCCTGATGCAGCATGCCATCAACAAGGGTCGTCTTGCCATGGTCAACATGGGCAATAATAGCGATATTTCTTAAATCTTCCCGTTTCATAAAACCTCTAACCGTACCATCTGTCATCATACAAATTCCTCCTGTTTTTCCAGACCTTTTGAGGGAATAGAACAGGAATCGTATGAAGATAAATTAATTATAAACTATTTGCAGTGGATAATACTATCCAACGTACCTTTATAATGCAATACCTGCTCCCCCATGGTTTTTGGTAAGTATCATTTGTTAGAACCAAATGTTAGAATGAAAGCCGGTCTTAATAATAAAACTGAGGAAAGGAATCAGATTAATTAATGGAATCTTTTGAAAATTTAGGTCTGTCTGAAATGACATTGAAAGTTTTAAAGCAAAAGGGGTTTGAAGAGCCCACACCGATTCAAATAAAGATAATACCAGCCATATTTGCAGGGGATAAGGATATTGTAGGACAGGCACAGACCGGAACAGGCAAAACTGCGGCTTTTGGCCTTCCTATCATTGAACTCCTGCAGGAAAAGTCAAAAGCAGTTCAGGCCCTTGTTCTTACCCCGACAAGAGAATTGGCTATCCAGGTAGCTGAGGAGATTAATTCATTAAAAGGCAAGAAAAAACTGAGCATTGTTCCGATCTATGGCGGACAGTCAATAGACCTGCAGTTTAGAAGTTTGCGTAAGGGAGTTGATATTGTTGTGGGCACACCCGGAAGGATACTTGACCATCTTAGTCGTCGCACATTAAAGCTGGATGAAATATCCTATCTTGTTCTGGATGAGGCTGATGAAATGCTGAACATGGGCTTTCTTGAAGATGTC
>CAZNPC010000264.1:0-1718 GCA_964574765.1 uncultured Nitrospirales bacterium | reverse complement strand
CAGCCAGTGAATCATGAGGACGCTCCTCATTATAACCTATCATCCACCAGTATGTTTCTTCCCTTACTTCCTCTAAATTCCTGAACAGATACAGATTCAACACCTCATCTCTGTGTGTCCGATTAAACCTTCCAATATATGTATTCTGATTCGGCTTGCTAGGCTGTAATACGTTGCATCGCTGATCCCATGCTTGCAGCAGATGTCCTTAACCTACATTCCGCTGTCTGCTTCTTTCAGAATTGCTATGATCTGTGTCTCAGTGAATCTCGTCCTTTTCATATTTGTAAAATCCGGCCCAACTCGAACACCGAATCCGGTGTAAGTCGAACACCCAATCCGATGGAGCTCGAACAGTAAATCCGGAAATAGTCGAACACTTTTTCAAGAAAACCGGATTTAGTGTTCGAGCAGACCGGATTGCGGATTTCTTTAATAATTTCCTGCAGTTTGTACTAAAATGCCCTCCAAAAAGAAGCAGGAGGGTAAATGAAGAAAAAGAGCGGGAGGTTATGTATGAGAAAAATTCATGAAGTATGCAGGCTGAGGTTTAAAATGGGATTGGGGATCAACCAGATAGCCGGGGCCTGCAATATATCCACATCAACGGCATCCATATATGCAAACAAAATAGAGGAGTTAAAGCTCAGTTACGAAGAACTGTTGGTTCTGGATGAAGAGGCAGTATACAAACTTTTGTTTCCGGCAGCGGCAGAGATGGCTGTGTCAGATAAAACGATGCCGGACTTTGCGTATCTGACAAAGGAACTGAAAAAGAAAGGAGTAACCCTTCAGCTTTTATACGAAGAATACAGAAGAGACAATTCTGATGGTTACAGCAGGAGCCAGTTTTACGAGAAGTACCGGCAATATGCAAAGAAGCTGAATCCTGTGATGCGGTTTAATCACAAGGCCGGGGAAAAGATGTTTGAGGATTTCTCGGGGGACAGGCCGCACTATATCAACCCTGAAACAGGGGAAGCAGTGGAGACGGAGCTGTTTGTCACGGCGCTTGGGGCATCATCATACACATTTGCCTGTGCAGTGGCTAATCAGAAGACAGAGAATTTCATAAAGGGCAATATAAAGGCGCTTAATTATTATGGCGGGTGTCCTGAATACATCGTACCTGATAACTTGAAAAGCGGAGTAAAGAGTGCCTGTTATTATGACCCTGAAATAAACAGGACATTTGCGGATATGGCAGAGCATTACAATGTGGCAGTAGTTCCTGCCAGAGCAGGGAAACCGAGGGACAAGGCAAAAGTGGAAAATGCGGTCTTGCAGGCACAGCGGAGAATCCTGGCAGCGTTAAGGAACAGGACGTTTTTCAGCCTTCATGAACTGAACGAAGCCATACTGGAGGAGGTGGAAAAGCTCAACAGTCGTCCAATGGCAGTAACAGGGAAATCCCGGCGCGAGCTATTTGAGGAAATAGAAAAGCCTGTACTGAGGCCATTGCCTGCGGAAAGATTCGAGATATACAATTACAAGCCTCAGTCAAAAGTGCATATAGATTATCACGTAGAGGTAGAGAAGAGTTATTACAGTGTTCCTTACACACTGATAGAGCAATATGTTGAAGTAAAGTTCAACAGCAGGGTTGTGGAGATCTATCACAAAACAAGAAGGATAGCCTCTCACATAAGAATATATAAAAAAGGAAAATATATAACAGAAAACAGTCACATGCCCCATGAACACCGTCAGTACCTTGA
>CAZNPC010000263.1:0-1758 GCA_964574765.1 uncultured Nitrospirales bacterium | reverse complement strand
AACTTTAGTAAAGGTTGAAGCAATTCAAATTAAAGAAACCGGCTGAGAAGAAAATCCCTTCATCCTGATAGATTTTGTAACATCACCTGTCCTCCTCCCTTGACATTTACAGCATTGAAAGTTACACTAAAGTGTAACAATTGTACAAGGAGGTTTCTATGCGTTTTGCAGGGATAAAAGAGCTTAAACATCAAACAATGGATCTTATCAAAGAATCCGAAAAAGGGGACATAATCATTACGGCTTACGGTAAGCCTGCTGCTGTCCTTCACCACATAACAGAAGACGACCTTGCCGACTATCTTATGGAGAACGATCCAGCCTTTAAAGAGAAGATTGCGGAGGCGTATACCGAATATCAAACAGCCGGAGGCATCACTGCTGATGACATGATGAAGAGACTGAAAAAACGTCATGGATCGAAGAAGGTTTAAGGTCATATTAAGCCCCTCTGCCCTTCGCGATATTGAAGGGTTTGAGACAGACAAAGCCCTTCAGCTTGTAAAAGATATAAAAAAATATTTAGAGTCATCCCCTCTCCCCATAGGCAAGACCCGTATTAAAAAACTGACCAGCTTTGCCCCTCCGCTTTATCGTCTCAGAAGCGGAGACTTCAGAGCTTATTATCGAATTATATCTAAAGATATTGTCATCCTTGCAATTATCCACAAAAAGGATAGTGAAAAGCTCCTGAAAAAACTCCGGTAATTTCCTTTTTCCATTTTGAGTATGGTGTCCCCCGAATTTAATTAAGTAGTTTGTGAACAGGGAACCTTATAGGTTATGTTAGAAGGACTGATATGAAGAGCATTTTGAAACTTGGAAGTTACACCGCTATTATTGTCCTGATTCTTTTCTCCCTGCCGGGGGATGTCCCGGGGGTACAGGAAAATCTCTCTTCTTCGATGGCAGCACATTTTAAGGAACAGTACTTTGATGATTTGGACGGGCTTCTGGACAGACATTACATCAGGGTGCTAACTACATTTAACAAGACCAATTTCTATATTTCCGGCAGCAGGTTTTACGGATTTGAATATTCCTTTATGAAAGATTATGAAAAATTCCTCAACAAAAAGCTACTGCGTAAAGACCTTAAAGTGGTTCTGGAATTTATCCCTGTGGAGCGTGACCGGATTATTCCGGCGCTTGTTAACGGATTCGGAGACATTGCCGCCGCAGGCCTCACCATCACACCTGAACGGCTTAAAGAAGTAGATTTTACCGATCCGTATCTGTCCGGTATTGATGAAGTGATTGTTGTAAACAGTGAGATTAGGGGAATAAAAACAGTTGACGACCTTTCCGGCCGTGAGGTGTTTGTCCGGGAAAGCAGCAGTTATTATGAGAGTCTTACATTGCTGAACGATGAAATATCAGGAAGGAAAAAACCTCCCATTAAGATCATACGAGCGGATGAGAACCTTGAGACCGAAGATATTCTTGAGCTGGTAAACTCAGGCGCTGTGAAAATAACTGTCGCAGACAGTCACATTGCTGAAATATGGTCCCGCGTTTTCAGGAATATAAGAATACTGGATCATCTTAAGATACGAAAAAACAGCAGGATTGCCTGGATGGTCCGCAAGAATACCCCGGGGTTGAAAGACAGTCTGAACAGGTTTGTGAAAAGTCACCGTAAAGGCACCCTCCTCGGGAACATCTATTTCAACCGCTACTACAAAGGTACAAAGTGGATCAAGAATCCTCTTTCTGATAAGGAGCGTGAAAATCTGAACCGATACACGGAACTGTTTA
>CAZNPC010000262.1:0-1761 GCA_964574765.1 uncultured Nitrospirales bacterium | reverse complement strand
ACAAGCCGGAATGACAGAAAAACGACAACTGTTTGAGTTTATGGACAGACTCTAACTAATGACTAATGACCAGTGACCAGTGACTTTCTTTTTTCTGATTTTTCTTACAAATTATATCCAGCTTCACCATGCTGGCTGAGATCAAGTCCTTCAACCTCTTCTTCGTTCTTGACCCTGAGACCGATTGTCCAGTCAATCACCTTGAGTATTATAAGGGTGACGATCCCGGAATAAAGAATAGTAGCAGCGCTTGCAATAACCTGGGCAGTAAAGAGAGATGGATTTCCGAAGAACAGACCATCGGCGCCACCGGAATTTACTGCGGTTGATGCAAAAAGACCTGTAGCCAAAGCTCCCCACAAGCCCCCGACTCCATGGATACCGAGTACATCAAGAGAATCGTCATAGCCGATTTTAGGCCTGAGATTAACAGCAGCATAACATAAGATACCTGCTCCAATACCTATCAGAATGGCAAACATAGGACTTACAAAGCCTGCTGCAGGCGTAATAGCAACAAGACCGGCCACCGCTCCGCTTACTGCACCAAATGCCGTTGGTTTTCCTCTATGGAACCACTCTACAAATACCCAGCCCATGGCAGCAGCGGCAGCAGCAGTATTGGTTGTCACAAAAGCCAGAGAAGCGAGCCCGTCTGCTGCCAGAGAGCTGCCGGCATTAAACCCGAACCAGCCAAACCAGAGCAGGGCCGCTCCAAGAATGGTCATTGGCAGGTTATGCGGGGTAATCGCTTCTTTCAGATAGCCTTTTCTTTTTCCGATAACAAGGGCTGCAGTTATAGCGGCAATGCCTGAGTTTATATGCACAACCGTGCCACCGGCAAAATCAAGGGCGCCAAGCTCCCCGATCCAGCCTCCTCCCCAGACCCAGTGACAGATGGGCGAGTAAACAAAGGTTGCCCATAAGACGGTAAAGAGCAATAATGCTGAGAATTTTATCCTTTCAGCAAAGGCTCCTGTTATAAGGGCAGGGGTTATTATGGCAAACATCCCCTGAAACATCATAAAAACAAGATGGGGTACTGTAGAGGCTGCCGGTGCAGGTTCCTGTCCAACCCCATTAAGCCCTAAAAACTCAAGACTACCTATAAAACCTCCTATATCAGTGCCAAAGGCGAGTGAGTATCCCCATAGTACCCACACAATACTCATGACGCAGAGTATCATAAAACTCTGCATTACAGTGCCAAGTACATTCTTGCTCCTTACCATCCCGCCGTAAAAGAAGGCAAGGCCGGGGGTCATCAACATCACAAGCGCAGTTGACATGAGCATCCAGGCAGTATCCCCGCTGTCAATAGAGCCTGATTCCTGCGCATAGGCAGTAACCGGCAGCATGAACAGAAATAAAATAAATGTTAAACCATATTTTTTCAGTTTCATCCTCTTTATCCTCTCCTTTGGTTTTTGTTTGTCATACTCACTGACAGAGTATGTTTGCTTTCCTGTAACTGATACTTGCTTTTAATCAACTCCTTTCTTAATTTTAATCCAGCTACATTCCACCGCACTTAAACAAAGCAAAAATCTTGCCAGCTATAACCCCTTGATTTTAAAAGAAACATAGTGCTGCAATATTACAAAATTGTAGCTCAAGGCTACAATTTTGTAATATCGTGCCTTTGTATAGCATCTGAAGCCGGTAATGTCAAAGAATATGGGTTAAGAGAGGTATAAAATCGATGGACAAAAGAAAAAAGCCCTGCAGGTTAATGCAGGGCTTTTTCTCCTTCTGAAAGCC
>CAZNPC010000261.1:0-1762 GCA_964574765.1 uncultured Nitrospirales bacterium | reverse complement strand
GAGAATCCCAAGATGCTGGAGCTTCTCATTATCGAGGCGGATGAGAAGATGTATGTAGATAAACAGGGTAGAAACAGGGTTTAGGAAAGAGGAAAAAGGAAAGAGGGGGTGGTTGATACGTAACGCGTCACGCGTTACGAAAATACTGGGTCAGGGTTTTACTAGAAACCAGAAACTAGAAACTGCCACGCAAAGCGTGGCTATTTAGCTTGACCAATTCCAGTTTCAGATTAATATAACCATGTCTTAATTCAGTTCCTGTTAATGTGGGGTTTGCTCAATTTGAATTTACTACCTTGCAAATACCAAGTTCTCTGAGCAAATTAGGTCATTGATAATCTACTTCGAAATCTGATTGGTTAACTTCGACTTCGCACATCGACTTCGACTGTAGTGAGTGCCCTGCGCACTGTTTCATCACTACACAAGGGTACCCGGATGTCCAAAGAGAAACAAATAGCTCTCATAGCCTGCCTCGTATGGACTGCTATTGTTGCAATGCCCATCGGTCTGGTTAAGAAGAGCGAAAAGGAACATATGAGAGATATTGCCCTCAGCCAGGCAAGGGGATTTTTCCAGCAGGTTGTGGACGCGCGGACCTGGAATGCCAGCCACGGCGGAGTCTATGTAGAGGTAAATGAAGAAACAAAACCGAATCCATACCTGGCTGTACCAGACCGGGACATTGTGACCACGGAGGGCAGGAGACTGACCCTCATCAATCCAGCCTACATGACAAGACAGATCGCCCAGATAGGCGAGAAGAGAGACCAGATAAGAACACATATCACCAGCCTCAAGCCATTGAGACCCAAGAATGTGCCTGATCCATGGGAGGAGAAAGCCCTCAAGACATTTGAGCATGGCAAGAAGGAATACTGGGAATACCTGACCGATGAACAGGGCAGAAATATCTTTCGATACATGTCTGTCTTGATAGTAGAAAAGGAATGCCTGCGATGTCATGCAGAGCAGAAATACGAGTTGGGAGATATCAGAGGAGGCATAAGTATCTCCTTTCCCGCTGATGACATAATATCCGCCAGTATTTCGGACCTGAGGCTGGTAAAGACCTCACTTGGCATCACATGGCTCCTTGGTCTGGGCATCATCAGTATCATTTTACGCGGTTACAGGTTCAAACAGCAACATGTCCGGCAGCTTGAGAGCCTGACTATCAAGGACGAATTTACCGGTCTTTACAATCGTCTTGGTTTTATGACAATGGCCAGGCAGCAGATAAAATACGCTGACCGCAATAAGCAAAAAGCCATGCTGCTGTTCATAGACATTGACGGTTTCAGGCAGTTGGTGGATATCCATGGGCAGGGGGCGGGTGATACGCTCCTGATCAGGATGGCCGGGATCCTACGGAGTACATTCAGGGAATTTGATGTTGTAGCCAGACTGAGAAGAGACAAGTTCGTTGTTTTAGCAATGGACAGCTCCCAGGAAGATCTGAAGGCGATAACGGAAAGACTTGAAAAAATAGTATCTGAAGACAATGAAGCTGCCGAGGTGCCGTATAAGTTGTCAGTCAGTTTCGGTGCAGCGGAGTACGATCCCGAAGATCCTCAGGACCTGGAGCTTCTGATCCTCGAGGCGGATCAGAAGCTGGATTTTGGTCCTGACAGGTAATAAGTTCCAGGTTCCAGGATTTTTCACCACAGTCGCTCTGTGGCTCTGTGGTGAAAACCCAATCTCCATTTTCAAATTACTGAACAAGATTCCTCAATTCCTTTATCCACTCCCCGTAATCGCA
>CAZNPC010000260.1:0-1784 GCA_964574765.1 uncultured Nitrospirales bacterium | reverse complement strand
TGTTCTTCATGGAGGAACTTAAGCTCTCTCAGAAGGTGTGCATTACAGATACTGTGGTTGCAGTCATAGTTAAGATAGGGTTTCCAGAAGTCATGAATCAGATGGCCATTAAATTCAGGAATTATTCCGAAGTGATCAATAGCTTCAGAACCTCTTTTTTGGTGTATGCCATAGAAGGTCAATCTGTCAGTACCGGCATTGTGCAACCAGTGGAGTTTATTGGCAACGCGGATGCCTGATTCATCAGCATGAATACAAGGGGCTTTAATCAGTTGATTGATGAGGACATGCTGGAAGTCTTTAAGGTTATCATGGCATTTTTGAGCAGCCTGAAAGACAATGGATTCACTAACAGGGTATCCGAAGAGGTCATCACATAACTGGCTTATACGATTGCTTGGCAGGAACTGTTGATGATGCAGGTATACAAGGAAGGACTGAAACCGTTGGCCGTATTGCACAGGAGCAGTAACATGATCAGGGAACTTTGCACGGGTAACCTTGCTGCAGTTTGAACATAGTCCTACCGCACTACGGTATTCGGTGACTTCGAGTTTTGGTTTCGGCAGTTCAAATACCTGACGGCATTCATGATCGATAATGTGCACAGAAGGATCAGCACAGCAGTTAGTATTGTCGATATTAATGGTAACGATATGATCAGGATTGGAAATACGTTTAAGTGTAGCGCCTTGATGGCCTGGTTGTCCGCCCGGTTTTCTATCGGTTTGTTTGCGAAGGCTTTTAGTTTTTTTCAAACCGTCTGAAGATGGAGGTTTATCACTGTTGGAACTGTTTTTGTTAAGTCTGTTTTCAAGTTCTTCAACGCGTTGTTGAAGCTTCAGAAGTTGTTTTTGAAGTTCCATGATAATATCAACAAGGGCTATAGGGTTGGTTTCAGCTATTTTTATAAGGTCTTGACGTTTAAACATGAGACCCCTTTCGGGTGCAGGACAGGGCTTCTCGGAAGTTGGGATTCAGAGGATAGAGGAAGATATCCTTAACAGGAAGACAGTAGGCGTTATAACGGTCCTGCCGTCCTCGTCCACGGGTATGGCCGACATAAATCCAGTTGGCAGCCTTGTAGCAGGTGCCCCTGAATCTGTTACGCTCAACAAAGGTCTCTGCAAGATGAAGAGGATGGGCATATTTATTCTGCCAGTCGGCAACAATACGGCGCATAATAAGGCCGAGGATATGACTTGCCAGATGTGGAACTTTGACCCAGGGCAGAATGAGGAAGCGGGTGTTATTGGTCATCAAATTAATGTTGCGCTGTCGGAGAGGTTCACTCCAGCCGATGAAGTCATCCCTGGCAGCAGTCTTCCAGGCTGCGGAACCAAAAAGCAGACATGCAATATCCAGTCCATTACGGTCTTTGACAAGATACTTGATGTTTTCTCCAACACTATGGAATCCGAGGTAATGATGCTTCCTCAGATACCAGGTAAAACAGGCTTCTTCACAGGAACCGGTTTCGGGAATTATTACAGTCAGAGGTTTAAGTTCAGACAGTGCAAAAGAGATAAGTTCGGGATTAGAAGCAGGCATAGCCATATTTCTGGCTGGGCAACGGGGAGGCCGTCTCATTTCCGCTCTGACAGGCGGCAAGGTTATAAGACTGCGCCTTTGAAGTTTAAAGAGAAAGCTCCTGGCGGCAAAGGTCTTGGGTCGCCCAGTATAAGTGTGCCAATCCCAGAGACGGCAAAGTTCAACAGTCAGACGGTGAATGCTCCAGTGAAAATGTCCGGCAATCCAGTTTCGAAGCCATCTCAATTCGGAAG
>CAZNPC010000259.1:0-1786 GCA_964574765.1 uncultured Nitrospirales bacterium | reverse complement strand
AACAGCTTGCTTGACATGTCCTTCCCACTTTGTATAATGAGGACATGGAGGTAGCCAGATCTTCGACATATAGCTCGGTTGTACCCGGCAAGTATAAACTACCAGAAAACGGCAAATGAAATTACCCACCCTAAATAGCAAAACAAGCATACGAATCGTGGGAAAAGGGATGTGAGACAGAGTTCCGTTACGCTCCATCTGTTTTACATCCCTTGAGCGGCAGCCGTCAGGGGCAGAAATATATTTTTTTTCACCCTGTCAAAGGAAACAGAAATCTATTAAGATACCTCCTAAAAAACAATACAGGGGGGTAGTGAATGAAAGGGTGGACAATGATACACAAGATCAAATCGATGTATGACGAAGGGAAAGGATATTCAAAGAAACAGATATCGAAAGAGCTATCAATATCAAGGAAGACGGTAAAGAAGTATCTTAAGATGAAAGAAGAAGAAATAGTGGAGTATTTAAAAGATGCGGAGCGGCAGAAGAAGCTTGACAGATATAAGGAATACATAGAGCATCTACTGCGGAAGTACCCGAAGCTGACAGCAGTGAAAATAAAGAGGAAATTAGAGACAAAGATCAAAGAAGAAGCGGCCTCGGAGAGGACGTACAGGAACTATGTCAACGGATTGAAGGAGACAATAGCAGTAAAACAGAAGCGGTATTATGAGCCGGTAATCGATATGGTGGCAGGGGTGCAGTGCCAGGTGGATCTCGGGGAGATCAGGGGAGTGTTGATAGGAGGGATACCGACAACGATCTACTTTGCAGTATTTGTACTATCCTACTCACGGCTGATGCATGCAGCAGTGTCGGACAGGCCGATAAACACGAGTCTGTTCATACAGATGCATGATGAAGCATTCAGCCACTTTGCAGGGGTAGTAGAGGAATGCGTATACGATCAGACAAAGCTGGTGGTGATAAAAGAGGAATTCAGGGAGGCGTGGTTTAACGAAGAATTTTCCAGGTATGCGGTCTGTGCCGGGTTTGATATCCGTGTATGTGAGGGATATGACCCTGAGAGCAAGGGAAAAGTAGAGGCCGGGGTAAAATATGTCAAAAACGACTTCTTTTACGGAGAGGAATTCGGCTCAATGGAGGAGCTGAAAGATGAGCTGATGAAATGGATAAATGAGGTGGCAAACATAAGGGTTCACGGCGCTACAAAGAAAAAGCCCGCAGAAGTATATGAGACAGAGGAATGTGAGAAGATGAAGCCATATCTGAGTCCGTCATTTCTCAAAGACAGTGATGCGGGACAAGTCAGGGGAGCGGATAAGACATCGCTTATATCGCACAAATCAAACAAGTATTCAGTTCCGATGAACTACCAGTCATCGAAGGTTCTGGTAAAGGAGAAAGGGCAGAAGCTTGAAATCCGGGATATCAGGACAAAAGAAGTGATAGCAGAACATGCTCTGAGCAATGGAAAGGGAGAGGTTATAAAAAACACCAACCATTACAGAGACTACAAAAAGATGATTTCCGGTTATGAAAAAGAGATTGGTGAAATCACAGGCAAGGAGGTCTCAGAGAAGATATTCAAAGTAATAAAGGCAACCTCGCCAAAGATATACAAAGATCAGCTTGCAGGGCTGATAACCGTGTTAAAGCAATACAGGGAAAAGGAGAGCCTGAAAGAGGTTCTAAAGCGGCTGTCGGAAAGGAATCGTTTGACCGTAACGTTTATCAGAGACTACCTTGGCGCTGTTTACACTGAAAGAGAGCTGAGCACAGTGGTGGAAACCAGCGGAGAATCCATCGGAATGCTTGCAGT
>CAZNPC010000258.1:0-1786 GCA_964574765.1 uncultured Nitrospirales bacterium | reverse complement strand
CTGCTCGTTATTATATGCTGTTTGTTATTTCTTTCTTCCTGTGCCTCTGTTCCTCCGAGAGCTTATTCACCCGGGACAGGTTATGTTACTGCCTCATGGTATGGTCCGAAATTTCACGGGAGGCCAACTGCATCAGGTGAAAAATTTAACATGTATGCCCTGACCTGTGCACACAAGAAACTCCCTTTTGGGACAAAACTGCGTGTGACAAATCCTGATAGTAACAAATCAGTTGTAGTGACAGTAAATGACAGAGGTCCCTTTATCCCCGGCAGGGATTTAGACCTTTCCTATGGAGCTGCAAAAAAAATCGGGCTTACAGGTAAAGGGGTTGGAAGAGTGAAGATAGAGTATCTTGGAAGGGACAGGCGTTACGTAAAAAGGATTGTCCCCAAATCTTCTGAATTATCAGGTTTAACCATTCAAGTGGGTTCATTCAGCGAAAAATCCAGCGCCTACCGGCTTAAACAAGGGCTTGAGGTAAAATACAGCGATGTTTACATAACCACAGTTTCTTTAAATGGTCGAAAATATTACAGGGTAAGAATAGGAAGATTTAAGGACTATAATAGAGCCTATTCTTTTGCCAGGAAACTTGCTGACGAAGGTTACAGCACATTTATAACTGCCAGGTAAAATATCGTAATAGTTCACCGCAGAGGTATGTACCATATGGTGCATACCAGAGTGCGCAGAGGGCAATGAGAAGTTGAGGCATTAATCCTGTCCCTTAGTTTGGCTGCCTTTTCGAATTCTAATTTTTCTGCTGCCTGTTTCATTACCGGAGAAGAACACACCCGGAGAGACTCCTGAAAAAATTATCAGAAATTCTTTATAATTAATATCGTGAATGTAAAACAGCGAATAAAATCTCCGAAACCCCAATCTGTTGAAGCCATGACGATGAAGGAAACATATAACAGCTTCAAGAAGGAATTGCTTAATATTAACAAATCGTTGTCTTCTTTACTGTCCACCGTGCAAAGCCGGCCGGAGATTGCGGACACCCGGTTTGACGACTGGCAGAATGCCTGTAGTGATATTCGTCAGCAGATCACCGAAGAGATTGTTCGTGTAGCTGTGATCGGTCCGGTCAAATCCGGCAAGAGCACATTCACCAATGCGCTCTTCAGAGGCGATTATCTGAAAAGGGGCGCAGGGGTTGTGACATCGATTGTTACCCGTATCAGGAGTGGAGATCACTTGAACGCCGTTCTTTTTTTTAAGTCCTGGGATGAGGTGAATGCCGATATTGAACAGGCCCTGATCCTGCTCCCTTCGTGGGAGCGGCAAACAGATAATAAGCCATTTGACATCCGGCGTGAAAAAGACCGGCAATCTCTTCATTCGGCTTTGGAGGGATTGAGCGATGACCTGCTTATTACTGACGGCGCCCGCAATACCAACAGCGTACTGTTGTCTCTCTACTTAAAAGGGTACAACCGCGTCAAAGGGAAGATTTCAGCTGATTCCATGACTACTGAATTCAGCGGCGATCGCTTTGCTGAACACCGAATATTTGTCGGTGATGATGCATTAGCCGTTTATTTAAAAGACATTGAACTTGAAATCAATGACGGCAATATTGACCGCTCCATTGAAATAGCCGATTGCCAGGGAAGTGATTCGCCGAACCCGCTTCATCTGGCCATGATTCAGGATTACCTGCTGCGAACCCATCTTCTCATATATGTGGTCAGCAGTCGCACAGGGCTTCGGCAGGCGGATATACGGTTTCTGTCAATGATAAAGAAGATGGGGATTTTAGGAAACATCCTTTTTGTCG
>CAZNPC010000257.1:0-1787 GCA_964574765.1 uncultured Nitrospirales bacterium | reverse complement strand
GACGTGAACTTGCCATTGCGTTCTGGAATGAAGGACAGTATGATGAGGCATTGTCTCTTTTTAAGGAAGACAGGGAAAGGAAAGGCAGTTACGAGTATAGCCTTTATCAGGGCAGATATTTTTCTTTGAAAGGCAGATTTGATAATGCAATTGTGTTTTATAAGAAAGCACTGGCTGAAGGAGGCGGTGCACTGAAGGAAACGAATCTGTATTTAGCACAGGCATATGAGATGACGGGATCATATAAGCTGGCAATGAAATACTACCTGAGAGTATTTGATACAAAAAGTCTGGATCCCCTGGAAGAATATAAAAAAGAGGCTGAACAGGGATTGAAACGTATCAGGGTCAGGTTTGAGCCCCGGCTGACCGAACTACGCAATATTGCGCTTAATGAACCTGCAGACTTTCAGGCACAGTTAAATACAGCTATATTCCTTTATGATATCGGGCTGTATAATGAATCAGAGAGTTTTTACCTGAAGTCGTTGAATTTAGACAGTTCAAGATGGGATGTGTGGCATAATCTGGGTATCTTATATATGAAACTGCAAAGATATGACGAAGCTGTTAATAACTTTAAAAGGTCTCTTGAAATAAAATCGGACAATATAGGTGCATTGAACAATATAGGCATATCATATATGACCTTGAAGGACTATGATCAGGCAGCGCAATATTTCAAAAATGTTCTGGAGCAGAAGCCGGATCTTCTATACGCAGCGTTCAGTCTGGGCAAAATATATTTTATAACTGGAAATAATGAAAGGTCGAAAGAATATTTTTTAAAGGCAAAAGTTCTGGCAGATAAGGATAGTGTTCTGATAAGAAAAATCGACCAACTTTTGCAGGAGATGCAATAGGGCTATAAAGGAAGCGGTTCTATCTCCCCGAGTTCTATAACGAACCCAAATAAACAGATTGGCAATAAGACGGGCAATAATTGAACAGGTTTATCAATAAATTTGCTACTATTAATTATCTGGAGAACGCATGATACATGATAAAAAATTAATTATTGTAATGCCTGCTTATAATGCCGAGAAAACACTCCGCCAGACCTATGCCGAGCTGCCGCATGAATATGTGGATGACATTATTCTTGTTGATGATGCCTCAAGTGACAGTACAACCAGAGTAGCCAGAGAAATGAAAATTAAAACGATCGTCCATAGTGAGAACATGGGATACGGGGCCAATCAGAAAACATGTTATCGTGAAGCACTTAAGGCCGGTGCCGATATAATAGTTATGCTTCATCCTGACTATCAGTATTCTCCCCTGCTTGTAACCGCTATGGCCTCAATGATAGTCTCAGGACATTATGATATTGTGCTTGGTTCAAGAATACTCGGAGGCGGTGCACTGAAAGGAGGTATGCCGCTATACAAATATATTGCTAACAGATTTCTTACCTTTATAGAAAATCTGGTGCTTGGCGTCAAACTTTCAGAATACCATACAGGCTACAGGGCGTTTAGCAGGGAAGTGCTGGAGACACTGCCGCTTGAAGAAAACTCAAATGATTTTGTCTTTGACAACGAAATGCTGGCTCAGGCTGTTTATTTCGGGTTTAAGCTGGGTGAGATAAGCTGTCCGACCAGATATTTTGAAGACTCCTCTTCGATCAACTTCCCGAGAAGCCTTAAATACGGATTAGGTGTTCTTTTAACTTCGGTTAAATATATGCTTGGTAAATCCGGTTTAATAAAACCTTCAATTTTCAAAAAAGACGGAAAGAAAATAATCTGACCATATAACAGGAAGAGGAGAGCTATCATGAAAAA
>CAZNPC010000256.1:0-1801 GCA_964574765.1 uncultured Nitrospirales bacterium | reverse complement strand
TTATGCGCGAGGTTGTCGGTGACCGGACAGTTGACGAAGTATTGACCATAGGACGACAGGAAATAGCGGATGCCGTTACACTCAAATTACAGGAACTATGCGACCAGTATGAAATAGGCATAAAAGTGGACCAGGTTGTATTGCAGGATGTTAATCCTCCTGACGCTGTAAAACCCGCGTTTAACGAGGTCAATGAAGCGGAGCAGGAGCGGGACAAGCTCATTAACCAGGCAAAATCTGAATACAATAAAGTAATTCCAAAAGCAAGAGGAGAGGCGGCAAGAACGATCGAACAGGCAAAGGGCTACGCGCTTGAGCGGATTAACAGCGCACAAGGTGAAGCATCCAAGTTTAATTCTATTTATAAAGAGTACTCCAAAGCAAGGGAGGTTACGCGCCAGCGTATCTACCTTGAAACCATGAATGATGTGCTGCAGAAAGTCGGAAAAAAACTCATCACTGATGACGATATCACAGGCATTCTGCCATTGTTCCAGCTCGATAAAGGAGGGAACATCAAATGAAAGATGTCAAATATATCATCATTGCGGCTGTCATAATAATTTTTGGTGTCGTTATCCTAAATGCGGCCTATTTTGTTAAAGAAACCGACCAGGTTATAATCACTCAGTTCGGAAAACCTGTCGGCGATCCGGTACTGACACCGGGCATGCATTTCAAAACTCCATTCATCCAGGAAGCCAATTTCTTTGACAAGCGGTTTCTGGAATGGGACGGCGATCCCAACCAGATCCCTACAAAAGATAAAAGATTTATCTGGGTTGATACATACGCGCGCTGGCGCATAAAAGATCCTCTCCTGTTCTTCCAGCGCGTGAGAGACGAAAGAGGAGCGCTTTCCCGGCTGAGCGATATACTGGACGGTGAAACAAGAAATGCCATTGCCAATAATATATTGGTAGAAATTGTCCGATCAACAAACCGTGAATACCAGACAAGCGAGGACCTGAAAGACGCCGATGCACAGCACCTGCTTAAGATCAAGCAAGGCAGGGGGATAATATCCCGTTCAATTATTGATGCCGCCGCTCCGCGCACTCTTGAACTCGGCATAGAGCTTCTTGACCTGAGACTGAAAAGAATAAATTACTCGGAAGAAGTTCAGCAAAAGATATTTGAGAGGATGATAACAGAAAGAAAAAGAAAAGCCGATAAATTCCGTTCTGAAGGTCAGGGAGAGGCTTCCAAGATCCTTGGTGATAAAGAGCGTGAACTTAAAAAGATACAGTCCGAGGCATATAAAATATCTCAGGAGATAAAAGGTAAGGCTGATGCTGAAGCAACAGCAATCTATGCCAAGGCATATAACCAGAGCCAGGATTCACGAGAGTTTTACAAGTTCCTGAAGACAATGGAGACATATCAGACCACGTTTTCTGAAAAAGACTGGCTTGTTCTTTCGACTAAAGGCGACTTTTTCAAGTATTTGCAGAAGCCGTCGGGGAAATAATAATAGTTTAAACCCCCGCAAAGTTCTTAAGAACTTGAACCGCGGGGCAGGCGTTCAAGATTGTTCAATAGTAGTTTAATGTGGTTTAATTTTGAACCATGTTGAGCCACTGTGAACCATATTAAACAATTATGTCTGCTTGACAAAGACTGAATTTTTCTTTTATATTTTCACTCGGTAATGTACTTTGTGGGAGGCGCGTAGCTCCCCGAAGTATCGGGATCCGCCAAAGGCGGGACAGGCAGGCATCAGGAGAGCGGTCGATTCGACAAGTCGGCCATTACGTCAGCATTTTGTATTATGTTGGCAGTTAAATAAAGGCGCGTAGCT
>CAZNPC010000255.1:0-1802 GCA_964574765.1 uncultured Nitrospirales bacterium | reverse complement strand
GTTTTTACTTTAAAAGGGTTTTTCTATTAATTACCTCTCCAAGAAGGCGAGTCAGCGCCTCGTCTTCGTATGTTATATTCTTTACCACGTCTTTCAACCGTGCGGATAGACGCTGATAGCCCCAGATAGATCGGCGTTTGGTCTCCTGCCAGCCTTCACGTTGGTAGTACAGGGGTATGTTGACATCAAAGTAAGAAATACTATCCGCATCCTTGAGCAGATCAGAACGGATATCGCCCCCTGTCTCGTGAAGTGCCACCAACCGGCAAGCTTTGTCGATAGTGGCCAGGACAACACCGCATTCTAATAGTATCTCTCGTAATATAGTTGCGCTGCTTTGCGCGTGGGCAGCTTTGAAGGCATTATAATCATTAAAATTCGATCGACGGACTTTTTGCTTTTCGAAAGCCCTGTCGATATCGTGGGCAAGCGCTGCAATCTGTAAAGCCTGATCAGCATTAGGATCAAGCTTTAACAACCAATCAAGGGTATTTTCGGCATGGCGCAGGTCTTCAGGTACCATAGAGCCGGCGATAATCGCTTTGATTCTTTCTTTTGCACAGTCTATGCTATCCATGACCCCGGCACACGATGACACGGCGCATGGTTTCAATATTCATCACAACAGCAATTATTATAAGCGCTAAATATGCCTGATTGAACAGGGCACCAAGAAATATCACAAAGACACGTGTATCCCGTCCGAGCCTGATTCCTTTGCTAATGCGGTTATGCATAAGGCTGTCATACTTGTCTGCCGTATAGCTCAACATAAATGATCCTATGATAGCCGCGAAACCGATCCACAGGACGAGGTTGCCTAACGTATTGAGATATATATGCCATGTGAGACCGAAAAGAAGGAAAGCGTCCGCGTATCGATCCAAAACCGCATCGAACCAACCACCGTAATCGCTGCTTTGGAACTTGAGTCTGGCCACTTCTCCATCGGAACCATCAATAATGGATGCAAACTGTGCCAGAATACCTCCCATGAGCATGGTTAGATACCCGCCAAGTGTAAACAGTCCGGCAGCCAGTACTGAACACAGGAACGAGAACAGCGAAATTTGATTAGGTGTGATATTAAATTGCGCCAGGCGGCGGGAAAATATCACTGAGACGGGCCGGTTAAGGTAACGCGATATAGGGCCATCGTTTAACTTATCACGGAGATTATCCAGCAATGCTTTTTCCGCTTTCCTGAAAGTCTCAGGACTATCTACATCAATCCAGAAACCGCTTATATTAATCCCTTTAGCATGTCCCCCCTCAGCCATAATTCTCACCATCCCGGATAAGGTGGTGTCGCCGTTTTTTCCCCTGCACCGCTCCAGTACATCAAAAATGGCAGGAGAGCACTTAAAAATACCAGTATCAAAGCCGTTGAAATCGGTTAATCCCTTACCGATAATATTAATCTTTTCATTTTCAACCTTTACCCGTGTGACATCCTCCATGTCAACGAGGGGATTACGGATGTCTTTGTCCACGCCCAGGGCGATTTCCCCATTGGCCAGAGGATACTCTATTAACTTACGGACAAGCGCCGGATCAAAGAGGTGGTCTGCCATAAGCAACAAAAAAGGTTCCTGCAAATATTCCCGCGCCTTGAGTACTGATAGGCCGTTTTCTTTCTCCCAGTCCTCATTAGTCAAGGACGTAATATGAATCTTTATACGATTCGATAACTGGTTCAGGAAGGAGCGAACCCGCTCCCCCTGATACCCGGTAACAACGTAAAACTCATCTGCCCCGGCCTCTATGGCAGAGCGGATGACCCGTTCAATTAAGGGGATGCC
>CAZNPC010000254.1:0-1807 GCA_964574765.1 uncultured Nitrospirales bacterium | reverse complement strand
TTGGATTTGAGCTCTCCTAAGAGAAATTGCAGCTGTTTGTTATATTGCAGAAGTCTTTTTATCCGAAGCTGTTCCGCTTCAATTTTAAAGTTTAATCGGTCAAGAAGCTCGGTTAAGGACACATGGCGAAGCCGCAATTGTCTCAGTGAATGTTTTTCATGGTGCTGCAAGAAATCGGTTATCACTATACCCAACTCAAATACTCCCTGTACAATGGAATTAGTTACCTGGCTATTCCTAATAGCAATATGGACCTGATTTGAGGTCTGAAAAAGCACAAAACCGAGCAGTATCACTATGCAGACGGAAAAAACAGCGCCTGTCAATAATTTACTTTTAATTTTCACTTGCTTTCCATCAGTGGATAATGCTGACAGACTCAGGCCGTACAGCCTTTAGCCCATCAAGATAGATATAATCCAACAAGTCGGGCACTTCGGTCTTGTCGGTGAGATGATTGTCTATCGCCCATCTGGCCTCATCGGCAAAAATATTGAGAATCGGCTGCTCAAGAGATACGATCAGGTTCATATGTGAAAAAGTTTCCAAAACTTTTGCTTGAGGCAGGTTCAATCTTTTGGCAAGAAACTGGCTTGCCTGTTCCGGATAGTCTTTTACAAATTCTTCCGCCCGGATCAGGGCTCGCAGGATTTTTTGAATCACTTGAGGTTTTTGTTTAATAAAGTCATTAAACGCCACCAAACTGAACGTTTTGGTATATAGTCCAGGCGCGGCAAAAACTTCTGCCCGGTCTCCCAAAAGCTTTTTGGCTTGGGTGAGAAATGGCTCTCTGGTGGATATGGCATCCACCTCCCCACGCTCTAAAGCATGCGGAAGATTTTCCACTTTTATGAACGAAGCCTCGATATCGGTAAAAATAATACGGTTTTCCAATAAAAACAGATAAAGAAAGAAATGGGCAGCAGATTGCTTTTGGATGCCAATGCGTTTACCTTTCAAATCCTCAGATGTTTGAATTGCCCGGTCTCTGTTTGCTACAATTTTATTGTCATTGAAGGACTGTCCGATGGCGGCAAAAACACTGTAATCTGAGCGGTTAAAACTGTTCAGGACAATTGGCACATCGGCAGAAATCGCAATATCCACCTCTTTTCTGAACATCCCGTTGAGCGCCCTTTTCCCGCTGGGATAGTACTTTGGAGTGATGTCAAGACCTTCCTAAGAAAAAAACCCTTTATCCAGGGCAACGAGTGTCAGCCAGTTCGGAGGAGTGGGTACTGTGGTAATGGACACGGCCTTTCGGTTCATAAGGCTCTTTGAGGACTCAGCGGTTTTGTCCTCCGAAGAGCCTTTGCAACCGAAAGCCAAAATGATTATTATGCCGAGGCTGATTGAAATCGTTGTTTTTGTAAGGTTCTTCACTTTATTCTCTGATATTGCACAGTACTTGGCAATGTTTGAGATTTCAACATCCTTGCATTATTCTGAAAAAGCTATAAACTGAAGTTTCCTAAAAAGTTTCATGCTGCTATGCGCAACAGTACGGCGACGAGAGAATTAACGGCGGATTTGCGAGGCACGGGGAAAAGTATACCAAAATTATCATCCAGTGCGGCTTGTGCCACCAATCGGCGGACATCGGAAAAGGCAAAATGGTTGCGTCCTTTAACGACGTGCCGTCGACTGGGTGTTTTCTCCAACCGGCTAGCGTAAATCCAACCCACTGACACGGCCATCATACAAAAGTGAAGATGGTTCATGACGGCATTTTGATGCCTGCTCTGAGTCTCAGCGCTGCCAATGTCTCGTTTCAGCTCTTTGAATGCGGCCTCAATCTTCCACCTGG
>CAZNPC010000253.1:0-1818 GCA_964574765.1 uncultured Nitrospirales bacterium | reverse complement strand
AATACTTTGATGCATTGGAAGCCGATGGAGGAAGAGATGTCACTGAACAGGACCGGGCGTTATATGCCCTGTGCAGGCCTGAACGTTTTCTTGATCTGACTTTCCATTACATTCTCTTTGATGCAGGAGAAAAGAAGATTGCCCGTTACCAGCAATATTTCTGCATAAAAAAGATTATGGATCGAATAACCACTATTGATAACATGGGAAAGCGCTTAGGGGGCGTTGTATGGCATACGCAGGGAAGCGGTAAGTCTCTGACAATGGTCATGCTTGCCAAGGCAATTGCATTGGAACCAACAATTGACAATCACAAAATTATTCTGGTCACCGACCGCATAGACTTAGATGACCAGATTTACAGAACATTTCATCACTGCGGCAAGGAGCTGAAGCAGGCAAGGACAGGAAAACATTTGCTCGAACTGATTGGAGGGCATAAAGAACGAATCATCACAACGATCATTGACAAGTTTGATGCTGCTGTAGGCGCAAAGGATGTGAAGAATACTGATCCGAATATCTTTGTGCTTGTAGATGAAGGACACCGGGGGCAATACGGCCCTCTTCATGCCAGGATGAGAAAGGTTTTACCGAATGCCTGTTATGTCGGATTTACCGGTACTCCGGTGATGAAGAAGCACAAAAGCACGATAGCAACTTTCGGCGGGCTGATTGACTCATACACTATTGATCAGGCAGTGGAGGACAAGGCCGTTGTTCCCCTGCTGTATGAAGGGCGGCATGTGGAACAGAAGCTCGATTCTGAATCAATTGACAACTGGTTCGAAAAGATTACCGGCAAGCTGAGCAAAGAGCAGGCAGCGGACCTGAAAAAGAAGTTTGCAACTACGGATCAACTGAACAAGGCAGAACAGAAGGTTATGCGGATTGCATGGGATATCAGCGAGCATTTCCGCGATAACTGGCAATCCACCGGTTTTAAGGCTCAACTGGTTGCACAGGATAAGGCAACAGCATTGATGTATAAAAAATATCTGGATGAGTTCGGCATGGTCATATCCGAAGTCCTTATTTCAGGGCCTGATGACCGTGAAGGTGAAGAAGATATCTATAAGGAGAACAAGGAAGAAGTTATTCGTTTCTGGAAAATAATGATGGACAAGTACGGTACTGAAAAAGAGTATAACAGGCAAATTATAAATGCTTTTAAATATGGAGAAATACCGGAGATTATTGTTGTTGTTGACAAATTGATTACAGGATTTGATGCTCCACGGAATACAGTGCTTTATCTTACCCGAAAGCTCAAAGATCACACACTGCTTCAGGCAATTGCACGTGTTAACCGTTTATATGAAGGAAAAGAGTTTGGATATATAATTGACTATCGCGGCGTAATGGAGAACCTTGATCAGGCCCTGGACCTTTATAGCCAACTGTCTGAATTTGATAAAGATGACCTGCTTCACACAGTAGAAGATGTTTCAGTGCAAATCCGGACTCTGCCTCAGAAACATTCCGATTTATGGGATGTTTTCAGGGAAGTCAAAAATAAACGGGATGAAGAAGCTTATGAGCGTCTGCTGGCCGATGATGCATTGCGCAATGACTTTTATGCGCGGTTTTCAAAATATGCCCGAACCCTCTCTATCGCGCTTTCCTCCCTGAAATTTATCGAAGAATCCCCTGAAAAGAAAATTGATGAATATCGAATGGACTTAAAGTTTTTCAAAGAACTTCGTAAGTCGGTGCAGAGAAGATTTGCTGAAGTCATTGATTTCTCGGAATATGAGCCGAAAATTCAGAAATTAATCGACACTCACGTAGGCACTGGAGAAGTTGAACAGGTTACCG
>CAZNPC010000252.1:0-1820 GCA_964574765.1 uncultured Nitrospirales bacterium | reverse complement strand
AGCCTTATCCAAGACGTTTTATAAATTCAGCAAGCTGTTTTTTCAGCTTTTCCGGCAGGCGTTTGCCAAACATAGCAAAGTGCTGTTCGATATCCGGTATCTCAGCCTTCCACTCCTTGGAATCCACTTTCATCAACTCTTCCAGGTCTTCAGGGGATATATTTATACCTTTAAGATCCAGGTCTCCTTCTATCGGCAATAAACCAATAGGTGTTTCCCTGGCGTCTACCTTACTGTCAACACGGTCGCACATCCACTTGAGCACCCGGCTGTTGTCACTGAATCCAGGCCATAAAAACATGCCGTCCTGACTTTTTCTAAACCAGTTGACATAAAAAATCCTCGGCGCTTTATTGCCAAGCCTGTCGCCCATATCAAACCAGTGCTGGAAATAGTCTCCCATATTGTAGCCGCAGAAGGGCTTCATGGCAAAGGGATCACGTCGCAGGTTACCTACAGCGCCAATGTTGGCAGCTGTAGTTTCAGAGGCTGCAGTAGCACCAAGAAATACACCATGATCCCAATTGTATGTCTCATAAACTAAAGGAACAACACTGGTACGGCGACCCCCAAATATAAATATATCAATAGGAACGCCCTCTGGTTTTTCCCAGTCCTTACAAATAGCAGGGCATTGAGATGCAGGCGCTGTAAAGCGTGCATTCGGATGGGCTGCATCTGTTTTACTGTCAGGGGTCCAGTCACGGCCTTTCCAGTCAATAGCGTGCGATGGTTCATCTTCTGTCATGCCTTCCCACCAGACATCACTGTCATCTGTAAGGGCGCAGTTTGTGAATATAACATTTTCTTTGAGCGTATCCATTGCCACAGGATTAGTGCTGTATGATGTCCCGGGAGCTACGCCAAAAAAACCGCTTTCAGGGTTAATGGCATAAAGGCGTCCGTCAGCACCGATTTTCATCCATGCTATGTCATCGCCGATGCATTCGCACTTCCAGCCGGGAATGGAAGGCTGCATCATAGCCAGGTTGGTCTTCCCGCAGGCAGAGGGAAATGCAGCAGCAATGTGGTACTGTTTACCCTCAGGATTAGTCAAACGCAGGATAAGCATGTGTTCAGCCATCCAACCTTCACGCTTTGCCATCGCAGAGGCAATACGCAGTGCCAGGCATTTCTTCCCGAGCAGTGCATTACCGCCGTAACCAGAACCAAATGACCAGATAAGATTTTCCTCGGGAAAATGACTTATATATTTTTTCTCTATGGGAGCGCACGGCCACAGGACATCTTTCTGTCCCTCTGCTAACGGGGCGCCGATTGAATGTAGACAGGGAATAAAATCTCCGTCAGTAGAAAGCAGTTCCAGTATGCGGGAATCAACACGGGTCATAATATGCATGTTGCAAACCACATAAGGGCTGTCTGTAATTTCGACTCCTATCTTTGAAATGGGAGAACCTATAGGCCCCATGGAAAAAGGGATTACATACATTGTCCGGCCTTTCATGCATCCCCTGTATAGACCTTTCATTGTGTCCTTGAGTTCACCCGGATCAATCCAGTTGTTTGTGGGGCCTGCCTCATCTTTTGAAGATGTGCTTATATACGTATGGTCTTCAACACGTGCCACATCGCTTGTATCAGAACGGAAAAGATAGCTGTTGGACCTCTTTTTAAGCGGAATGGCACTGCCACTGGCTAACAGTTTTTCCGTCATGAGATTATATTCTTCCGTGCTACCGTTACATACATAAATATCATCAGGCTGGCACATGTCTGCTACTTCTTTAATCCAATTACTGAGTTTTTTGTTTTTGACATTAATATTCATTAACCCTTCCCTTGAAATTTTTATTTTT
>CAZNPC010000251.1:0-1827 GCA_964574765.1 uncultured Nitrospirales bacterium | reverse complement strand
AACCGTACGTGAAGCTCTCGCTTCATACGGCTCTTCCTGCCCAACATTTCAATTAGTCCCTACATGCCACTCCAATGGGGAAACCAGCTCGGGTTCTTTCTCCTTGCTTGGTTTATCCTTCGAGCGGCTTGCATGAGCGTCTTCAATCGTTTGTACTTCGCTTTGCCCCAACGACTCAGGCGCTTGTCGAAGTGAAACAGAACATTTCGGATAATGCTCTTGCCAAATAGACCATAATAGGTGATCCAGCCTTGCAGCCGACTCTGGCAATATTTTCGAATATCCATCAGTTCCTTTTGACGCCAATACTTCCAGGGCCAACGGTTGATTTCCTGACGAATCCGTTTTGCCGATTTCTGGCTGACGGCTGCGAGGAAATAAAGCCCCTGATGGCCCCGTTTTGTCTTGATCCAGCGTGGCCTGAACGTGTAACCGAGAAAATCAAAGGATACCGTTTCATAGTTACCTTTGTTCCGGCCCCCTTTGCAGTAGGCAATTTTTGTCTTGGCAGGATGGAGCGTAAGACCGCATTGGTTGAACCTGTCATTGAGAAGCACCTTCAACTCTATGGCCTCACGTTCACTGGTACAATGACAGACAATATCATCGGCGTATCGCTCGAACTGAATACCTTTCCAGTTCTTTTCTGCCCAAACATCAAACACATAATGCAAGAAAAGATTTGCCAGCAGAGGGCTGATGACGCCCCCTTGCGGCGTACCTTTCCGTTTCTCTTCAAGGCGTCCATTCGCATGCTGCACCGGGGTTGTCAGCCATCTCTGGATGTACATCAATTGCCAGGACTCTTTAACGTGTTTTCTCACCGCCAGCATCAGCAGACCATGATCGATTTCCTCAAAGAACCCCTTGACGTCCATGTCCAAAACCCACCCTCGCCTAACGCATCGCCTCTTGGCCGTCAAAAGCGCCTGATGCGCTGATTTGCCGGGGCGATACCCGTAGGAATCCGGGTGAAAATGACTTTCCAATTCCGGTTCGATCTGAAGTTTTACCACCATCTGGGCGATGCGATCCGTCACCGTTGGAATCCCCAAGGGTCGGATGCCTCCATCCGGCTTCTCGATTTCTACTCGCATTACCGGCGGCGGATGATAACTCCCTGAGGACATTCGGTTCCAAAGCTTATAAAGGTTATTGCTGAGATCCTGCTCAAAATCAGATACGCTCTGAGCATCGACTCCATATCCTCCCTTATTTGCCTTGACACGTTTGAATGCCTCAAAGACAATCCATTTCGGGATGTTGAAAGGTTTTGTCTCAACCCGAGGGTTCCTCCCATCGACTGGTTGACCCCCGTTTTTCGACTGGACAGGCTGCCCCCTTTGCTCCATTTCCATTACAGAAACTTCATCACTACTACGGGGCAGTCCGCCCCTGTGCCCTGCATCGGTACTCTCATTTTGTGGCTTTACCACGCCATTTCTCCCTTAGCATCAGGACGACAGGTTCTCATGTTCCGTATTAAAGCCTGTTCCGAGTTCATGCCACCTCCATGCCGACTGCCGCTTCGCCCGTATTCAGATATCGTCGAAACTCGTCCCGGGCATACGCTCGTTACCCGGTTTTGACAGCATTTATCCATATCGACACCTCATCAGTGGTTCATTTGCATTCATCTCTTCAGAACGTACCTGACAGATTCTTTCTGCCTTTTCCCTATCGCTCACGACATCCACTCTTTATGCATGCCGCATAGGGCGGTTTGGTTTCAGTATCTGATTACCGAAACCGAGGGGCCATCCCTCATCTTCAATACAGCAAGAAAGATTTTCATCTCTCGTCATGACACACGAGCGTAGCGGAACG
>CAZNPC010000250.1:0-1847 GCA_964574765.1 uncultured Nitrospirales bacterium | reverse complement strand
AGCAATATCATAACTCTTACTACCTTATATCTTTACGGTTTGAAGGCTGGAATGACCGTTACTTTAATAAGGGTATTCCTTGGGAGTCTTTTTGCTGGAACGTTTCTGGGCCCTGCGTTTGCGTTGAGCCTTGGAGCCGGCGTCTTAAGTACACTGGTAATGTGGTCAGCCATGGTTTTCAGCGGAAGACTTTTCAGCCCTATAGGTATAAGCCTTCTGGGTGCTCTGGCCCACAACATCACCCAGCTTTTCCTTGCGTATCTGATTTTTGTAAGAAGGCTCGAAGCAATAGTATTTATAAGCCCGATAATCATTCTCTTTGGTATTATCACAGGGACGTTCAACGGTATAATCACCAACCTGATAGTAGAGAGGGTGAGGAAGTCAAAGGAATCTCCAGGTTGAGAAGATGAGAAATTTGATGAACCAGCTTACTGGTTTGTCTTGCTGGTGTGTGAACAAGGAGACTGCTTCTTTTATTCCGCAATCGACAATTGATTAGATTCTGTTTAGTCAATGAGGTTATGACGTTTCCGGTAAATTCCTCGAGGCTTTCTTTTAAAGGAGTCGCACGGAACGTCATCATCAGTCTCCCCTGTTCTATGTAGAGGAGGGTTGTATATCGATTTTTCAACAGCCTTTTCTGCCCTCATGCGGCACTATTGCTCTATAGCGCTACGGCTCTGTGGCTCTGTGGAACAAGGTTGCCGAAATCAGCCTGCCTTAGGTATACTTTCATTCAATAACGAATAACCAATCACGCCAAACAGAATGGCGGACAAGTAACGAATAACGATTTATTGTGGAGTAAGCATGCCTCTTTTCGGTGAAATCTTTATAAGTGAACTTCTTAAAAAACCTGTGCTTGATCCCAAAGGTGAAGACCTTGGCAGGGTCAGGGATTTTATCGTTGTTAAAGGCGACGCCCTGCCGATGGTTTCAGCGCTTATTCTGGAGAAGAAAAAGAAATATTATCTCCTTCCCTGGGATTTAATCGGCATTTTCAACAAAAGGATAATGTCATCCAGGGTCTATTCATTAAAAATGAAGCCTTATGAATTTTCAGAAGATGATTTGATGATCGTGAGGGATATTTTTGACAAGCAGATTATCGATGCCAACGGCGCCAAGGTTGTAAGGGTCAACGACATAAAGCTGGAAGGACTCAATAACAGTGCCTGTCTGAGTGCCGTCGATGTCGGAATGAGGGGGATACTGAGACGTTTCGGCATAGAGAGGAAGGGCGAAAACCTGTACAAGATCCTCGGTAAAACTCTGGCCCATAACCTTATCCTTTGGAAGTATATTCAGCCTCTTGAACCGAAACTGACAACGATATCTCTGACTGTCCCGCGCCAGATGGTTTCCGCTCTTCACCCCGCGGACATTGCGGACATTATAAGCAAAGTTTCACATGAGGAGGGTGTTGCCCTTTTCGAGGGACTTGACCCCAATGTTGCGGCAGAGGCAATCGACGAACTTGAGCCTGATTCTCAGAAGGCGATTATAGACAGTCTTGATAAAGGTTTTGCCTCGGATATTGTGGAAAGGATGCCGCCGGATGAAGCCGCTGACCTTCTCGGAGAACTGCCGGCTGAAAAAGCAAAGGAACTTCTGGAATCGATCGAAAAGGGGGAGGCGCAGGACATACAGGAACTGCTGAGCCATGAGGAAGATACAGCGGGCGGACTTATGACTAATGAATTCATTGCCTACTCACCTGAATTAAAGGTCGCGGACTCTATGGAAAAGCTCAAGATAGACGCGCATAATGTCGAAACTATTTATTATATATATATAGTTGATAAGGATGAGAAGCTTGCAGGTGTAATATCACTGAGAGATAT
>CAZNPC010000249.1:0-1848 GCA_964574765.1 uncultured Nitrospirales bacterium | reverse complement strand
CATAAAAGCTTTAGCCATCTTTTGAGCATGAGACTTCACGTTGGAGCAAACAGAGTCTAAAAGCGACACAAGGTTTTCGAAAAGTTCTTCCTCAACGTAGAGAGCCTTGTCCGGGAGATAGAAGTTCGCAGAAAGAACTCTGAATATATCGGCAAACGCCATTCTCTCCGGTTTATTCATCTTCAGGGATATTCTGTCCATAATAATTGTCTATCGCTTCAGGCCGATCAAGGGGGGGCAGCATTGAGAACTGCTTCCCCCTGATATGGCAGTGAAACCGTTATGCCTTAACCTTGAAGTTCCTGATGTAGTAGACGTTTGGCTGAGTTCCTTCTTCCGGCTTCAGGACGGTAGACTTATGCTTTTTCAGCAGTTTGCTAACATTACTGTACTTATCATTGAGATCACCAAAAACCCTTGCACTCGCCGGGCAGGATTCAACACAGTACGGATCTTTACCGTTTTTTACCCTGTGATCACAGAATATGCACTTTTCAACGATACCCTTCCGCCTGACGCTCTTATAATCGGTATGTTTGTACATTGTCCGCATAGGAGGTGTATCGCCTGCCTTTTTGGCAATCTCAGCTCCTGATGCAGTGCCGCCTTTGATGACCTTTGTAGCATCTCTATAGAATCCATGCGTCTCTTTCTCGAAATCATTGAAGCTGATGACGCTGTATGCCGCCTTTTCTTCTTTAACATCCTCGACACTGTAAGGACATGCTTCCTGACAGAGGCGGCAGCCTATACACCGCTCATTATTGTGCATGGTAATCCCGTTATCATGCTTGTGCATTGCCTTTGGAGTTACAGGGCATGCCTCTACACAAGGAGCATCTGTGCAGTGATTACAGAGCACCGGCCGATTAGTATATTTCATATCCGGAAACTTCCCGCCTGTCTCGATAAGAAAATCAGCCCAGTTAAAAGTCTGCCCATTGGCCCTGTTCTGCGTATTATTTTCAGTCTTGCAGGCTATTGCACAGGCGCCGCATCCAACACACTTCTGCAAATCAATAACCATTCCATATTTTGGCATTATCTTTTCCTCCTTCCAGTTTTATTTATATCTTCTCAATCCTTACGCCTGTGAATCCGCCGTTTCTTACTGTGCTTCCGCTGAGGCGGTCATAGTCATCAGGCATCAGTATATTGTTGTTGCCGCCTCTCGGCTTGGCTTTATGGTAATCCTTTGCTGCCACCCTTCCATAGGACCAGTGCCCCTGACCATAACACTTTGCAACTGTGCCGGGACGGACACCTTCCCATAGTTTTGCATTGACCACTATGCTTGCCGCCACAGATGTAACCTTAATTTTATCGCCGTCTTTAATCCCGAGTCTTCCAGCATCCGCAGGGTTAATCTGCAATACATCGTCCCAGCTCTTATCGCCTACATCCAATTTCTTGAATTCATGATACCAGGTGCAGTTCGCGCTCCTTCCCTCTCTGTTGAGCTTTGATTTGAAGTCGATGAAAGTAAATGGATATTTCTTTACATCTCCATGTCTGACCGGAGACTCATAGTGGGGGATAAATGCTTTCTCACCCCTTGCCTCGTAGTTGCAGGTCTGAAGAATATCATCAACGCTTGTCTTGTGTTTCTTTGCGTGCTTTCCAAGGGCTTTTTTGAGGGTCTCGGAGTAGAATTCAAATTTATGGGTCACTGTACCCTTGGTTTTTTTCTTGCCGGTCTTCTCGTCAGTGCTGGTTTTGCCAAAGTGGCCGCCCCAGCGTTTTTTATACTTGTAGGGAGAAGAATTCCACATGCCGCGTTTTCTGAACTCTTTCCATCCATTGATCTTGTCTCCGCCCACATCCTTCTTTCCATCCCACAGGGGAGCT
>CAZNPC010000248.1:0-1869 GCA_964574765.1 uncultured Nitrospirales bacterium | reverse complement strand
TCAAAAGGATACTGTCCGGGCAACACCAGGGAAGGTACGTGGTGAAGTTGTTTTAACGTTTGAGTCGAGCCGCAATAAAGGAACGCAATAAAGGGTGTCAGAGAAAAATCAATTCTAATATCAGGAAGAAATGTGCTCTGACACCCTTTATTTTTTGTCGTTGTCTGAATATTTGAACAGGCAATGGCGATCCTGAGCAAAATTGACTAACATGCGCGGTGTAATATCTCTCGTAATAATTAAGCGCCTTTGCGAAAGCAGAGCTAAAAAAAGAGTCACATTATGAAAAAAATTATCGTCCTCTTGTCAATGTCCTTAATATTGTCATCCTGTGATGAACTGTCTGAAAAAATGGCTGGTGACGAACCAGCACATTTTACTGAGCAGGAATCAATTCACAAAACTGATCTATCGGTTATAAAAAGTGAAAATGATAAAAGGGATTATGAGTATCTGATCCTGCCGAATAATTTACGCGTACTGCTGGTGTCCGATCCGGAGGCCGATCAGGCTGCCGCAGCGATGAGCGTCGATGTGGGCAGTGTGAGCAACCCGACCGGACGGGAAGGCCTGGCGCATTTTCTCGAGCATATGCTGTTCATGGGCACAGAAAAATATCCGGATGTGGATGGTTATAAGGACTTTATCAATACCCACGGCGGCACGGATAATGCTTTCACCAGTGACAATCAAACTACCTATTTTTTTGATATCAAGGCAGAGAAGCTGGAGCCGGCGCTGGATCGTTTTGCCCAGTTTTTCATCACGCCCCTGCTCGATGCCAGGGCTGTCGAACGAGAAGCCAATGCAGTACAGTCTGAGTACCAGCTCAAATTGAAAGATGACTCCCGGCGTATCGAGGCCGCATCAAGGCAGGGTTTCAACCGCAACAGCCCTTATTCCCGTTTTTTCACTGGTAGCCTGGAAACTCTGACCTCAAAGGAAAAAAACCGGATTCGGGAAGAACTTCTTAAATTTTACGAAGCCCACTATTCTGCTAACAACATGGGACTGACGGTAGTCGGTAAGGAGCCGCTTGCCGTGCTGCGTAAATGGGTAGAGGAAAAATTCTCTGCCGTCGTTGACCGTCAGCTTGAACCCAACCGGCCACCCAAAGATGCATTTATATATCAAACGTCACAATTGCCTCAGAAAGTAAATCTCAGGCCGTTGAAAGAACTGCATAAACTGACCCTGTATTTTCCCATTCCTGCCCAGCGCAAGCACTATAAGGTCAGGTCCATGTCAGTGGTTTCCCAGTTCATCCGTGATGAAGGAGAAGGCAGTTTATATGGATTGTTGCGCAGCAAGGGCTGGGTCACAGGGCTGAGCAGCGATGGGAGTAATCTCGATGACGTGCAAAGCCTGTTTCAGGTTGAATTTGACCTCACTGAAGAAGGTGTTAAACATGCGTCAGAGATCGTCCTGCACCTGTTTCAATATATCGATTTAATAAAGGAAAGTGGCCTGGAGGACTGGCGTTATGAGGAACTCAAACGCAAGAGTCTGCTGGACTTTCGCTTCCAGGACAAGGTTTCCGCCAGCGATTACGCGACGTCATTGTCCGCAAAGCTGTTGCGTTATCCTGCGCAGGATATCCTGCAAGCAGATCAGGTGTTGATGGAATGGAAACCGGAGCAAATCAAAGGCCTTCTGGACAAACTGGCTCCGGAAAATATGGCCATGATTCTGGTCGATCCCGGTCTGGAGACCGATAAGGTAGAACACTATTATCAGGTTCCTTACAGTGTCGGAAAAATAGGCAGTGACCAGCTGAGTCGCTGGCAAAAACGTGAGATCAACGCCCAGCTCGCATTGCCCGGACCGAATCCTTTCCTGCCGGAAAAGGCTGAACTTAAGCCTGTAAAA
>CAZNPC010000247.1:0-1881 GCA_964574765.1 uncultured Nitrospirales bacterium | reverse complement strand
AGGTCTTTATATTGCTCTCTTTCACGGATTATATGGAACCTGTTACCTTTAACCAGCACTTCCGCCGCTCGGGGCCTGCTGTTATAGGTTGAACTCATTGAAAAACCATATGCGCCGGCGCTCATGACAGCGAGCAGGTCTCCCGGCAGAATTCGGCTGATATTCCTGTTTATACCAAGAAAATCACCTGATTCACAGATAGGCCCCACAATATCAGTTGTAACTTTTTTACGGCTGTTTTTCCTGACAGGTACTATGTTGTGAAAAGCGTCGTACATGCTGGGCCTTAAAAGATCGTTCATGCCCGCGTCAACAACAGTGAATTCTTTTTTCTCCTGTTGTTTTATGTATAGTGTTTTAGTTACGAGTATTCCGGCATTGCCTGTTATTGATCTTCCGGGCTCAAGTATCAGATTGAAATGAAATTTACTTAAAAGCGGGAGGATCGCTTTTGAAAGATCTTCAGGAAAGGGGGAATGATTATTATTATAGTTGATCCCGAGGCCCCCGCCAATATCAAGATTTCTGATGTTGATACCGCTGTCTTTTAGTTTTTCAGCCAACTGAAGAACTTTTTTTAAGGCATCGACAAACGGTCTTACTTTAGTTATTTGAGAACCGATATGTTTGTGGATGCCGAGTATTTCAATGTTCGGCAGTTTTTTCGCGAGGGCGTAGTGTTCAAGAGCCTCTTTGATAGGTATGCCGAATTTACTCTCTCTCAGCCCGGTTGAGATGTATGGATGGGTCTTCGGGTCAATGTCAGGATTCACCCTGAGCGCGATCGGTGCCTTTACATTCAGTCTTTTTGCGGACCTGTTGATGGCTCTAAGTTCGTCAGACGATTCGACATTGAACATAAGAATTTTTGATCTTAACGCAAATGCGATCTCATCATCAGTTTTGCCGACTCCGGCATAAACTATCTTTTTTGATGGAATGCCGGCTTTTAACGCGAGATACAGTTCCCCGCCCGATACAACGTCCGCGCCTGCTCCGTTTTTCGCGAGGAGCTTCAGGATTGCGCTGTTAGAATTTGCCTTAAGCGCAAAGCAGATCAGATGGGGATGTTCGTCAAAAGCTTCTTTGTATGCGTTTAAGTGCCGGGTTATTGTTTTGTGGCTGTATATGTATACCGGTGTTCCGGTTTTTTCAGCTATTCTTCTTACCGGTACTTCCTCGGCGTATAATTCATTTTTTTTGTAATTGAAATAATGCATATTATAAAACAGGTTATTAAGTTATTAGGTAATTCTTTCCAGCAACTAAACTGCTGAATGACTGAATGACCTTTCTTATATTTAGATATTATATATATTTCACCATACAATTTCCTGCATAATATACTTCTTCAGTCCCAAAAGAGGAGGCATCTATTATTACATTCAAGCCCTAAGGTATAATTATTCCAATTATGAACTTAACGAAGAAGGTCCGGAAAACAATAAAAAAATACTCCATGCTTCAGCAGGAAGACAGGGTGCTTATCGGACTCTCTGGGGGCCCTGACTCTGTTTGCCTTGCGGTTGCTCTGCATGAAATTAAAGACAGTTTCGATCTGTCTCTGCATGCTCTTTATGTCAACCATGGCCTAAGGCCGGAGGAGAGCAGGGAGGAAGAGGACTTCTGCAGACGTTTTTGCGATGGGCTTGGTATAGACTTTTATGTCGAGTCAATTGACGTAAAAGAACATTCTCAGGCAAAGAAGCTGAATCTTCAGGAAGCCGCCAGAGAGCTAAGATATGATGTGTTTGAGAGGACGGCTTTAAAGATTGGAGCGGACCAAATCGCTCTTGCTCACAGCGCTGATGACCAGGCAGAGACCGTATTGATGAGGCTGTTAAGGGGAGCTGGGAGAAAGGGCCTGTCAGGAATCCCTCC
>CAZNPC010000246.1:0-1894 GCA_964574765.1 uncultured Nitrospirales bacterium | reverse complement strand
TTCAGATCTCCTGATCTGACGCAGTTCTCATTGTCGCATTATTTGTAAACAAGCTTGAGTTTTGTGCCTGGAAAAAGTGCCTCATAATCGTTCAGCGTTTGGTAAATCTCCCTTACAGCCATATTGTCTCTTGGTGTAGCCAGGCTGTTTAATCTCACCGTAAGGGTATTGGTCTGATAATCCGGGTACAAGTCAGCCTTTGCAAATATAACACTCTTTGCCAACGCTCTTATTTCATTGGTGCTCTTCCGATAATGCCCGGCCAGTAAATTGGCTATAGCAGTTTCAGCTCTGTAGCAGATTATCTTGATGATGTTTTGTAGGTGCTTACTTTCCATCTTCAGTTTATTATATCTGGCATCCTCGGGCATTTCTCCTATGCTTATCCTGTATGGCTGTAGCTTTCTCTGACCTATGAGCTCCTGTTCTTCTGCTTCAAGTGATTCAATATTTTGCCTGCACTCTAATTGATCCTCTATATTCTTTTCCGTTTGTTCCAATTCGCCTTCAATGTTTTCTTCCACTAAGACATAAAGTTTTGCCTGGCACCGGGCTTTTCGTTCTCTTAACTTCTTGAGTTGGTAGGTCGTATTGCTGTATTCCCGATTAACGACCATTATAGTTTTATCTAATTCATCAACACCATATTGCATGATCCTGTCTATATCGTATTCCTGCCTCATATATCTGAAAAAATTCTCCTGAGTCCATCTTGAAAACATGTAGAAAGCTATAAGAGCCGTTGACAATTTATAATTGGTGGTAATCACACTGGTTTGGTGACCGGTTTCGGTAAGCCTGCGTACTTCTCGCAACTTAACCCCATTGAGTTCTACCTGTTTTTCGCATAACTTCATATCAGTCTCCACATCGGTACCAACTTTATAATCAGAAAAATCTTCCTCATCCCACTTGTCTTTTACATTCTTTCTGTAGGTGATTACCGCTATGCGGAAGTCATCCCATAACTGTTTGAAGAACGGAGGACTATAAGCTTCTCTGTCAAACACCAAGGTGAACCTGGGTAGCAACTCATCAGCATCAAGTTCATCCTGGCTAACTCTGCCATCGGTCAGATCAAGCAACCGAGGGGCCAATTGGGTTGTGATCATTTCTTGCAGCTTCTCATTAACCTCGCCGGTGACAAAAAAATAGGGCAAGCCATCTGCATTATTCACCCAGAATTCTGCCATCCCGGGCAGGCAGAGTTTTTGGCGGCTAACATGCTTCTTGCCCAGGTTGGCAAGATGGCCATGGTAGACCTGAATATGACCGTCTATGTAATAGATGCTTGTATCTTCCTGACTTATCCATTCCTCGGAGAGGTAGGCATGCCACTGGGAGGCTCTTTCCTGCACGTTTAACTCTTTAACGATGCCTCTAAGGCAGCGGGCCTCGGGGATCCTGTCCAAACCCAACAGTTTTCCCATCTCGCCGGGACTGTGATGTTTGAGTTGTTCCGCGCTTTTAATCCGGCACAGGTACATGAACGCCAGGGTTAATATTACGCTGTCAAAATCATAATACCCTGAAAGCCTCTCTGAATAGTATTTTTCATAGCTCAACAGACCGTTGGCTAACAGGAAGGGGAGTAATAACAATACCCCTCCAAATTCAACGCTTTCACAGGATTCAAAAGAAATAACCGCGTTTTGCAGGCCTAAGGCAGCAAACACACGATCTTCAACACGCGTAGCTGCCACACCGATCATGTCTGAAGCCAGAAAATCTGCAATGTCACGTTCCCAGGGAGTGTTGGCCGGAAGCGGCCGGGAAACAGCTACTTTTTTTTTAAGTTACCTGCCTTTATGTGGTAACGGATGGCGCTCTCACTTACACCTAGCTCTTTTGCCGTGCCGTATTGAGAGCGGCCAAGGTCTAATAACCGCTGGGC
>CAZNPC010000245.1:0-1912 GCA_964574765.1 uncultured Nitrospirales bacterium | reverse complement strand
CGCTAATTCTCAAATCACTCTTTATCTTCTGATCAGGCGGGTGAGGCCTGAACAGTACTGTGTTTACACCATTAGGCAAGACAGATGGCCTGATCTTGCAATACCTCTCTATTTGACCTGCATTAAACTCGCTGCAGGAGAAGAAATGAGAAACCTTCTTTACCAGGTATTTATATCCGGGGGAAAATTCCGTGCCCTGGGAACCAAAAATTACTTTTGTGCCAGTACATTTTGAGACAATCAGGGCAATCGGTAAATCGTAGGGCTTGGATATATAGATATAGTCATAGTTCCTTTTAACAAGATGTTTCAGAGCATGGGCACCAAAGGTCAGTCTCTCAACAAACTTCCTGAATCTGGTGCCGAAATCAGGGACTGATTCTCTTCTGATAAACGAATATTGGTATACTTCTACGTTTGCGGGAGTCTCACGGCATGCATCGCCTTTTCCTCCGTAGATGTCTACGGTATGCCCTCTTTTTGCCAGTGTCCCGGCCATTTCCCAGTTAAAGGTCTCAATGCCGCCAGCCTTTGTTGTTGTTGTAAGATTATAAAAGGCTATCTTCATTTCAGAATATCCCTCAGAGCCTTAAATACCTCTTCAACATGTATTAACTCCGTACAAAAAGGGTTTTTACATTTTTTTGAAATACATGGATCGCAAGGTCTTTCTTTTCGAATAACTATATGCTTCTCCAGGTCATAATATGGCCCTGTATGTGCTGGATCAGCAGATACAAACATGGCGACAACAGGTGTGCCAACAGCAACTGCCATCTGCATGGTTCCAGTATCACCACTAACCAGTACTTTAAGCTCCCTTAGTAAAGAATGTAAATATTTTAAAGAAACATGGCCTGCAGATATAATGGTTTTTTCTCCTATGCCATCTGCAATTTTTTTACAATAACCATATTCTTGAGGTGAACCGGTAATAACTATCTTAAGTTTTGGATAGGAGCCAAGAAGTCTTTTGCCCAATTCAATAAACCTGTCTGCAGGCCATACCCTTTCCATCGTCGATGCCCCTACCTGAAAACCTGTTAACATATCTGTATCCTTAATTCCTTTTATTTCAAAAAATCTGTCAATCTCAGCACGGCCCTCTTTCCGTTCCGGTAAAAGCATTCTTTTATTGCTGGTTTGGCACCCAACCATCTCCGCCACTTTCAATCTTCTTTCAATGACATGAATATTATTTTTGAATGTAACAGGCTGGTTGGATAGTAAAAATCGATATTTGTCTGTTTTCGGCAATTTAATTATAAATCTCGCACCCGAAAGATATGTCATCGGTGTTGCCTGCGGTTCATTGCCATGAAATATCAGGGCAAGATCAAATTTGCGTCTGCGGAATTCCATGATGGTTTTAAGAAATTTTCTATATCCTCCGTAATAGGGAATTATCCCGTCTATATCAGGATTGTTGTCAAACAGCTCCATATTTTTTTTAGTAAAATGGGCTGTGATCCTTGCCAGCGGGTATCGCTCTCTTACTGCCCTTATCGCAGGTGTTGAAAGCAGGGTATCTCCGATTGCGGTTGAGGAGACCACAAGGACATTTTTAACTTTCTCAGGATCAAATTGCTTCAATCCGTTCTCTCTTTTGTCAAACGCCTTTATAAATTTCATGGTCAGAAAAAGGAGATCGTCAACCGGATGTATTCTCATCTTGTCCCACCCTTCATATAGATATAGAATGTTGACAATAAAGAGCTGGAATAAATGAGCATGCTTTTTTTAAACCATAACTGACTGTCTTTGACCACTATACGTCTGAGGGCGAAAGGATCCGAGCCTTGTTTGACGACTCCCGGTACGGTGGTAAAAACAGCCTTGTATCCGGCGGCTCTGGCAATCTTCACCGCGATCTCATTGTAACTTCCGAATGGCCAGCACAGGTAAGGACATG
>CAZNPC010000244.1:0-1916 GCA_964574765.1 uncultured Nitrospirales bacterium | reverse complement strand
AGATCCATTATCTACCTGATTTTTCTAAACATTTAGAAAAAGGAGGTAGATATGGAAGAAATAAGACAGCAAGAATACGATACAAACATTCCCCCATCAAAACCACCGCAACCCCACCAAAAAAATGAGGATGCAGCAGAAGCTGGAGTAACACTCTTCCCATTTAGGATCTATCTGGAAAGCGGCAAGGAAACAAAAACCCAAATCTTTGCTTCAAAAGACAGGAGCAAATGGTTCGAGTTTATCCTGGAAAAGCTCGCCAGGAGTAACCTTTGTAACAAAGAGCTTATAGAGGAGTACCTGCGCCACATGTACCGGCAGATGTACAAGGGCCGAACCATGGATAACTCATATGCAGTCATCCACCATTTTTTGACCTACCTGCAAGACAATCATAAACGACCACTAAAAGAAGTTACCCGGGATGATTTTGAAGCATTTGTTGAATACGAACAGGACCGGGGACTCAAACTCTCGACAGTACGATTCAAGCTGGTGATCCTGCGGGCAATGATTCGATTTCTTATAGAGCAGGAACAGATAATGCCGGAGGTACTTACCCGTAAGGTACAGATTAAGCTCCCAGAAGTGCTGCCCAAGGCCATAGACCCTGAAGATTTGAAACTATTTTTAAGTGTTGTGGATAAGGTGAGAGATAAGGCATTATTTTTACTGCTTTTGAGGACCGGCATGCGAATCGGGGAGCTGTTAGACGCCAGGGTTTATGATCTGAACCTTAAGGAGCAGAAGATTATGATTTATCAAGCAATGAAGACCGGCAGCGGGCGAATAGTGTATTACAGTGATGATGCACAGGTTGCCTTAAAGAAGTGGCTTTACGAGCGAGACCCTGCTTGCGAGTTTCTCTTTTATGGTCATTTTAAGAAAAAGCTCACCTATGGCGGTGCCCGGGGGATATTTTTAAAGTATGTGAGAAAGGCAGGTTTGCTGAATAAGGGCTATACCATCCACCGCCTGCGGCACACCTTTGCCAGCGAACTGTTAAATGCGGGCATGCGACTTGAGTATTTGCAGACTCTTTTGGGGCATACCAGTATAGAAGTAACCAGACGCTATGCCCGACTTACCGACAAGACTCGGGAGAAAGAGTACTTTAAGGCCATGGAACGTATCGAGCGAGGAGAAATTGATGGACATTACTGATTCGATAGTAAGCTACAGAAGGTTTTTAAAAAGGCGGAACTACTCAGCACACACCATTAAGAACTACATGAACATGCTCAGGCATTTTGTTCTGTGGGTTGACGTCCCTCTTCAAGAGGTAACTCATGGAAAAGTGCTTGGATACATTGACTGGCTTTTGAGTAAACGACTGAAGCCCAAAACCATCAACTGCCACCTGGCATGCATCAGCGGATTCTATCAGTACCTTGACTGTGAGAGAGAGGTAAAGATTAAAAATCCAGTCAAGAAAGGATACAAACTTCGCCTGCCGAAACCGCTACCCCGGTGTGTAAGAGAAGAAACACTCACGCTGTTTTTTAAGGAAGTAAAGACACGTCGGGACCATGCGATCTTCACGATCATGCTGCGATGCGGGCTGCGAGTTGAGGAGGTAGCTCATCTGAGGCTACCTGCCATCGACCTGAAACGTCGTAGTGTGATGATCGTAGAGGGAAAAGGAGGAAAGAGTCGGGTGGTTTATCTCAGCAAAGATGCCTATGATGCCCTTATGGCCTATCTCAAGGTGAGGCCATCGAGCAAAACACAGGGAATCTTCCTGGTAGAAAAGGGAGTGTGCAAAGGAAAACCCATTTCAGTACGGGGTATTCAGAAACGAATGGAGTACTATGCCAGGAAAGCTGGGGTCTCTATCAGTTGTCATCAACTGCGTCATACTATGGCAACCCAGATGCTCAATGCTGATGCAAAACTGGAAACCATCCAGGATCTCC
>CAZNPC010000243.1:0-1921 GCA_964574765.1 uncultured Nitrospirales bacterium | reverse complement strand
CTTCTCTGCCGGCAAGGAACTCAAGGTTGAGGTCCTCGCGGTTGTGATCGTAGAAATATTGAACCGTTATGCTGATCATTCAGCTCTGGTCAGGAATGTGGTGTGCTGCAGTCGTCAAGCCTGAAAATGCGCCATCAGGCCGGGAATTTCAAGCCTCCTCTGAAATTGGCCTCAAGTTTAGCATTAAATATTATATAAAATCCAACTAGAACTAGAAACTAGAAACCAGAAACTAGGAACTCGTTGAAGCCCTCAGGCTGTCAGGATCAGTACTGCGAATCCTCTTCTGATATTGCTTTGTATAGCATCTCGGCCCCGTTGGCATTCAGCAGGCTCTCACGGCATGCCTTGTTTTTTATGATCCGGGATATTCTGGCCAGAGCCTTAAGATGTTCCCCCGCGGAATCTTCAGGTGCTACCAGCAGGAAAAAGAGATACACAGGCTGGCCATCGGAAGAATCGAAATCAATGCCCTCCTTCGAACGGCCGAAAACGACCAAAATCCTGTCGAGGCCCGCCAGACGCCCGTGGGGAATCGCTACTCCATGACCGATCCCCGTACTGCCCAGTTTCTCGCGCTCGACCAGCACCTGAACAAGGGCTTCTGAATCCTCGATCTTATTCATGACAGCCAGGTGGGATGAAAGCTCCCTGAGGACATCCTCCAGATTCCCAGATGAAAGATCCGGCAAAACATCCTGCGAGGTAAGGAAATCTATTATTTTCATGGCACTATCAACCTAATCTTCGAGGTGGGGTTCAATGAGCCCGTGCTGGCCATCATCACGAATATATATCACATTCAGTTGTCCGGTCTGAAAGTTATTGAAAAGAAGGAAACTCTTGTTCATGAGTTCCATCTGCATTACTGCCTCCTCTGCTGTCATGGGCTTTAAGATCAGTTCTTTATGCTGGATTATCCCCTGATCGGCAACTGAAACAGCAGGTTCTGACAGGACTGTGTGTTTGGCCTTGAATACCCTGATCTGGTCTCTGTTTTTTTGCCCGACGATCTTTTCGCGGTATTTCCTGACCTGTCTGTCAAGTTTGTCCAGGACAAGATCAATAGAGGAGTACATATCGTTGGTCTCCTCCTTACCCTTTATTATTATACCGTTAGCCAGGACTGTGATCTTGGAAATATGCCTGTACTTCTCAACCTGAAAGACAACCTGGGCAGAAACCGGTTCACTCAGAGGCTTTAAAACCTTGCTCAGCTTCTCCTCAACATAACTGCGCAGGGCATCGCTTTGCTCCATCTTTTTGAACGATACCTCAATCTGCATTTAGGAACCTCCCTTGGTCAGAATTTGAAAATGAAAAATGGACGTAAACATAGTTAATTCACAAAGTCAACCCTAAGCTAAACATGATCGCTCCAACGACCTAAGACCAATGACCAATGTAAATCTTATTAGCAGCTTTTAATATTCTCATACTAGATTTGGATAATTTGACACGTTGGTCGTTGCCTGTCCTGAGCCTGCCGAAGGGGACTTTGGTCATTGGTCCCAGGTCTCTCATGTTATGTTTTTTCTCTTGGATGAAGGCAGAAGCCCCATGGCTTCACGGTACTTGGCCACTGTCCTCCTCGCGATATCTATGCCCTGCAGTTTAAGCATATCTGATATCGCCTGATCACTCAACGGTCTGGCCGGATTTTCAGCACGTATCACATCCCGGATCTTGGCCCTCACGCTCTCGGAGGCTATCATCTCTCCGGAAACTGTCTGGATCCCGGGATTAAAGAAGTACTTAAGTTCATACAATCCCTGCGGACACTGCAGGTACTTCTGGGTTGTCACTCTGCTAACGGTTGATTCGTGTACAGCTATGTCTTCAGCAATATCTCTCAAGACCATCGGTTTTAAGTACCGGACACCCTGCTCGAAAAAAGCCCTCTGTTTTTCAAGGATACTTT
>CAZNPC010000242.1:0-1922 GCA_964574765.1 uncultured Nitrospirales bacterium | reverse complement strand
GTGTCCTGGAATTCATCAACAAGGATATGATCCGTCTTTTCATCGAACGAATATAATATGTTTGACCATTCAGGATTCTCATTGAGCAGCCTGAAACAAATATATTCAAGGTCGCTAAAATCAAGAATCCCTTTCAACGCTTTCCTGTCACTATACTTTTCAAAACATCTGCTGAAGATCAGCTTAAGCCTTTCCGCCCTTTTTTCAAATTCCCTCTCGTTTATTTCCTTCCAGAACAAAAACATTTTTGAAGCCCATCCCGGGTAATCCACAATGCCTTTCGCAGCAGCAGGAGTTTTCCGCCTCGGCATTTTGCTCTCTGTCAGGAAGAATTTTTCAACGGAAGCAAACATGGGAAAGCTGTCAGCTTCAAATAACTCTTCATAGTTTTCTATTGCAGAACCCGCGCCGGGCCATTCCCTGAGTTCACGAACCAATTCCTCCATCCGCCCGTTAATAAAGGAATGCAAAAGTGGATTTGGGATCTCAGCCTCAAGAGAGAACGGGTTCTTCTCAAATAAATAATTAACCGTAGTCTTAAGATATTCCAGCCCTTTAAATCCTTTCTCGCTGAGCACCTGAAACAGAATATCATGACCGGCCTTGCCATCTCCAGCTTCCAACAGTATTTCATAAAGTATCTTTTCCCATAAAATGCGGGAATCAACCGCGTCTTCTACCCTGTAATTAGGATCCAGTGATGCCTCAAAGGAAAACCGTCTTAGAAGCGTACCGCAGAAGGAATGAATAGTATATACTCTCATAAGGGGCATCTTTTCACGCAGTTTCTCAAATATATCCTTATCCTCCTGCCTCAATATCCTCAGGATTCTCTGCTTCATTTCTGCGGCGGCCTTATCCGTAAAAGTGATAGCAAGAATCCTTTCGACATCCACACCCGACCTGAGCAGGGCAATATAACGCCGTGCAAGTTTTTCCGTCTTTCCGGACCCGGCCGGAGAGGAGATCATCACACTTTTACTTACGTCAAGATAATTACTCATAATAACTCCAGAGCACAAAACTCAGAACCCAGATTGCAGACAACGACAGTATAGTTACACGGGACATTCACCATTCACTCATTCTCCTCCCGATAATATCGGGACTCCGAGGCTTTTGTTCCAATAAACCGGAACAAAATAAACCGTTTCAGGTGAACATTCCGTGTATAGAGTTTTTTATGTGTAAATTGCTGAATGTAGAGTCTGTGTTCTGTGTTCTGGGCTCTGCGTTCTGAGTTCTGATTCATTTCGTCCCCTTACATAATGAACTGTGAGAACAAAACCTGCATTCCGCACCCTTAAACGGAGCAGGCGCAAACAGCCCTTTTCTTATTTTTTCAACCAGTTCCTCTGCAAGTCGCAATGAATTATTTAAAAACTCCTCCATACCTGCTCTCTTTGGATACCAGTCGACTTTGCCGTCCTTTAAAGAGTAGAAACCGGCCCTGTCCACCGGCTCGTTATGTTCTCTGTTCCACATGCTGATATACAGAGGTAGCTGAAGACTGTCCCTGTCAGCACTACCCGTCTTGTAATCCAGCAGCCGCACCTGATCTTTTCCTTCGTCTTTCGTCCTTCCTCTTTCGTCCATCTTCCCTCTTTTCCTGTCGACCCTGTCTATTTTCCCTTTTAACCGCAGGGGTTTTACTTCAGTCTTAAGGGCCTTTTCAGTCATAAACGGAGTGAAACCCTGACTCCTGATCTCGGTTTCCTGCTCTTTTAATGCCGGCAGCAGTTTCAGAAATATTTCCTTTGCCACACCGGCCCAGAAGCCGCCGACCGGGAATTCCTTCAGGCTTGTATCCAGCCCCTTGAGCAGTTTACCGGCCATTTCATCCGGCTCCACATCCCCCTCTCTGAAAAGATTTTCCATTGTCCTGTGCGCGAGCTTTCCCCATAGCCGCGACTCAACTTCAA
>CAZNPC010000241.1:0-1939 GCA_964574765.1 uncultured Nitrospirales bacterium | reverse complement strand
CGCTTACACTCACTGCGTCATTTGCTATAATCGACAAATTATTAATATTTTGTTTAAGCTTTTCATGTACAGCGCTAGTGGTCAATTCCTCAGCGTTTTTTTTAAAAGGTGTCGGATAGAAATGTTTCACCAGCATTCCATGTCTTACTAGTGGATGTGACGTGATAATTGGTACTCAAGGCGGCTTGAACGGTTTGAACAGTTTGAACAGCTTAAACAGACGGTAGAGTGTTACAATTAACGCTTAACGGTTCACTATTAACGGTAGTTAAATTATGTTATTAATGATCGACAATTACGATTCGTTCACTTACAACCTCGTCCAGTATCTGGGCGAACTGGGAGAGGACATACGCGTCTTTAGAAACGACAAGATCACCATCCCTGAAATTGAGAAACTCAAGCCCGACAGGATCGTTATTTCGCCGGGCCCATGTACTCCTAAAGAGGCAGGGGTCTCCATAAAAGTGGTGAAGCATTTCGCGGGCAAGCTTCCAATACTCGGTGTCTGCCTGGGTCATCAATCAATGGGCGCGGCGTTTGGAGGCGCGATAACAAACGCACCCCGGCTCATGCACGGAAAAACCTCAGCGATCCACCATGACGGAAAGACAATTTTCAAAGGGCTTCCAAGTCCTTTTGAAGCAACAAGATACCACTCTTTAATTATCGAGAAGAAAAACCTGCCCGACTGCTTTGAAATAACCGCCTGGACAGACAGGGACGAGATAATGGGTATCAGGCACAGGGAGTTTGCGGCCGAAGGTGTTCAGTTTCATCCGGAGTCAATTCTTACAAAGGCGGGGCATGACCTCTTGAGAAACTTTTTAAATATTAAAACGGGGAGAGCCAATGATTAAAGAAGCCATAAAACAGCTTGTGGAAGGCACAGACCTGACTGAAGATGATATGACCGCCTGCATGAGGGAGATCATGGAAGGAAAGGCTTCTGATGCGCAGATAGCATCTTTTTTGACATCTTTGAGGCTTAAAGGAGAGACTGTTCCGGAAATAACAGGCGCGGTCAGGATAATGCGTGAAAAAGCGGCACATATAAAATCGCCGGAATACACAGTTGACACCTGCGGCACAGGAGGCGACCTGTCACATACATTTAATATTTCAACTGTATCCGCTATTGTCGTAGCGGCAAGCGGCGTGCCTGTAGCAAAACACGGCAACCGGTCCGTATCAAGCAAGTCCGGAAGCGCGGACGTACTTGAAGCGCTGGGGGTGAAAATTGACCTTAAACCTGAAAAAGTGGAAAAATGCCTTGAGCTTACCGGATTCGGCTTTATGTTCGCGCCCCTGTTTCACCCTGCCATGAAATATGCTGTCGGCCCGAGACGTGAAATGGGTATAAGGACAATATTCAATATACTTGGCCCTCTGACAAATCCTGCCGGAGCCCGCAGACAGGTTCTCGGTGTATTCAGCAGCTCGCTTACAAAAACCCTGGCGGAAGTTCTCTTAAACCTTGACACTATCCATGCATTCGTAGTACATGGAGAGGACGGCCTTGATGAGATAACAAACACCGATAAAACCAAAATCTCTGAGCTTAAAGATAAAAAAATCAATACATATTTTTTATCGCCTGAAGAACTGGGCTTCCCCAGAGCCAGGAAGGAAGAACTGATAGGCGGATCAGCCGAAGAAAACGCGATGATAACCATTGATATATTAAAGGGAGAAAAAGGCCCAAAAAGGGACATTGTTGTAATAAATGCCGCTGCCGCAGTCCTGGCCGGAGAGAAAGCCGGGGATTATAAAGAAGCAATAGAAAAGACATCTGAAACAATAGATTCCGGGCTGGCCTACAAGAAATTAGAGGAAATAAAAACAACGACTAATAAGTTGTAAAGCAAATTAAGAATTAAAAATTGAGAAGTGACCCTCACCCCCAGTTCCTGTCTTACGACAGGAAGACACAGGGGAG
>CAZNPC010000240.1:0-1942 GCA_964574765.1 uncultured Nitrospirales bacterium | reverse complement strand
ATTAACTTTAAATTATAAGGAGTGTTAAAGCTACTTGTCAATCAAACAATAGAGCCAGAATCCACCATCAAAGTTAAACATTCACTTGAATCAAAGAGCTTCGAGGTAATTCCGGGCTTAATTTCAGTAAACAGCCTGCTTACGATTAACTGAAACAGCCTTTCCTCCCTTGAAAAGCCGGAAATTTACCGCATCAAGGCACACCTGTCCATCAATCGCTTAATTTTACTTTCTTATAAAGACAATTTTCCCCCTTTTTTGTCACCCAGGTGCCGGCAACAGGGCTATCCTTCTGCGCACAGCAATCAACAGTTGACTTGATGGATGTCTCCCGGATATCCTCACCCTCAAGCGGCGGGAATGCTCTATTACCCGCGCCGATATATTGATAAGTCCAAAACGTACTGCCTTCATTCTCTTATCCACCCAGGATTCTCCAAGCACCAGTCTTTTCATCAGGGCATTGAGGTTGTATGACAAAACCATGATCCACCACCATGCAGCGTTTTCTCCAAAATCCCCGGAGGGAAACCGCCCGCCTGCAAAATCATTCTTCATTGCCGCATGCGCCTGCTCGCTCTTGCCGCAACGCTGATACAGCCACGGTATTAACTTTTCTGCGGACCAGTCCATATTTGTTACTATCCCGAAAACCTTGTACCGCTGCTCTTTAATACGCATCACCGGAAATAGATATTCATTATCACTTTTTTCCATCCCGGGCAGTTCCCTCTGCTTCAATTCTTCTCTCGTTGCAAGATAACGGTACTCAGGCCCTTTTTTGCTATGCCCTATCTTATTCGGTACAAAACAGACTTCTGCCCATTGACGCCCTGTTTCCTGCCTTTCCCCCTTAACCATGCGATAGAGCGTATGCCAATCTTCTTCCGGCACCTCCGCCACCGCTTTGCGAAACTCCTGCGTCACATCGCAGCCAATTGCAAATTCTATACGCCCAAATCTCTTGTTGTCCTCTTGCTCACAATACCTAAGAAGATCATGCTGATATCCTGCTGAGTCTGAACGCAACCGCACTTTCCTCACCCATGCAGGAAGACTTTCAAGGGACTCTTTCAATACCCGAAGCTGTTCATATCCCGCTGGTACATTCCCATCTCTGAATTCTGTATGCACCATCAGCCCCCGCTCATACCAATATGTGTTCAACGGTTGATATGCCTGCCACCCTTTATAGCTGAATAATGCATTCTTCTTAAATGTCTCTGACAACGTTGCATCCATCTCCAGGGTGACTATATCTTCTCCCTTTCTCCTGGGTTCAAATCCGATCAAATCCCTGTTAATTAGAGCAAGCCCCTTTAAATGCACATTGGCTTCAGGTATAAACGCTTTGCCTTTCTCCCTATGTTTCTCCTGCTCCTTATTGTGAAATTGCGACAAATACCGGAATATCGCTGAGGCCGACGGAAATGTCCGTGTCCGCTCCTTCCGCCACCGCTTCTTTACCGCCTTTTTCTCCTTCCGCTTCAGTCCGCTTAATTCTACTTTCTTCAGTACACGGCAGAACCCTTCATCTGCTTCCAGCTTTTCTATGTCCTCTACGCAGTCGCCCCCTACAAGATTCAAAAGCAATAGGGATAATATCATCTGCCGATCCGTCCACCCCTGGCACCCTGCACGTATTCTCATGTTCCTGTCTATTGATTTCAGTAATCCCGTTGCTGATGCCAGGTCCAGATACGTCGGCAATCCTCCATACGTTGTCAGTCCTGCTTTGCCCTCTTCAATTTCATATTCATATGAAAGCCCTTTTTGTGCCATAATATATTCACCTCGTTGGTGTTAGTTTTTTGCTTCCACGATTATTCTAACATCCTGTTAATTCAGGAACAACGAGGTTTTCTTTTTTTTTGATGGTGAATCAGGGTATACTTGTTATCAAGAAATTTTTTAACTTTGTTGTGATATTGCTTTGCAGTCT
>CAZNPC010000239.1:0-1976 GCA_964574765.1 uncultured Nitrospirales bacterium | reverse complement strand
CAATGGAATCTATTTTTGAAGCAGTAAAAAACGCTGCAATGATACATAAGTCAGGCGGCGGAACCGGTTTCTCATTCTCAAATCTCAGACCGAAAGGTGATATCGTAGGCTCAACAAAAGGAATTTCTTCAGGTCCGCTTTCATTTATGACAGTCTTTGACTCAGCTACTGAGGCAATAAAACAGGGCGGTACAAGAAGGGGCGCAAACATGGGCATACTGCGTATTGACCACCCTGATATCATCGAGTTTATTACAGCAAAAGACAATAAGAATAAACTCAACAACTTCAATCTGTCAGTTGCTATAACTGATGTATTCATGGATGCACTTAAAAGGGATGAGGAATACGAGCTGATAAATCCACACACAAACATAGCCGTGCGGAAATTAAAAGCAAGGGAAGTGTTTGATCTGATAGTTAATCATGCATGGAAAAACGGAGAGCCGGGCATTATATTTCTGGATAGAATAAATCAGGGGAATCCCACTCCATCACTTGGGAAAATTGAAAGCACAAACCCCTGCGGTGAACAGCCGCTCCTGTCTTATGAGTCGTGCAATTTAGGTTCCATTAACCTGGCCAAGTTTGTAAACCCCGGTGACAATACAAATACCGAGCCCTGTGTCGACTGGAACTCTCTAAGAGAGGCAGTGCATCTGGCTGTTCATTTTCTTGATAATGTTATTGATGTCAATAAATATCCGCTGAAAAAAATAGAGGAGATAACAAAGTCAAACAGAAAAATAGGTCTTGGAGTTATGGGATGGGCAGACATGCTGATACGTCTCGGAATTTCCTATAACTCTGAGGATGCCTCAAAGCTCGCAACAGAAATCATGAGATTTATCCAGACAGAGGGAAGGAAACAATCTTCGATTTTATGTCAGGAAAGATGTGCCTTTCCTAATTTTGAAGCAAGTATCTTTAACAATAAAATGAGCATGAGGAATGCTACTATTACGACTATTGCCCCAACAGGAACCCTCTCGATAATCGCAGGATGTTCAAGCGGCATAGAGCCTTTATTTGCAGTGTCTTTTGTGCGTAATGTTCTTGAAGGCACAAAACTCTATGAAGTTAATCCTTACTTTGAGAAGGTCGCTAAAGAAAGGGGCTTCTGGAGCAAAGAGCTTGTGGAGGAAATTGCTGAAAAAGGAAGCCTGCAGGATTGTGAAGGAATCCCTGATGATGTAAAAAAAGTTTTTATAACTGCACACGATATATCCCCGCTTGACCATATAAGGATGCAGGCTGCATTTCAGAAACATACTGATAATGCGGTTTCCAAAACAGTTAATTTCCCGCATGATACTGCCCCGAAAGACGTTGAGGAAGTTTATTTGCTTGCATATGGTCTTGGGTGCAAAGGTGTCACTGCTTACAGAGACGGTTCAAGAGAAGGACAGGTTCTTTCTACAGGGCAGACAGGTGCAGAACAGGCAGAGCAGCCTGCGACGAGCTCAGTCGGGTCGGATACAGAACGCAGACAAAAAATAGTGCCGAGGAAAAGACCAGAGGTTACCAAAGGTACAACAAGACTTATGAACACAGGCTGTGGGCGTCTGTATGTGACTATAAATGGAGACGAGAATGGAGGTCTCTTTGAGCTATTCACTCAAATGGGCAAGGCAGGTGGCTGCGCAGCAAGCCAGGCAGAGGCAATTGGAAGGCTTGTGAGCCTTGCATTCAGAAGCAATATAGAGCCTGACGAAATAGTGAAACAGCTTAAGGGAATAAGCTGCCACAGCCCTACATGGACAAATGGCGGAAAAATTTCTTCCTGCTCTGATGCTTTATCCAAGGCAATAGAGGGGTATACTCAAATAGAAGAACAAAGAGGCAATGGCGATGGTTCAGATGTTCAAAGCAAAGCATTGTTTATTGTTGGCGCATGTCCTGAATGCGGCGGTGCTGTGGAACACGAAAGCGGATGTGCAGTTTGCAGAGACTGCGGATTTACAAAGTGCATCTGA
>CAZNPC010000238.1:0-1980 GCA_964574765.1 uncultured Nitrospirales bacterium | reverse complement strand
TGGGGAGACAGATTGAAAATTGTCTCTGGGGTCTTTATTCATGACAAACTTGTCACGATAAAAGATCTGCCCACACACATTCAAAACAAAAGCAAAAAATATGCAGTGAATATTAATAATTAAGTATTGTGTCCCCGGAATTCAAGCTTACAAACGACAACCATATCGTCAATTGTTTAATCTTTAACGGCAAGTTCATCGACCTCGTCTTTTATCTCGCGGGCATCCATAAAGAACTCTTCAGACGTTTTTGTGAGCGCCCTGCTGATCCCAACCGGTTTCAGGTCCCCGACAGACACAATACCGCGTGAAAATTCAGATTCTTCCAAATCTACAATTAAAGTCAGACTCCCGACGATCCCGATCGCGATAAGTACGGACACAATGCTTTGTCTTAGGGCAGACATGCTTGAAATAACAAACATGTGCCCCCAAGTAAAAATGCAAAAAGGACCGTACTGATAATGATTTCAAAGATATCAAAGTAACTACCCGGAGAGAAAATATATATAAAATAATCTATAAAAATATCGAAAAGTAAAAACCCTGTAACAGCTGCGCTTATTAAAGCCAGGTGTGGGATGAACCGGAACTCATGGGCAACAAGCCGGTTTGCAAAAGCCCACCCCCCGGCCCAGAAAGCATACAGAAAAAAGAAAGGCAGAACATTACCGAAAAGCTTTATAGGCGTAATATCTTCATAACTTCCGAGATAAATGTTTGCCATAAGCAATACAACGCTTAACATAAAGACCCCTATCCCCACGCTCTTTGATTCAATAAATGACCTGATGCCCCCTTTGTCAGCCTTTCCTGAAACAGCCGGTTTAACCTTAAACTCACTTCCCCTGAAACGGATAATTGTATGTCCTATCTGGATCTGGGCATCAGGAAGGATGGAAAGTCTGGAAAACCTTTTGTGCGGCACAAACTGATACATACCGTTTACACTGTTCAGGTCCTCGACAACAGGGTCCCCGCTATCGTCAAGTGTTATCCTTACATGCTCAGGGCAAACATACCGGTCATCAATAATGACATCATTGGTATAGGCCCGTCCGATCGTGGCAGGGAATTTGTCTATCTTTATCCGGTTTTTTACGCGGGACCGGCGGTCAAGTATCTCCGCATATATTACTTTTTCCAAGTTATAGCCTCCAGATAACCGCGGGCAAGCCGCTCGGCCTTTTCGAAACTCACACCAGACAGCTGAAGTGTTGTTTCAAGTCCCATATCATTTGAACCGAGCACTGCAGCCTTGAACACAGCGTCATACAGGCCTTCAAGTTTCTTATAGCGCCTTACACAGAAAATGGTCTTAAATGTAATACCGTCATTATAAACATTTCCAGTCTCACAGCTATATTCCGTAACGTCCTCTTCATCACCCCCGGGCAGATTGTAATGAGAAGCAAAGTACTTTGAATAGATAGTATAGAAACGAAAGCGATTAAGCTCATTAGTCGTGATCAAATGATGACTCAACTGAAAAATTCCGGACCACTGCTTGTCTGACACATATATGTAGTCATCCACAGAACACTTATGGCTCACAACTTCAAAAAGGTTCTTCTCATTACGGTTTGCGTCTGCCCAGCAGTTGATAAAAGGGGCTATCTTGCTGGGCAGCTCATAATTTCCGAGACTGACCGATGAACCTGAATCCATGATGTCGTCAGGAAAATAACTCTCCTGGTGAGAGAGAAGCTGTGCTCTGACGGAATCAAGAAAGCTGGTCGCAGGCTGGTAATCATGCCTGAGAGTTCTGGCCAGAAGGTCTGCCGCAAACCCCGAAGGCACCAGGAAGCTGATCTGGTTTCCGGCGCTTGAGACGTTAATGCCAACCACCTTTCCGGACGCGAGTATGGTCGGCCCTCCGCTCATGCCGGGATTAAGAGAACCTGTAAAATGGATCTTTTTATAGTGCGCGTGCTCAAGATAACCATTGTAGTTGCCTTCAACAATGCTCAGTCCGATATC
>CAZNPC010000237.1:0-1982 GCA_964574765.1 uncultured Nitrospirales bacterium | reverse complement strand
GTAAGAAGAAGAAATGCCATTAAAAACGCCATCTCTTGGTCGACTCTATCCGGCAGTTTTCCTAAGAATTCGATAGTATCGTCATAAAACCAATTCTGAAAACGTGTTTTTTGATAATTTAAAGACGCTTCAAGGATACCACGCTGTACCTCGCCACTGCGAATGGCATGAATCAGCCCTTTTTCATCCCGTGATGAGAATCGTTCCTGCCATTCTCGAATCAACTGGGAGGGTTCACGGTGCAGCATCCCCAAGTCCAAGTAAAATTTATCGAAAACACCCAGCAGGCGAGCAACAGAAAGAGATAATTCGTCTTTTGTCTGAGGAGGAATATCAAGCAGATATTTCTGAAGCAACATTTTATAATGTTGAGGGTTTCCCCAGAGCGAGATTGCTATAGCGCTTTCGATTAACACATAAGGATTTTCCGATTCCAGAAATTTCTTTTCTATTATTGGAAACGTACTTCGTTCATCAAATCTGACAAGCGCATGAACCGCAGCACCACTGGCTAGAAAATCTTCACTATCGATTGTCTTTCGAAGCAGCGGAACAGCTTCAATTACTTTCCAGCGACCGAGCCAATAAGCTGCCTGATGCGCTGTAGTGAATTGATTTATTTGCAAATCTCTTTCAAGAATTGAAATGAGGGTTTGGGTTGGCTTGGCACGATGAAGTGCGTTCATCGCTCTTCGGCGGATAAAGAAACTGGGAGAATTTAGATAACGTTCCAGATCAGCCTGATAGATGCGTGAACCGGCATGCATCAACACCGATAGAGCTTTGCTTTCTTCGTTTTCACTTTGCACAGCAATAGCCCGTTTTACTGCATGAATGGCACGCCAGTCCCAAGGAGAAAAAAGAACACTGAGCGCATCTCTGATCCCCTGAGATTTCAGGTGGGGCAGTTTGATGAATACAATCGTTCGAACAATTAACAGTAAGAGCAATCCTGCATAGAACCAACGAAAATGCAACAAAGAATCGGTATTAACGCCCGAAGTCAGTTTGACCCTCCCCAGCACCCACCCACCCAAACCGAGCGCCAGGCCACCCACGATGCCGCCAAGTGCACGGGTGACAATCCCGTGCGCAAGCTGATGGGCATGGGTGGTAATACTGATAAAGTAGTGCTGCATGGCAGCGCTAAATGCGATATGTACATATCCGTTAATAAAAAACAGAGCACCAACTAAGATGGTCATAAAGGTTTTAGGCAGGAAAATTACCAAGACAACCCCGCCGATATCCAGAAAGCTGGTAAGCACCAACAGGGGACGGGAACCAAGCTGGTCCAGAAACAGGCCATAAGTGTAGGATGCTACAATGCCCCCCACTGTTGCCGCAAGGACAAAAAGCACTACATTTTGGTCGCCAAGGCCATATCCTTGCTTGGCAATCAGAATACCGAAGGCGTAAGTGACGCCTTGAGTGATGGGTATCCCCAGCATCATTGCCATGAACCACCTCCGACCCCTGGTGGCCAAACTCCACTTGAGCTCTTCCCAAAGCATAAAAGATGGCTTTTTTCGAAATAAACCAGATTCAGGAACTTTCCATAAAGCACCAGCGGCCGCCAGACCGCATACCATTCCAGCTGATAGCAGGATCTGATAGCGATAGAGGGGCGCCGCTGCCCCGAGAAAGAGAGCCATTCCGATTGTCATCAGAATAGATCCAAATTGGTGGATCTTAGATGAATTTGAAATTAGTTCGCCCCGGTCGCGTTCGGTGGTCAATTCAGTGACGATGCCCGTAAACGCCATCAAACCCCCTGCTCGACCCAGCATAAATCCTAGCGAACCAAAAAACATAAACCACAATGGTATATCCCCTCCAAACCGTTGTGTCCAAGGGGCGATAATTATAAATACTGCAGAACAGCTTCGGATCACCCAGAACAAAACCGCTGTCCCTGTCACGCCGAATCTGGACACTGTGAAATAGCCCAATATCATCGCGGGCAATGTCACATATTGCAG
>CAZNPC010000236.1:0-2005 GCA_964574765.1 uncultured Nitrospirales bacterium | reverse complement strand
TGTCCCTGTACTGGTCGATGATATCCTTGGTTGTTCCTGCTGCCGAACTCATGACAACTATCGCGATTTCAGCATCTTCGAGTCTGTATGTTTCAAACAGGCCGTATTTTCTGCCGGTCATTTTTTCAAATTCAGCGGCAATATCAAGCACAACTCCTGGAACCTTGGTCATAACTTCATGCTGCGCCCTCTTGTACTCGTGATATAAATCGGTAAGTATCAAGGGACCGTAGCTTTTTGGGTTATCAATATCAAGCAAAGGATTTACTGTTTCAAATTTTCCTACGAAATTCTTAACATCAACTTCATCAATATATTCAACTCTCTCGATAGAGTGACTGACGATAAAACCGTCCATGCAGACCATGGCCGGAAGCCGTATGTCAAGGTGTTCCGCGATCCTGAATGCCTGAATGGTGTTATCGTACGCCTCCTGGGCGTTTTCTGAATAAAGCTGTATCCATCCTGTGTCACGCGCGCCCATACCGTCTGAATGGTCGCCGTGGATATTAAGAGGAGCTGACAGCGCCCTGTTTACCAGGGGCATGACAATAGGGAGCCTTGTTCCTGCTGCGATATAAAGCATCTCCCACATTAATGCGAGACCCTGTGATGATGTTGCTGTCGCAACTCTTCCGCCGGCAGCTGCCGCGCCGATGCATGCGCTCATCGCGCTGTGTTCGCTTTCTACGAGCACCAGCTCTGTATCAACCTGACCGTCTGAAACAAATCCGGCAAACCTCTGCATCAGGTCAGTGGCCGGTGTTATCGGGTACGCGGCGCATACATCAGGATTTATCTGCTTCAGGGCCTGCGCGCAGGCTTCATTACCGGTAACTGCAACTATTGTACCCATTTATTTACCCTCCTCTTCCATTATGATCGCTTTTTTGCCCTTTTTGCCTGGGCATTCGAGGGCGCAGATGCCGCAGCCCTTGCAGTAATCATAATCAAATTCAGCTCTCTCCGCTTTCTCGCCTTTTTCCGTTTCTTTAATTGTTACTTTAACCGACATGTCGGGACAATACATCCAGCAAAACATGCACTGGATACAGTTTTCTTCTATCCATTTCGGCCTCATCGACCTCCATCCGCCGGTCTTGAATTTAGTCGAACTTCCTGCCTCCAGAACAACAGAACCCTGCGGCAGTGTTTCCCAATATTTTTTACTCATCCTTCCTTTACCTCCTCATATCCGCGCCGAGTGGCATCGAGGTTACCGTCGATAATTTTCTGGGCGAACTTTTTGCCAAAACTCTTTTTGACATTATCCAGAAGTGTATCCATAGAAACGACTTCTGTTGCCTTGCAAAGAGCGCCCAGCATGGATGAATTCGGAAGCGGCCTTCCAAAGCATTCCACAGCGATCCTGGTCGCGTCAACCGTGTATACTTTCTGCGAGTCTTTGGCCTGAAGCTTTTGTCTGATCTCTTTCGGGTCCTTTGATGTATTTACAAGATAAATCACGTCATCAGGCGCGCCTTCAGTTACATTTACAGAGTCGATCAATGTAGCGTCTGCTATGCTGACTACCTTGGGGTGAAGGACCGGTCCGTACATTCTTATTACTTTTTCACTTATCCTGTTAAACGCCCTGATCGGAGCTCCTGCCCTTTCAGGACCGTATTCCGGGAACGCCTGAACATATCCTCCTCCGCTCAGGCATGCATCCGCAAGTACCTTGGCAGCTGTGACAGTACCCTGTCCGCCGCGGCCATGCCAGCGAATTTCGATTTCTTTTGCCATGTTATAATCCTCCAGAATTCTCTAATATTTAAATGTAAGAATACAGGCTAATGGAGGTATACTATAGCCTAAAATTATAAACATTTTCAAGCGTTGCTAAGAAACATTATCTGCCTTATCATATTGAGGTTCAACCTCGATATTATCCTCAAAATTAGAGATTGACATTATCAAAAGATACGTATAATATACGTATTGAGGAGTTAAAATGTCCAAGACTGCTTTAAAAAAAGAAAAGTGGACGCTTTCTTTTGATCCC
>CAZNPC010000235.1:0-2010 GCA_964574765.1 uncultured Nitrospirales bacterium | reverse complement strand
GGAATTCCTTTCAGGCGTCAAACATCCGGCACTTGAAATGGATCCGATGTTTTAAATGAAGTTAGAACTGAGAAGTCAGAAGCAGGAAGTTTTTTAACTTCTCACTTCTTACTTCCCGCTTCCTACTTAAATTTGGAGGAGATATGAATAAACCAATAAAAAGTGCAGGCACGTCAGCAGAAGAAATAATTGATTGGGGCAAAAGCCATGACATGGAGACATGTTTTGACCGGGCTGAGAAGATGAAGCCCTGCCCTATCGGCGAATCAGGAGCTTGCTGCAAAGTATGTCACATGGGGCCGTGCAGACTCGTCGGCAAGAATGCCGAAGAAGAGGCAAGAGGAGTATGCGGTGCAACACTGCCTACAGTTGCGGCAAGAAATATGGTAAGGATGATAGCTGCCGGTACTGCAGCGCATTCAGACCATGCTCGCGATATGGCATTTACCCTTCTTGCTGTTGCCAATGAAGAGGTAAAAGACTTCAAGATAACCGATGTTAAGAAGTTATACAGAGTTGCCGGAATCTTAAATATAGAGTTTGAAGGAAGACCCGTAAATGATGTAGCACGGGACGTTGCCGAGACGTTTATAGAGGATTTCACCCGTCAGAAAGGTGAGCTTAATTATTGTAAACGTGCGCCCGAGAAGACACAGGAAAGATGGAGAAAATGGGGCGTCACACCCCGCGGTATTGACAGGGAAGTTGTTGAGGCGATGCACCGTACAAACATAGGGGTTGACCATGATCCCGATCATCTGCTGACGCATGGCCTGAAAGTTGCTCTTGCAGACGGCTGGGGTGGATGTATGATCTCCACTGATATTTCAGACATCCTCTTTGGAACACCAAGGCCGATCAAGGCAGAGGCGAGTTTCGGCATATTCAAGGAAGACGAGGTCAACCTGATCGTCCATGGTCATGAGCCCACACTTGCAGAGGTGATAGTAGATACTGTGGGAGAGCCTGAAATGATTGAATACGCCAAATCAAAAGGAGCAAAAGGCATTAACCTCGGCGGTATGTGCTGCACTGCAAACGAGATACTTATGAGGCACGGCATACCTACTGCAGGCGGCTTTACAAACCAGGAGCTCGGTATAATGACCGGTCTTATAGATGTAATGACTGTTGATGTTCAGTGTATCATGCCTGCCATTACTGAGCTTTCAAAGAAATTTCATACAAAAGTGGTCACCACCAGTGAAAAGGCCAAGATGCAGGGTGCAATTCATATTGAATATGATGAGCACAGGGCAAAAGAGGTGGCAAGAGAAATAATCAGACTGGCCTGTGATAATTTCCCTAACAGAAAAACAGAGGGGAGTCATATTACCAAGAAGTTCCCATTAATCGGCGGCTTTTCTGAAGAGTATATTGCATATATGCAGGGAGGCAAATGGCGCGCTTCATTCAGGCCATTGAATGACGCCATAATTGCCGGAAGGATCCGGGGCGTTGTCGGCCTGGCAGGCTGCGATAATCCAAGAGTTGCATCAACCGGTATTCACAAATACATTGCTACGGAATTAATAAAGAATGACGTTCTGATAGTCTCAACAGGCTGCGGTTCTGCTGCATGTGGAGCAGCAGGATATCTGATTCCCGAAATGGCGCTCGAAAATGCAGGCCCCGGTCTCAGAGAAGTTTGCGAAGCAATAGGAATACCCCCTATTCTTCATCTTGGAGCATGTGTTGATAATTCAAGGATTCTCACAATAGTAACCGCCATGGCAGCAGAAGGCGGACTGTCTGAAGAGATCGGAGGTATGCCCGCCGTCGGTATTGCCCCTGAATGGATGTCTGAAAAAGCTATTGCTATCGGCGCATACTTTGCCGCATCAGGAGTTCCTGTCATATTCGGCGGTGAGTCCCCTGTCGGCTCAAGCGAAGAGGTCACAAAGATAATGACTGATGTATGGCTTGAACGCTTTATGGGCGCCTTCCATTTTGAACCTGACCCGGAAAAAATGCTCCAGATGGCATTGGACTATATTGACAGGGCAAGGG
>CAZNPC010000234.1:0-2019 GCA_964574765.1 uncultured Nitrospirales bacterium | reverse complement strand
TCTCAATAACTATCATGGAGCCTTTTTTACAGCATGGACATAGTGTTATATCGATACCTGTTAATTCAAGCATACGTTGCTGATAGTTTTTTTCAGTAGTTTCCGGTATTTCTTCTAAATTTCCAATGATCTCTCTGCATTGTTGAATGTTTTCTTTTTTGTAGCGGTTAGCAAGGAAGCCGAAATGCCGTATACGGACAAAGCCATCCGGGAGTACGTGCAGAAGGAAACGCCTGATAAACTCTTGAGCTTGTAACGTCATGGTTTTCAGTGTATTGTTGTTTCTTCTGTCTCTGAAGGTAAAGGTAACATTACCATTTTCAACATTGACAATCCTGTGATTTGATATGGCGACTCTGTGAGTGTACCTGCCGATGTAATCAAGCACCTGCTGAGGACCGGCAAACGGTTTTTTGCAATAGACAATCCAGTTTTTCTGCCGTACTCGTTCAACAAAGAGCATAAACTCTTTTTCATCATCAAGCATGGAGATTTTCCCTGGAAAGATAAGATCACCCTTTAAAAAAGCTTTTATCAGGTGCCCGGTAAACTTTGCTCTGAAGACTATTGAAAGGGCTTTTACGGAAAAGAGGAAATTCCTCCTTGCTGAAATCCACTGATTTTTATCAAAAGACAATGCTCCTCCTGCAACAACACAATGCAGGTGAAAGTGATCAAGGAGCTTCTGATCCCAAGTGTGCAAAATGGCAAGGAATCCCAGTTGTCCGCCCAGATTGTTTTTGCCAAATTTTGTAAGAGTTTCAGAGGCTGCTTTAAACAGTATGGTATACACCGCCTTTTTGTTACGCAACGCTATGGGGTTTAACTCGTGAGGGATGGTAAAAACCGTGTGGAAATATCCAACAGGAAGCAACTCAGACTTTCTATCCTCCAGCCATTTTGCCCTTGTTAACGCCTGACATTTTGGACAGTGTCTGTTCCGGCATGAGTTATAGGCATGTCTTTCAAAGCCGCAGGAATCGCATTGTTCAACATGCCCGCCAAGATAGGAGGTCCGGCATGTCTCTATGGAGTGCATAACTTTCAGGTGTGATAAGGGCAACGAGTGATCGCAACAATACGGTTTCCCATATAAACGAACGACATCAGCCACTTCCCATCTGGGTCTTTTCGGAGGCGCTTCCTCTTTTAAAGAAGCCCCGACTATAGGAGGCATGGCAGTTACTGCTTGGGAAATTTTGTATTGTCAGGAATATTCAGTAAATCCAGTGGGCTTTGGATTGAAGACAGCCGCTTTCTGCTTACTTGCAGGTAGATGATGGTTGTCATGATCGAACTATGTCCCATCAGCACCTGTATAGTACGAAGGTCTACGCCTGCTTCCAGTAAATGGGTGGCAAAGCAATGCCTCAAAGTATGTATCCCTTTGCCTTTTTTTATCCCTGCCTTATCCCGTGCATTATAGTAAATCGCCGCAACGGTGCTTGGCGAGATCTGTTGTCCCGGCTTTCTGCCACTGAACAGCCACGGTGATGGATGGTACATCTTCCAGTATATTCGCAGCTGTTCTAAGAGTCGTTTGGATAGGATCGTATACCGGTCTTTGCTTCCCTTGCCTTGCCGTACTCGTATCATCATCCGTTTACTGTCAATATCCGTGAGTTTCAGGTTCACGATTTCACTTAACCGTAATCCTGTTGCATATGTGGTCATCAGTACTGTCCGGTGTTTTTGATTCGTTAGAGCAGCTAAAAGAACCTCAACTTCCTCAGTGCTGAGAATCTCAGGCAGTTGCTCCACTTTCTTTCGTGGTGGGATGTTTAAAAACATTGAGTCTATGCCGAGAGTTTGAATATAGAAAAATCGTAATGCACACATTATCGCATTACAGGAACCCCATGCCAGTTTCCGCTCTTGCATCAGATACACCAGATAATCCTTGATCATCTGCTTGGTAATATTCTCCGGTGATTCGTTGTAGTATTTTGATAGACCTGCTACTGAGGCAATATAAGCTCTCTGCGTGTGTGGCGAAAACCTCCTTAATGTCATCTCCTT
>CAZNPC010000233.1:0-2035 GCA_964574765.1 uncultured Nitrospirales bacterium | reverse complement strand
CTTTTTGCAACTTCGATAATCTGCCATAGATCAGACTTCGACTCGCCGGGCGGCTCAACTGCCTTTTCCCAGAATTGAGTTCTCCTCTCTGCATTACCATATGCTCCCTCCTTCTCAACCCACATAGCAGTTGGCAGCACTACATCAGCAAGCTCTGTCGACCTTGTAGGATACGGGTCGGATACAACCAGAAAACGACCTTCCTTTTTTGCACCTTTTATATACCTGAGTGCATTGGGTAGTGCCTGGAAGTAGTTATTACACATTACCCAGAGACACTTTATATCACCCCTGTCAAAGGCTCTTGCCATTTCAACGGCATGAAATCCCGGTTTCGGGTTGATAGTCCCTGATGGCAGCTTCCAGATTTTCTCAGCGAATGCACGGTGTTTGGGGTTCATAACCACACCTTTGGGCAGTTTGTGTGCAAAGGTACCAACCTCTCTCGCTGTTCCGCATGCGCTTGGCTGACCTGTAAGGGAAAATGGGCTATTGCCCGGTTCGCTTATCTTGCCGGTTAAAAGATGTAAATTATAGACAAGGTGGTTTATCCAGACGCCCCTGGTATGCTGGTTCATACCCATGGTCCAGAACGAGACGGTCTTTCTCTTTGGATCTCCAAAAAGCCTTGCAATCTCAACAATTTTATCAGCAGGCACACCGCTTATTTTAGATGCATACTCAGGGGTGTACCGGGAGACAAACTTCTTATATTCTTCAAATGAGACACCCTTTGCCTTATCCTTGAAGGTTGCCCCTCCATCATTCCTGCCATTGATTTCAAGCCCGTATGGCAAGTTATGCTGCCCTCTTTTGAATGTGACATGCTTTGATACAAAATCCTCATTGACATAGCCTTCTTTAATAAGGATGTTTGCCATTGCATTGGCTATTGCCAAGTCAGTTTGCGGTTTAAATAAAACAACAATATCAGCGGTAGATGATGTTCTGGTTATCTGAGTCCCGAGGTCTACATGTTTTACATGAATGAATCTGAGTTTGCGGTCAGTTAATCTTGAATAGAGTATGGGATGCATCTCAGCCATGTTTGCACCCCAGGTGAAGAAGGTGTCCGCATATTCAGTATCGTCGTAGCAGCCCATAGGTTCATCAGCTCCAAAGGTCCTTAAAAATGCAGCAACAGCGCTCGCCATGCAGAACCTTGCATTAGGGTCAAGGTTGTTGCTTCTCATACCGCCCTTGACGAATTTTGAGGCAGCATATCCTTCCCAGATCGTCCACTGACCCGAGCCAAACATAGCTACAGATCTCACTCCATGCTTCTTAAGCGCCTCTTTGTATTTTGATGTAATAAGATTTAGTGCCTCGTCCCACGAAGCCTCAACCAGTTTGCCGTTCTTCCTGATCAAGGGCTTTGTGATTCGATCTTTGCCGTACTGAATCTTTGCAAGGAAGTATCCCTTTATACAGCTAAGCCCTCTGTTCACAGGTGATTGAGGATCGCCTTTGGTGGCAACTATCTTTCCCTTTTTCACGCCGACCATCATACCGCATCCGGTACCGCAGAAACGGCACGGCGCCTTGATCCACTTAATACCGCCAAGTTTGGCTGCTGATGCCTCTGACAGACCCAGGATGTCGGTTGAAGCCCCGGCGGCAGTCAAAGCCGCAGCCGCTGCCGATGCCTTTAAGAATTTTCTTCGGCTCAGTTTCATCTTCTCCCTCCTTTTAAGTTAATAAGTTGATAAAATTTGTTACTTAGACGATGTTCTCATAAAAGTTATTTCTGCAATTTACAATTGCTCAATTACCAGGTAAATCAAGTATCCATTGCCTGATCCTCAAAATGATGATAGGCAAGATTAATGCCGAGGACGCCATCCATCTTTGCTATTTTCCCTGAAATTGCGATTTCGTCTTCTACAGTCTCAGACTCGACAACTGCTACGATTTTGTAATCATCGATGATACTGTGAATCTCCAGCCCATTAATGGCGCCAAGCTCTTTTTTTACCTGTTCCAATTTCTCAGGGACCGTATTTATCAATAACCCCGACACAACCATAAAATTATC
>CAZNPC010000232.1:0-2039 GCA_964574765.1 uncultured Nitrospirales bacterium | reverse complement strand
AAGTGGAAGGGCTTTGGCACCGGTTTCATGAACGGTAGTGCGTGGACGCAGGCACCACCAGCATCTGACGGCAAGTGCTATGCAAAGTCCAATTCCGATGCATGGAGTACATGTACCAAGGGCGTACACAATTAATGCCCATTAAATAACACTCAAAGGCGTCCCGGAAATCCGGGACGCCTTTTTTGTGGGAATGAAGTAAGGAAGTGGATTCCGGCTAAAGGAATTGCCGGAATGATATTTATTGCAGTTGTCATGCTGAACCCGATCTGGCATCCAGTCTTTGTATGATATATTAATATATGATGAAATCAGACTATTTATTAATGAGAGTAGCATTCTCATGCCTCTTAGCCTTCACACTCCTTTCCTTCTCCTGTGAAAAGGAAAAGAATTACCCCATACTGGGTATTGACCCCATATTGAATGTAGCTCGATATGAGGACCACTCAGAAGCGCTTGCGCGATGGGCAGAGATGGGAATAAGAAATGCAACAGTCATCAATATTGATACTCATGATGACATCAGACGAATTTCAAAAAACAAGATCAAAGAACTCGAAGACATCTATATGAGAAGAGACTGGGAAGCGCTTAGAAAGGCTGACAGCCTTTCTGACAAGAGTTTGTATAACGTCGGAAACTTCATATTTGCCGCGGCAAAGCTTGGAATTGCAAAGGAGGCATACTGGATCATACCCTTTGCACATTTTGCCAATCCTGACATTGCAAACCGGTTGAGGATATTTCTAAAAACCTACAGTTTCAGTGATAAAGATATTACTACATTTAAACTGGAGGAAGGATGTTTCAGGGGAAGTACTGACGGTATCCCATTGAGCCTCTGCGGGATCGAGGCCCTTCCTGACATAGAAGATCCCATTATATTGAGTTTTGATCTGGACACAATGCCTACAGCGGCCTTTGAATACAAAATGGACAAGACCGTTGCCTTGCAAACGATCCTTGATGCCTTTTTTGCAAAGCAGTACAGGGTCATGGATGCTGTTGTTGCTTATTCTGTCAATGGTGGCTATATGAGGGTGATTGAACGATGGCTCGGGGACGAAGCTGCAATGGTCATTGCTGATCCGGCGTACCGGGGAAGCCAGCTCTGGAATGCCCTCAGACAGGCAGATATTGCCTATAAACAGAGGAGGCTTGGAAAGAGTATGGATCAATTAATGCCACAGCTTGGCAGGTTTGCGCAGAAACCATCAGTACAGACCTATATCGCTTTTGGCAGTCTTGAACTGGACAGGACAGATGATGCATACAAATTTGCTGAGAAGGCATGCCTTACGGACAGGAATTACTGCTTTGGCCTTGTTGAACTGGGATATGAAGCGCATCAGGCCGGCAAAGAAAACTGGGAGAAGTTTTACAGGAGAGGATATGAACTGAATCCTGAGATGAACCATAGGCTGATTGAATATGCCATGGCATTGAGGGGGCAACAGCGATTTGACGAAGCCCTCGACGCGTTCTTCAGGCACAGGGAATTGAACAGCGTCTTTCCTGTAGAGTTTATGATAGGGGAGACCTATATGATGATGAGCAATGCTCAAAAGGCTTTGAAATACTATGACTCTGCAAGGACTGATTTGAGAACTAATTTTTACGCAAAGATTAATCATCCTGGAGAAGCAGCAGCGATTAAATCGGCATATGTTTTTTATTTAAGAAATGGACGTAAAGATAGTGCTCTGGAATTGAGGAACAATCCGAAACTGAGTGCGGCATTTTCTGACAAATAATCATTTGCTGTTTGATAATAACATAATAATAATGTTTAAATATTAAGATGTTACAGGTATTTTACGTATTCAAAAAAGAGTTAAGACAATTCATATATTCACCTATTGCCTATATAGTGGCAGGTGTATTTCATTCAATTCTCGGATACTTTTTTTACAACTCTTTAATAAGCTATTCACGCAGAGTCGTAGAGATGTCCGGTACAGGTGCAGCGTTGGTAAACTTCACTCCTACAACCGTTATTATGTATGGTCTGATGAAAAGCATGGGTACCGTCTTTC
>CAZNPC010000231.1:0-2050 GCA_964574765.1 uncultured Nitrospirales bacterium | reverse complement strand
TGCCTTGGTGTATCAGGAGTGCTCCGTATTATATTAATGATTTCAGCAGGACTTTCAATTATCTGTTCGGTATCAAGGTTATAAAGATACCAACGGGTAAAACCGGCCTCTTCCGTCCAGGGCTCTTTTTCATTATCATCCACCTTGTCTGTTGCGTTTAAAGCAGGAATGGAGTAACAGAAGAAAACCCCTTTTGAATCCGGCCCGGGGTATTCTTTACCGCTGAATACCTTCCCCGGCAATATCGCAAGCCGTTCAGCTAAATCGGGATAATCCTTAAAAAGCTGCTGGTATTCCAGGTGCATTTCTTCAAGAGGAGTTGTTGTGCCCTCGAAAGAATGATTAAAATCTTTTAATGCGTCGTAATCATCTTCAGGCCGAAGCAATTTCTTCCCTTCGATACCGAATGTTTTCGAAATGCGGAGTGTCTTATGAGAAACTTTAGTATAAAGTCGAAGCAGGCTCTCCAATTCATCCGGAGGCAAAAAGTTCCAGTATACAATTTTGCCGCGCAAAGACTTTTGTTCAGGGTGATCACTCAAGAGTTTATCTTCAATATCGGGATTCATGCGTCGATCAACACGACCGATGCGCTGCATGAGCCTGACGGGATTCCAATGCAAATCGTAATTAATGAGTCTCGTTGCATCCTGCAAATTGAGACCTTCAGACAATACATCTGTCGAGATGAGGATTCGTATCTCTTTTTTGCCCTCTGCTGCAAGCTCGGGACTGGACGAATCATTATAGTATGGAGCAAATCTCCGGATGATAATACTTCGGTCAGCCTTTGTAGCGCTGTCAATCTGCTCTACTCCACTAATCCCGGCTTCATTTAGTTGTTTCCTGAGGTAGCGGGCAGTTTCAGCAAATTCAGTAAATATGAGAACTTTTTCTTTCTTTAAGACAGGGTCATTTTTAAGTAATTTTACAAGGGCTTTTAGTTTATCATCATGCTTTGACTGAAATTTGCGCAATTCATATAAGAAGTCGCATATTTGTTCAAGGTCGTCATAAGTATCATCAAGGATCTCCACCACTTTATACTCGTCTCTTTTTAAATATTCAACGGCCTCTAACATTTCGTCGGATATAATGTCTTCATCAGCATCTTCCTCTTTTTGACCCCCAAAAAGTTCATGTTGATGCTCATGAACATATCCAATCAAATCAGAGTGTTTGCGTTTCCATCGCTCAAGTCTATGTTTCTCGTGATCGGTTTCAGTATGTTTGGCAATCCAGGCGAAAAGTTTCAATAAAAGTCGCTCACAGGAGCGTTCAAAGGCATGAGCAGAACTTTCAAATCGTTTTAAAAACTGGGTGCGAATCAGACCGACAACCTGCTTCTGGCGACCTTCCACAAATGGATCTATTGTTTCATCAGTACCCTTGTAATAAGCCAGGGGAAAGTATATTCCGAGTACAAATAACGGCGTCTTTTTAGTAAAAGCCTTCTCAACTATTCCAAGAAGTCTTCCATAGGTTTTTTTTATGGAATAATTACCGACCCTGGGATCTTCCCGCTCAGGGAAACTGGCAGAGGTTCCTTTTTCCTTTAGTTGACTCTCCTTCACATAAGCACGGCTCCTCTGAACAACGAGATCGCGAAATAAGTTATCGGTCGTTAGAATCTCCCCTGCCTCAACTAAATTTGTTTCAATAACATCGTCATCTTTCTTGGCCGCCATTTCTTTTAGATCACGTTCCATTTTAATGAAGTGACCCTTCAATGAATGAATGCCTGATGTCTTGAAGTAATCGTCCTTGCGCCGGGTAAATAATTCAACCATATGACGAAAATCATCAAGGCGGTTATTAACAGGAGTTGCTGTAAGCATGAATAATTCCTTTTTGCCATTGGGACCATCAATAAGATCGGAAAGCAATCGATAACGCGACGGTCTTCTTTTTTTCTCCCCCTTGATACCCGTTATTTCACCGATCCCTTTTATTCCCGGGTTCCGGAAGTGATGGGCTTCATCAATAACAATGGCATCAGCTAACTCTTTAATTCTCTCAAAACGATAAGGGAACTCGCCTGTCCTGCCCA
>CAZNPC010000230.1:0-2073 GCA_964574765.1 uncultured Nitrospirales bacterium | reverse complement strand
ATCACAAGAAAAGGGCCTTGGGTGCGAATAAAACACCCGAAGCACGAGCGCAGAGGAACCAACAGTTTGAGTACATCAATCTCCTTCGCACTCAGTTTGCTGATGAGGGCAATCCCACTATTAGTGTGGACAGCAAGAAGAAAGAGATGGTAGGGGATTTTAAAAACAATGGAGAGGCATGGCGCAAAAGAGCCTTTGAAGTAGGAGACCACGACTTCAGACAATATGCCGAAGGAATAGCCATAAACTATGGCATTTATGATATGCTGGCCAATACGGGTTCAATGTTTGTGGGCATTCATCATGATACACCGGCATTTGCGATGGAATCTATTGTCAAATGGTGGAAGCAGGATGGAGCGAAAAGATATGAGGGACGCAAAAGCCTTCTCATTCTGGCTGATGCTGGGGGCAGTAACGGATATCGCTCAAGAGCTTGGAAATATGAACTCCAGCGCAAGCTGTGTGATCCGTTCGGACTCTATGTAACGGTTTGCCACTATCCTCCAGGTGCATCAAAATGGAACCCGATTGAACATCGCCTATTTAGTGCTATCAGTAATAACTGGGAAGGGGTACCACTGAATAGCTACGAAAAAATACTCAAATATATGAGAACGACGAAAACAAACCCAAAACATGGAACCGGATTAAAGGTGAAAGCTACGTTGGTTCGCAAGAGATACAGTAATGGTCAAAAGGTCTCCGATAGGGAAATTGAACAACTTCAACTGAAAAAGCATGATACTTTGCCTAACTGGAACTACTCTTTGTCGCCAACAAAAATGTGAAGTTATTTATTGTTGAGCCCTAAGATGTACCGACTTTTTCACGAGGCTGTCTCAGTCGTGAAGGTTAAGGGCTGGCTGGAGTGGCACGATGATGAATATAGATTTACTAGCGAAGACAATCTTGAGAAATTTTACAAGCTTCTAGTCCCACATACGTCGGAGGATGAAGAGGAATTAGGCCGTGCACTTGAACCTAAAATAAGAACATACCTGGATGTGCGAAATCTGAGAGATATTCTTGGGAACATTGAGGCTCAGGAGTGTCTGTTTGACCCAGACCAATCGTTCAGTGAGGCTCTTGCTGTAGCAAAAGCTTCAACTGCACAAAATTGGAATCCACGCATACAGGCTGCTAGCCAAACACTTAAAAAAATGCCAACAAGCACATTGAAATCTCTTTCCCAAGATGAGATACTTCCTCTAAAGGACCTGTTTGAAGAACTAAAGGAGACGTTGACTGATTGGATGAAGCTTACAGACGAAATAATTGAATTATGAAACCGGGTCCGTCAAGAATAGCTAAGATAATTTTATCCGAAATTTTTTTAAACGCTCCTCCTGAAGCATTAGAGGACGTAATACATAGAATTGTTGCCAGGCACACAGAATGGGGAGATGTTCCAGAAGAAAAAGCTACTTTATGGGCCTCAAAGGTTAAAAAGCATCTCGCGGATCACTTGCACGGAAGCATTGCACAAGGGAAGCAGCCGCGTTTTGGTTTTAACAGTGTTTCTGAGTATAAAATTCAAGGAGGCTGTTTTGTTGAACCTTGTGATCCGCCCAAAGTGAAAGAGCAAAAACTACGAAGAATTCTCTGGAGGGAATATTATGACTGTTTGAGAAGTTTGACTCCAGATGTCTTTGAAATGGTCTGCATGCGCCTTCTTACTCTATTGGGGGTTCCCAAGCCGATTTTGACTCCGTATCGTGCAGATCAGGGAATCGATTTCTTTGGAAAGATGTCTATAGGAGATTTGACCGGCCATGGCGCAGTGTACCCTGTTTTCGAAACGGATCTTGTCTTTTGGTTGGTGGGCCAAGCGAAGCACTACCCAGATTCAAAAATATCAACTCCAGATCATAGGGCGTTGGCCGGTTCAGTCTTTTTAGGTCGAGGTCGCGCCTTCCCTAAAGAGGGGGTTCTTCCTCAGCTCAATATTCGCGCTTGTGATCCTATCATATTGCTTTTTTTTACAACTGGGCAAATTAGCAGTGATAGCTGGTCTCTTTGCAAAAAAGCAGGTATTGTAGGGATGGACGGCGAGATGGTTTCGGCTTTTTT
>CAZNPC010000229.1:0-2113 GCA_964574765.1 uncultured Nitrospirales bacterium | reverse complement strand
TTTTCTGGCAATATATATCGGTCGGATGTTACAAATAACTAATAACCATTAACTGCCTTTACGGCTGTTTGTATTGTTTGACTAACAATCCAGTAATAGTTTAAAATTCCAGATGCATTCCGATTTTGTTCCGCTGCATCTCCATACTCATTACAGTCTTCTCGATGGAGCAATCCGTATAGAAGACATGATAAAGAAAGCCGGGGAATACAAGCTTCCGGCTGTCGCAATAACTGATCACGGCAACCTGTTCGGAGCGATCTCATTTTACAAAAAGGTCTCAAAGGCCGGGATGAAGCCTATCATAGGCTGTGAGGTATATATCACATCCGGCAGTTATCTTAATAAAAAAGGATCCGGCAGCGGTACTGACACCACACACCACTTGATACTTCTATGCAAAAACATCAATGGATACAAAAATCTCGCTACGCTTGTAAGCAAGGCTTATCTTGAAGGCTTTTACTACAGGCCGAGAATAGATATAGAACTGCTGTCTCAGTATAGTGGAGGGTTGATAGGCCTGTCTTCATGCCTCAAAGGCGAAATACCTCATTATCTTGCCTCCGGACAGCTGGATAAAGCGCGCGAAACAGCCTTGAATTATAAAAAAATTCTCGGGCCTGACAATTTCTTTATCGAACTGCAGGCAAACGAACTGCCGGAACAGGAAGAGGTCAACAAACAGCTTATAGAACTGAGCCGCGACCTGCATATAGGTCTTGTGGCTACCAATGACTGCCATTACCTGCAAAAGGACGATGCCAGAGCCCACGATGTACTTATATGTATTCAGACCGGAAAAACGGTCAATGACACTGACAGGATGAAGTTTTCAAAAGACACTTTTTATTTCAAAAGCCCTGAAGAGATGAAAGAGAAATTCAAGCATGTCCCTGAGGCTATTGAAAACACAAAAAAAATCGCCGGCAGATGCAATCTTGACTTTAAATTCGGTGTATTTCATCTGCCTAAATACACCGTGCCCAAAGGTTATGATACAAGCAAGTATCTCAGCAAACTGGTCAAAGAGGGTCTTCAAAAAAAGTTTCAGGGTAATATACCAGCGGCATATCTTGATAGACTTCAAAGCGAGTTGAAGACGATAGAGTCTATGGATTTTTCCTCCTACTTCCTTATTGTCTGGGATTTCATTAATTACGCGAAAAGTAAAGGTATTCCTGTAGGCCCTGGCAGAGGCTCCGCAGCTGGAAGCCTGGTGGCTTACAGCCTCGATATCACGGAGATAGACCCTATAAAGTATGACCTGCTGTTTGAGAGGTTCTTAAACCCCGACAGAATAAGCATGCCTGATATAGATGTTGATTTCTGCATGAACAGACGGCCCGAGGTCATTGAATATGTCGCACAAAAATATGGTAAAGACCACGTCGCACAGATCATTACATTCGGGTCAATGCAGGCAAGGGCCGCGGTCAGAGACGTGGGACGGGCTCTGGATATCCCTTACGCAGAGGTCGACAGTGTAGCCAAACTTATTCCAAACATTCCGAACATTACTTTGAAGGATGCCCTCAAACTTGAGCCCAAAATCAAAGAACTCTATGATAATGACCCTTCAATTAAAGAGTTAATTGATATCGCGCAGAAACTTGAGGGTCTTTCAAGGCATGCTTCCACACATGCCGCCGGAGTAGTTATTTCGCCAAAGCCCCTTACAGAATTCCTGCCTCTTTATAAAGCGCCCAATGACGACGCGATCATTACGCAATTTGAAATGTCAGCCATCGAAGCTCTGGGCCTCTTGAAGTTTGACTTCCTGGGATTAAAGACACTCACAGTAATAGACAGAACTGAAAAACTGATAAACCAGACTGAGGCGGACGGAAAATCGTCACGGTTTGATATCCGGAATATTCCTCTGGACGACGGGGAAACCTTTAAATTGTTGGGTGAAGGCAAAACTACGTGTATTTTTCAGCTCGAAAGCTCCGGTATGAGAGACCTCCTGACAAAGATGAAGCCTGAAACGTTTGAAGACCTGATTGCCCTTGTTGCTCTTTACAGACCCGGACCACTTGGAAGCGGCATGGTTGATGATTTTATTAAGCGCAAGAAAGGCGATGTGCCTATCAAATACGCACTGCCCCAG
>CAZNPC010000228.1:0-2118 GCA_964574765.1 uncultured Nitrospirales bacterium | reverse complement strand
TGCAAGTTGTACAACGGTATATCCTCAGATCCTAGATCTTCTTGCAGGTAACGCCCCTAGACAGAAACATAGTCGCTCTTGAGGAACTGCCAAGAGATACGGGTCTTATGTCGTTTCTAACCGCGCCTTTGGCAAGCAGATCCTGGGTAATCCTGGAATGACCGTTAATATCCGCGTATATAAGTGCTGATTTTCTTTCTGTGTCTTTGACATTTACATCAGCACCTTTTGCCAGCAATGTGCTTACAATCTCATGATGGCCGGCGTAAGCAGCAGCCATTAACGCGGTTTGTCCGTTTTCTGTCTTTACATTGATAACAGCACCATTGGTTATTAGCGCGTTGACAGCACTAAGGTGTCCTTTTATCGACGCGTACATAAGGCTTGTCATGCCCTTGCAGTTTTTTTCGTTTATCTTTGCTCCGAAACCGAGCAGTTTATTTATAGTTTCCGTATGCCCGGCGAATGCCGCTTCCATAAGCGCGGTTTCACCGTTGAAGTCTCTAACAAGCAGATTGGCACCGCTATTAATAAGGATAGTTGCTGTATCAGTATGACCTGCTGAAGCGGCTTCCATTATTGCGGTCTCACCTTTGAGATCCCTGGTATTAATTGAAGCGCCGTTTGCCAGTAGAATTTTGACAATGTCGTTATTGCCTGCGAATGACGTAGCCATTAACGCTGTTTCACCTGCGTTGGATTTAGCGTTGATATTTGCTCCTTTAGACAGCAGTGTCTTAACGGTTTCCGTATGCCCTATCAGAGCCGCAGCCATAAGCGCTGTTTCACCATCATAAGTTTTTGTGTTGACATCAACACCTTCAGAAAGCATAGATATAACGCTGTCAGTGTGCCCTGTAAATGCTACAGCTACCAGTTCACTGCCCGGATCCGAATAAGATACTGCCGGACTTATTATGAGAAGAGTTACAATGACTGACAAAACAAAATACATTGATTTGTACCTCATGATGGCCACCCGTCCTTTCTCTTTATTGTGTTTAAGAAATTAAAGTTCATGTTCAAAAGAAATATAATAATATTTGAATATGTTTATAAGGTTATACCATCAAACGGGCATTTTGTCTAATAATAAATTATTTTGAACGTTATAAGTAATTTTAATAAGATCGGGATGATATGCAAACCAAAGGCAATAGCTTATGCAGGCTTTTGCCTTGTCTGTATTAATGCCTGCCCATATGTGATCAAGATCTACAGCTCTAAGATTATGCAAAGCCGTTCTTAATTAATAATTGACAAGATATGCAGAAGATAGTAGATTACACTTAACATGTCTGGCGCAGAAGGAATAAGGAATTTCAAGAGAATCCCGGTCAAACTGGAAGCAGAGATCATCTCTGACGGTACCCATTATTCCGGCTTTATAGAAAATGTTTCTGTCAGTGGTTTGAATTTCACAGCATTTACTTCGGAGTGTGTCACTTCTTTTATCCCACGAAAAGAATTTAAACTGACATTTAAGTATTCAGGCGAGACAATAACATTGAACTGTGAAATAAAAAGGGTTGAAATAAATAGTCAGCCTACGCAGGATCTGAATTACACAATTGCTTTAGGTATCACAGATCCTCCTCCCGAATACTGGAAACTTCTGAAATCTCTGAAATAGGAACTTTACCTCGAAGCAGCTAAATTATCATCAGTCTCCCTGTTGTTATCTTCTCATTTCGTATTTCTCAATTCTAACTTGTCACTGATTATGGTATCGCTCTCAAATGACACAGTCAGTGTAAGCTAATGAATATTATTATCAACTAAGTATTGCCTGCCCTGTACCCTTGTGGTACATGGGCTCAACCGTCCCGCACATCATTTACGTCTGGCGTTCTCTGCTGAATAAATAGGTCAGCCCGCCACCATGCCAAATAAACTGGCAGGCAAGCACTACCGGGCGGATAAACTGGCGACTGATGCCCGTACGACACATTTAAAAAAGGACCTTGAGGAGTTATTGTCATACCTCAAAACTGAAAACCTTAAACAAAATGTAATGTCCGTCGATTACGGGGATCAGGAGGCAGCGGGCCTGTTTATTTACCTTTGTAAACGCTTTTATTGTTCAGGGCACCTTACTATTTTATTCTCTTGACAGGC
>CAZNPC010000227.1:0-2126 GCA_964574765.1 uncultured Nitrospirales bacterium | reverse complement strand
CAGGTTCGCATCCCTCATCACTATGTTAGTTGAAGATGAATATACTATGAGATCATTAGGAGGTTGGACACGGATCGGGATAGTTGTATCTGTGATCTGGGGACTTGCCATCCTGTCGTTTGCAGCATTTGAGTATCGGGATATGGCAGATGAGAGAACTCATAACCTCACGCTTCCATCTCCGCCTCAAGGATTCGTTATTGACCCTAAAGTTCAAACATTTTTGTACAGCTGGCAACCAGTTGATCTTCTTGCGAAAGATTCGGCAGCGTATGTGAGAGATTTTAGACTCAACACCTTTCATTTTGTCAGCATTTTATTTGGTCCCGTTATTGGTAGTTGGGTGCGTAATCCCACGAAGTTGACCGGCAAATCCCAAATTACGTGACCGGCAAAATCTCATTGAAAAGCCGATGAAATTATTAAGACTCATAAATTCACTCAATATAAGAGATCATGAAAAACTCACTTAAAAAGAGCATCCCATATTATGCGAACATTCCATTTCCCTCTTCCGCCTAATGCTTGCAATGCTTCCTCAATATTATTCCTCTTTTCAGCGTCATTCATTTGACCCCAGTTTCCTGTATACGCTTCTATGTTCTGCCTTGCCGTTGGATTAGAATTGTATTTTTCATCAATATAATTTACCAGTTCATCTTCTGTATCATACTTTTCAACTTCTTTGCTTACATCATGTATATTTTTAGCACCTCCAATCGCTTCAATCAAATTACCCGTTCCTGACTGAGCCCACTCCAAACTACCTTTAACTGCTGATTTTAAAGATTCCCAAAGCAACTTTTTTGTAACTTTTTTGTTTAATTTTTTATTGTCTTCATTTTCAATTTGATCAATATGGAGATCGTCTGAAGTTAATAAAAGGTTTTGAACTGACCCCTCATCTATTGTTTTTGCAGAATACCCACTTATATCAATAAACATAACCGGATTATTCAACGCATAAATATATCTATTCAAACTCTGCCCGTCTCTGTTATTCCCGGTCTGAGGGTCTTTTGTAATAAACCTTCCTTTTTCAGGCGAATAGTACCTTGCTCTTATAAAGTTAAGGCCGTTCCCTTCATCCATTACCCCATATCTGCCGACATATTTGAATGGATTCGCTGTCGTGCCCTGGCTGTTGGCAAGGTTGCCGAATGTGTCATATGCATATGTATCAGTCAGATTTTCTAAATCATCACTCAAGGCAACGGTGCTTCCTCTTGAGTCATAGTGGAAATAAGAAGCTGTTCCGTCTGGTAAGACCTTTGAAATGAGGCCAAGGCCGTAGATATAATAGGCTGTTATTGTCCCGGCATTGTCTGTCTCTGCAATGACATTCGCTAATTTTCTGTTTATATCAAGCACATATCTTGTAGTTGCGCTGCTTTCTGTTTTTGAAAGCCTGTTCCCAAGTCCGTTATAACTGTATTGTGAAACTATTCCTTCAATATTGCTCTGCACAAGCCTGTCTTCATAATCGTAGGTGTATGTATCGCTCCCCTTGGCTGTAAGATTGCCGTTGGCATCATAGGTAAAGGTTGTGCCGTCAGTGTTTGTAAGCCTGTTTTCTGCATCATAGGTATAGGTAATGTTTTTGTTTGTGAGTATTGGAAGTAGCGGTTCATCCTTTACCGCGCTTGTATGATTCCCGATTTCATCGAGGGTGTATGTATAGCTTGAAATAACCGATGTATCCGGGTATTCGTTTGAAAGCCCTGTAAGCCTTCCGGCTGTATCGTAGGAGTAATTGGCTGTTGTGCCATTTGGATTTGTTGTGGTTACAAGCTTGCCGGCGGCATCATACTCATATGCAGTTGTATTTGCAAGCCAGTCTGATACGGATGTCAGCCTGTTGAGTGCATCATAAACATAATTTACTACCTTGCTGTCAGGATAGGTCAATGATATCCTGTTACCGTTGGCGTCATATCCATAGCCGATAGTATTTCCAAACGGGTCGGTATATGAAACCATCCTGTTTAATGCATCATATGAGTATGTCGAGGTCCCGAGACTGTCAACCATCTGTATTCTGTTTCCATTGGCATCATAAGAAAATGTGACTGTTGAGGTATCAGGGTATGTGATTACAGAGAGCCTGTTATTGGCGTCATAGTTAT
>CAZNPC010000226.1:0-2150 GCA_964574765.1 uncultured Nitrospirales bacterium | reverse complement strand
ATGGGGTGTGAAGCCCTTTCGACAATGTACCAAAGGTCATTTCGACCGGGGAGGAAATCGTGAGATGGATACCCTCCCGATAGTCTGATACGGGTAAGGGCTATGATGGGATAATAAGATCAGCATATGCGAACATCTGCAGCGTCGTTAAGAAGAAACGAGCCAACCAGACTGAAAGGCTCAAACCAAAAAAGTAAGTGGACAGGCTATGGCTCTCTAACGTGGCCATACGTGAACGTTGCTCCACCGGCGTACGGGATGGATCTAAGTTATCTGTAGTAACAAAGCGGAACGTGGTAAGCCCGTATATCCGCTCAGTGAGAAACCTGAGCAGGCGAAACCGCAAGGCACGCTGTTGGATATGCGGGTAAAAGAATCTGGAGAAAGCGAAAGCCATTCTGTAACGGAATGGATACGGGTTGAAACATCATCCGGCTCGAAAGAGAGCAGACTTCCAGGCGGTGTCTGTTCGTGAGAGAATCTGAAGAACCTTTAAATGGAGAAAGCAAATGACGGGAGTTGTAAAACTCACTGGTGCTGCTTCATGCTTAGGCAGTCACTGGAAAACCATAGACTGGAAGAAAGTGAAAGCCGAAGCAAAAAGGCTTCAGGTGCGTATTGCGAAGGCAGTGCGGGAAGGGAAGCGGAATAAAGCCAGATCATTGCAATGGGTTTTAAGCCATTCTTTCTCTGCAAAATTGTTAGCAGTAAAAATGGCCACCTCAACAAAAGGTGCGAGGACAGCAGGGGTTGACGGAATTAAATGGAACACACCTGCAAAGAAGATGAGGGGAGTGCTGTCACTGAAGAGGCGGGGATATAAATCCCAGCCCCTGAGACGTGTAGAAATCCCCAAGAGAAACGGCAAGAAACGTCCGCTGGGTATTCCAACGATAAAGGACAGAGCATGGCAGGCACTGTATTTACTGACAGTGCAGCCGGTAGCGGAAACAACGGCAGACGACAACTCCTATGGATTCCGGTTTTACCGGGCTTGCAGAGATGCCATATCCCAGTGTTTCAATGCGCTTGCAAAGTCATACTCACCGAAATGGATACTTGATGCGGACATAAAAACCTGTTTTGACTGGATAGACCATGACTGGCTAAAGGTCAACATCTTAATAGACAAAAAGATGTTAAGCCAATGGCTAAAGAGTGGTTATGTACAACACAGAAAGCTATTTCCGACAAAGGCGGGAACACCTCAGGGTGGCATTATCTCACCGACACTGGCAAACATGACGCTTGATGGACTGGAAAAAGTCATTAAGGAATCATGTCCACCACGACGGAAAGTGAACTTTGTCCGGTATGCCGATGATTTCATATGCACGGCAGAAAGCAGAGAGCTTTTAGAGAATAATATATTACCTGCTATAAACGAGTTTCTCAGACCAAGAGGGCTTATGCTTTCCCCTGAGAAAACAAAGATTGTCCGAATAGAAGATGGATTTGATTTCCTTGGTCAGAACATGCGGAAGTTCCGTAACAAACTGATCACGACACCATCGAAGGAAAACAGAAAATGTTTTCTGGATGGTATCCGCAGAGAAATCAAAAACTGCAAGGGCTCAAAGACAGAGGACATGATAACAAGACTCAACCCGAAAATCAGAGGGTGGGTTAATTATCATAAACTCGTGCAGTCGGCCAGAGCCTTTGCCTGTGCAGATACAGTCATCTACGAGGCACTGATGAAGTGGGCAAGAAGGAGACATCCGAACAAAGGGCCGGGTTGGATAAGGAAGAAATACTTCAGTCTGACCGGTCAGAAATCGGTGTTTTCCTGCAAGAGCAAACAACAGATCGGGAAATACAAAATCCATGAACTGTTCAAACCTGCCAAAGCAAAACTGTTCCGATATATAAAGATCAAAGGAAAAGCAATTCCTTTTGATCCGGAGTATCGGGAATATTTTGAAAGGCGGAGGCTTTTGTCCAACACTGTGGCAATATAGCAGTGGAATGTTAACAATAAAACTGCCGGGTTTTAGTAAAATAGAACCTTACAGAGGCTTGAGCTGTGTGCTGGGAAACTCGCTTGCACAGTTCTTAGGGGGCAACGGAGGCGCAAGCCTCCCGCTCTACCCGGTATATAAAAGAATAAAATACTATGCAACTAACCAGACTATTCATGATTGTTCTTA
>CAZNPC010000225.1:0-2190 GCA_964574765.1 uncultured Nitrospirales bacterium | reverse complement strand
TACATTCCATTACAAGCTTGAGCGCCTCATAGTAATAACGGTCAAGCTGGGTGTCATCGAGGCTTTCGGCCCGCTTGTCTATCAGCGCGTCAAAGTCGTCTGTCTTCTTGAGGTCGAGGTAATACTGGCGGTTATCCGGATTGGAAGAGATAAACTGGCCGCTTACGGTTTTATGAATTTCCTTTAGGACTGTCTCGACCTGGGTCAGGAGGTCGTCAGCAGGTTCGCCTCCGAGATCCTCGATGCCGGGCTGATATAAGCATAGGCCATCCCTCAACTCTTCCGCTGTCGCACCCAGGGCGGAATAGATATCACCTGTGGTAAGGCGATGGACGGATAGGGCATGAATGAGACGGAGCGCCATATCCTTATATGCTGGACGCGTAAAGGCCTGCTGAATTCGGGACTCAAGTACCTGAGTGCAATCAATCACGGCCTTGATATCCGGGACGGCCCTGAAAGAGGGGTTTTCTCTCAGAGTGTTCCAGTAATTGTCATATGCTATGAGACCTGGATAGTCTTTTGGGATATCCTTATCAAGAAGCTTTTTCATTGCAAGGGACAGAGTCTTGAGGACCTCGCGTTTTTCTATTGCGGTCACACGTTCGAAGGTATCTATATAGTCCGGGTGGACAGGGAAAAGACGGACATACTCGTCCATCCGTTCATTCATGTGCCCATAGAATTTGGCGAAAGGAGTCAAGTATTCACGGATTTCAGACTGCTGCCCGGCTGTCTTTTTGAGCAGGCGCTCTGCCACTACGAACTTAACATCCTTGCGGGCGATAAGGATTTGTTCAAAGCGGTCTTTGACCCGGCGTATGCTGTCTGCAACGAAAGAAAACCTTGGGCTGTCGAATATTGCTTCCTGGACACCGGCTATAAACCGGAAGCGTAGATCTTTGCAGACCTCTCCGATCTCACGCAGGAAGTTCAAATCGAGGATCAGTTCCTGGTCTTTCCGGGTGCGCAAATAATCAAGAAGTTCGTCTACCACCAAGAGAAGACCGTGGTCGGGATACTCCGCATGGAAGGCAGCCATCATATCCTCAAAGGAGCGCTTGTTACCGGAAACCTGGCCGGCATCCGGGAAAGTGAAACTTACACCATAGGCGCTCAGGTGCTCCTCGAGTTCCGCCACCAGTATGTCGCGCAGAGACATCGTCGTAGCGCCAATCTCAGTACGCACGACCTTGAATTTCCCGGCTATATCCACCGCTGCCTCTGCAACCCGTTTATCTTTGATATCAGACACGAGCTCCGCTCGTTCGGCAATGCCGGAAATCACAGACATAAGGTGGGATTTACCAGTGCCGTAATTACCAACAATCAGGAGACCTTTATTATCGAAAGGCTTTTCAAACTGAAGCTGGGGGATGGCAAGTTCAGCAAACCGCTCGGACATTTCTTCTGATATTACATAAGTGTGCACAAGTTGTTTGGCTGCTGAGGCTTTATCAGCTTCACGGAGCTGGACTACTGACTCGATAGGTTCAAACTGTATTAAATCGCCATACTTCATTGATTGGCCCCCTTTATAATCAATTCTTCTGCTTTTGTGTCGATGCCATCGGGCTTGCCACTAAGAAATCCCTCACTGGGTACTTCCGATATTCCGGATGTTCCGGCATCGCATAAGTCATGTAACCATTCGTTATAGAACCATTCCAGGCAGCCACCACAGTTTTGTTTCGTGAGAGACCCTGCAGGAGTCGAAGCGGGTCCTGCTTAATCGATATATCAAAAATGATTTCGATATTGTCCAGCAAGATGAGATCGCTGTCAGATTGAGTCACTATCTCATTTAGCAACCGGGGAAACTGAAGCGCTCGCTGACGTTCTGTTAAATCCAGCAACATCCTGGAGATCTCCAGGTTTACATTGACCATTGGAGCGCCTGTGCGTTCTTTCACAGCCTGTAATGCCATAGTCTTTCCCGCACAAGCCGGAGCCACAACTACTATTAAACGATGATAAAGCTCGGCCGCTCGTTCAAGTTTATGAATAATCTGATCTGTAAGAGGTTCTGTCATCATTTAATAAAGTTTCGAAAAAAGCCAATTTAATATTAAATCACACAATTATAACAAAACCTTTTATTTAATGACCAAGAAAGTGGTTTGCCATAAAAGGATTAACAGTATAGTGCTTATATATGTATTTTCAAAAACAAAAGTAATACCTATTATA
>CAZNPC010000224.1:0-2220 GCA_964574765.1 uncultured Nitrospirales bacterium | reverse complement strand
TTCCGGACTCAACCGGGTAACCTGCTTTTTCCCACTCGTTGAGCCCTTCTTTCATGAGAACAGCATTTTTATATCCAAGTTCGTTTAATCTTCTGGTAGCCAACGGCGACCTGTTTTCAAATATTCAGTACACGACTATCCTGGCGTTTTTGTCAGATATCTTATCTTCTACCATAAATTCCAGTAACCCTCTTGAGATATGTATTGCTCCCGGAATATGTCCTTTTTCGTATTCTTCCTTGTCTCTGACATCAAGGATAATTACATTTTCTTCGGTATCCAGCATTTTTTTCACGTCATGAATAGATACTGATGTAACCTGAGCTCTGGCTTTGTCCACGAGCTGTTCAGGAGTTTTGTCGGCAGCTCGAACACTATCCGTATATAAAAGCGAAAAAAAAATGACCGGGAACAAAAAAATGAACTTATTTTTCATATGCATTCACCTCCCACAGATCCAGATTCTGGCGATGAGGGATATAGAACTGATGTTCTCAGTCTCCGGATTCTTCTGTGCTCAGCTGTTTATATTGTCTCGCATTATACAAAGCCAGCAGTTTTTTTATTGCAATCGGAAATAATCCAAGAAGTGCAAATGACAGAATCAGCCCCGGTGAAAATATTCCCGAAAGGGATTCTATTTTTCCGAGTTCCTTGCCTGCATTTACAAATACAAGGGTGCCTGGCAGCATGCCTATTTGTGAAACCCAGTAATAGGTTCTCAGAGGTATCTTTGTGAGGCCCATTATCAGATTTATCAGCCAGAAAGGGAATACGGGGATTAACCGCAGTGTAAACAGATAAAAAGCCCCTTCCCGCTCAATTCCTTCGTTGACTGTCTTCAGCCTGTCTCCAAACCTGTTCTGAATCCAGTCCCTGAGCATAAACCTCGAAACAAAGCAGGCGATGGTTGCGCCAACAGTGCTCGCAAAGGACACTGCAATGGTCCCTGTTAACAAACCGAATAATGCGCCTGCAGCAAGTCCCATCACGGCTCCGCCGGGGAGGGACAGTGATGTTACAACAATATATGTCAACATGAAACCGGCAATTACAGCTGCACGGTTTTCTGCATACAATGTTTCAAATTGAACCTGCGAATTTTTTATATAAGATAGTGTCAGGTAATCTTCAACATTAAATACCTTGAATAATGCGACCAGAACAATTACAGCCAGTGCAATAATGATCTTTTTTTTCATTAGAATATCCCGAACTTTTTTAATCGGAAGGGCAGGTCGACTATTGTCATATCATTTATATTCTTTTGAAGTAAATCAAACCCGGCATCAATAATGCCGCGCTGGGTTTTTATATCACCGGGGTTCCCAAGCGGTTTCCCGGGGGAAAACTTCATGGATAATACTCTCGGTGGTCTTGCAAGCTCAATAATGTCTCTTCTGAATGTAGTGCATACGGTGCTTATTCCCGCTTCTTCTATCCCCCGTGCGATCAGTCCGACCGACTGGTTGCAGATAACTCAGGTCGGCGTTAAGAATGCAATATCGATTCCGAGTTCCTTCAGTCGCTTTCCGGCTTTTCTTGAATTATCCAGGAGAGGTCCTGTAACGTAAATATGCCCCATGAAACTGTAATGCTCCTCTGAGAGAGATTTAATTTTTCCTTCATTAATATATTCCTTCATCCTGTCCAGCGGAAATACGCAGTTAAGATCAGCGTTTATAAATTTATGGTCATATGACTCATGTGTTATGGTTATATCATCATGGCTGACCGCTCCGGGCAGAATCCTGAAAGAGCAGTCTCCTTCAAGAAATTTGGTATCAAACGGTAAGTCACTTTTTAAATGGAGCCCACCGGTAGTCAGCAGTGCAAGTTTGCATTCATTCAAAGGTTTATTCAGATTTGTAATTGGCGTATCCTTAAAGACTGTGTAGTCGAATGCAGGATATTTTTTCCGGATCAGTTTTTTCGTTAACAGAAGTGATTTAATCAATTTATAATTCCTCCTTTATCATTTGCGTCATAACAGGTGTTGACCATTCAGAACCGGTCATAGATCCAGTCACCAGGTTCTGAAGCGGAATTACGAATATTTTCGAAACAGCCGCTTTTCGAGAACAGTGATCAGGGACGGCAGAATAAATATGGTCGCTACACCGGATATGGCCATAATGCTCGCCAGAAAAATACCCACAGTGTTGTAAGTGACCAGCGGCGCTGCCATAAGCGGCGTGAATCCGACGGCAATCACAATCA
>CAZNPC010000223.1:0-2231 GCA_964574765.1 uncultured Nitrospirales bacterium | reverse complement strand
TTTGTTGATTCTGCTGTTGGTTCCGCTGGTCAACGTGGCAGCATCCGTGCTGTGGATTCTGTTCAGTGCCTGGATGATGACCGTGCAATACATGGATTATCCAATGGCCAATCATCAACTGTTTTTCAAGGACCAGCGCGCGCGTTTGCGCAAGCGCCCGTTATTGGCGTGGAGCTTCGGCGGGCTGGTGATGTTGTGCACCCTGATTCCTGTGCTCAACTTTATCGTCATGCCGGCGGCGGTAGCCGGTGCCACGGCGATCTGGGTCAGGGAAGGGGGTTTGCAGAAGTAGTGCCCGGTTGTTAGGGAGGTTCTGCATCAAGCCGCCAAGCCGGGTTAAATGTCGGCCAGAAGCTTTTTGTTGGCTGCCTTTCTAGTGCATGGACAGCTTTAATGTTTTCCCTAATGCTTCAGCCACCTTCTCAAGCGTGGACAGGCGAATATCTTCAGCATGGTTTTCAATTCTTGAGATAGCGGATTTTTTTGTGTTTAATTTCCTGGCTAATTCTTCTTGAGTAAAACCCGCATTCTCTCTTGCCTGGCGCAGCATTACACCCAGTTTTAAATCTGAGTATCCTGATTCATAGCCTTCCGCAAATGTTGCGTCTTTTGCTTTTCTCTTTTTGACGTATTTCTTCAAATCACTCACAACGACTACCTCTTGAAAAATGGTCTTTTTTCCGGGCCTCTGCAACCACAATTTCCTTCCTTGGGGTTTTCTGCGTTTTCTTCTGAAAAGCGTGGTTCAGAACCACAAGGCGCTCCTTTTCGAGAAAACCCAATATGCGAAAAATGTTATTGCCAGATTGAACCCGGACTTCCCAGAGATCATCCGTCCCAGTCATTTTTTTGAAATATTTAACAGGAACGATTTCAAGCTCTTCGACCAGCTGCATTACCCACGTTACTTTTCGAGCTTGTTTCGAAGATAGGGTATCCAGGAATTCTTCTACTGGACAATTCCCCGATTCCGTTCGGTAGAATACTATTTCTCTCACGGACCAAATGTTAACATATACGTTAACCTTGTCAAGGCGGAATCTGGCAGTTAACAACCAAGTGCAGTGTCTTGTATGCGATCAAATTTTTAGCATGTACCGCATGGCGCGGTATGCTCGGTTGGCCTTGACATCTTTGCTTAGGATGCCATGAAAAAATGTAGCGATCAGCACATAGCCCTGGTCGAGAAGGTCATTTGTTGCCTTCTTGGCAGAGAGGGATTCCAGGCCACCGCGAGCTATCCAATCAAGAGACCACCATAATTGCAGCAAAGTAAACCGAAAAGCGAGGGGTTCCGTTTTAAGAAATCTAGCAATTTCGTTCTTCGGGAAGTTAACTATCTCGAAGAATTGACTCATGAGATTGGGCGCGCTTCGCAAAGCAAGCTCTGCGATTTCCTCGTCTGCAAAGCAGCCGTTTCGAAGTGACTTAAGCACGTCTTTTTCGATAGAATCCTTTGTAATTTAACGAGTTCAGCCAATGTCCGTAAGTTTTTCTGATGATTTAGTTCCTCTTTATAGAGTTCTTTGCGGATTTCGCCTACCTGAGAATGAAACTTTGCAAATGCACTTCCATTTGTACCAGATTGAATTTCTCGTAGAAGCGATCTAATAACAGGTGTAAATCTACGACAAACCAAGTGCCGATTCGAAGTTGTTTTGCGATTTTTGATCTCGAGACGAATCGCTTCTCCAACGGTTATTCCGGCGTAAACGCGGTTTGGGGTTTCAGACAGAATTTTAAGTGATTGTCTGATCGTGCTTTCCCAAGAGATTGACTTGCACATTTCAACAAACGCAACATCCGGGATGACGAACCGAACCTGTGGATAATTCTCTATAAGAAAGGCGAGGCTATCATCGCGATAGCAGTTTTGATCTATGATGAGGAATCGCTTTGGCATAATCTGAGTCTCGATCGCTGCATTCCGGATTCACTGGCCCTGCTATCAATATCTTCCTGCTGGGTATCAGGATAATCAGCCCGGGCTGATGGGCGTTGCCGCGCTTAGCAACAACCTACGGATTTAATTGGCCACCTCGGGCCAGTAGCGCTGCGCCAAATGCTGCCTCCTGTTGCTTTGCCTGGGTCACGGGCACGCCCAGCAACTGTTCGCGGATTACCGTCCAGCCGGCATTCACCGCACCACCGCCGACGGTCAGCACCTGATCCGGGTACGGCGCGCCCAGTTCTGCCAACAGGGCGTAGCCACGCTGCTCGATACGTGCCAG
>CAZNPC010000222.1:0-2242 GCA_964574765.1 uncultured Nitrospirales bacterium | reverse complement strand
GGAAAGATCACAACAACTTTTTTACCTTTTCCAAGCTTTTGAGCTACTTTAAGCGCTGACCAGGCTGCGGCACCCGAAGATATGCCCGCGAGAATACCCTCCTCAAGTGCAAGCCGCCTTGCTGTTTCCGCAGCGTCATTGTCAGTAACCGGTATTATTTCGTCATAGATCTTAGTGTTTAATATTCCGGGATAAAAACCTGCCCCAATGCCGGCGATCTTATGCGTCCCGGGGTCTCCGCCGGACAAAACAGGTGATCCCGCGGGTTCGACAGCGGCTATCAGGATATCCGGGTTTTTGGATCTGAGAATTTCCCCGATTCCAGTGATAGTACCGCCTGTTCCTACGCCTGCCACAAATCCATGGATTTCAGTCCCCAGCGCGTCAATGATCTCCATTGAAGTTGTTTTTCTGTGAATTTCGGGATTAGCCGGGTTTTCAAACTGCATAGGCATAAAGTAAGCAGGGTTTTCTTTTAGTTTTATCTCTGCCGCCTCCACAGCGCCCATCATTCCGCTTGAGCCGGGTGTTAGAATCAGCTCTGCACCGAGGGCCTGAAATATCTGCCTTCTTTCCATAGACATGGTCTCAGGCATTGCGAGTATCAGCCTGTAGCCTTTTACTGCCGATACCAGGCTCAGGCCAATGCCGGTATTTCCGCTTGTAGGTTCTATAATCGTACCGCCGGGCTGAAGAAGTCCTTCCTGTTCTGCGGCTTCGATCATTGCAAGGGCAATTCTGTCTTTGACCGAACCGCCCGGATTAAATCCCTCAAGTTTTGCCCATATCTCGGCGCTGTCAGGGGCTGTTATATGTGTCAGCTGCACAATGGGCGTATTACCAATAGTAGACAGAATGTTTTTGTGCGGTTTCACATGATCCTCCTCTATAAGGTCATGTGCATTATACCACAGGGAACAGCTTCTGAACTTTCTTTCTGATTATTAACAGGTGTGATATAATCACAATATTCTTCCTTAGGCAGAGGTAAAAAATGGAGCAAATGAAAGCTGTCTTCAGTGTCGTCGTATTCCTGATTTTTATAATGATACCCTTAAATAATGCAGAAGGAGAGGAGGTTAGTGCAATGTTAACAAATATTCACTGGCTTGGACATGATACATTCAAGATCATAGCGGATGGAAAGACTGTTTATACAGATCCATTTAAAATAAAGAAGGAAGATAAAGCTGATCTAATTCTCATTACTCATGAGCATCGCGATCACTGCTCACCTGACGACGTAAAAAAGCTTCAGGGAAGTGATACAGTAATAGTTACGATACCTGACTGTGCAGTCAGGCTTTCAGGAAATATTAAAACACTGAAGCCGGGGGACAGGCTGGAAGTCAGCGGAATAAAGATAGAGGCGGTCCCGGCATACAATACAAACAAGCAGTTCCATCCCAAAGACCGGAATTGGGTCGGATATATCTTTATTGTTTCGGGAAAGAGAATCTATATTGCAGGTGACACTGACCATATTCCAGAGATGAAGACATTTAAAGCTGATATCGCTCTTCTGCCTGTTTCCGGGACATATGTCATGACCGCTGATGAAGCGGTTAAAGCGGCACTGGATATCAAGCCCGAGCTGGCTATCCCTATGCACTATGGATCAATTGTCGGCGATGATAAGGATGCTGAAAAATTTGCTGACGGTCTAAAGGGTAAAATCGACGTTAAAATACTAAAAGAGGAATAAAGAGCTGGCATGAAGAGTATAAAACTTTCATCTATCCGGCCTTTGTTTTATGAAGCAATTGCGATTAATAACAGGTATTGACACAGGTAGGAATGATAGTTATACTAATAGTATAACTAAATTGGAGAAAAAGCATGAAAACAGCCATATCAATACCGGATAAATTATTTAAAGATATTGAAAAACTGTCAAAAGAGCTTAAACGGCCGAGGAGTCAGATCCTTGCTGAAGCTGCGAGAGATTACATAGAAAAGCAGAAAAACAAAAAGATTCTGGATGCCCTCAATAAAGTGTACTCAGAGAAAGAAACCGGTGAAGAGAAAAAGCTCAGGCAAGCCGGGAAAGAACATTACGCTAAACTTCTTAAAGAGGAAGAATGGTGATCAGGCAGGGAGATGTTTTCTGGGTGGACCTGGGGCCTCCGTCCGGTTCCGCGCCGGGATTCCGGCATCCGCATGTTGTAATACAGAACGACGTTTTTAATAAAAGTAAGATAAACACAGTTGTTGTCTGCGCGTTAACATCCAACCTTAAGAG
>CAZNPC010000221.1:0-2265 GCA_964574765.1 uncultured Nitrospirales bacterium | reverse complement strand
TCAGGAGTCTTACTGCCCATTGTTCCGAATTCGATTTTTGACGGTTTGATAATTACAATACAGTAGTTCGGATCATCAGGCCCGTTGAAATAATTGTTCAGGTCATCAAACCAGTACGCGTCAAGTTCAGTCCTGTCTGTTGAGACCTCGGCAGTTCCCTCTACCTGCACCCAATTTTTTGCAGTCTCCAGGCTTGATACCCCAAGGGAAATGTGCACGTTCGGATTCTTTTTGATCTGAGCGACCTTTCTTGAATCCAGACGCGTGCAGAAACGGAAAGTAAGGTCATTGTCAGCTTTAGCCATGACATAACGTACCCACGGTTTCCCGTCATCTGTTATCGTAGAGAAGTTAACTAACTGCATGTCCTTTGCTGCATCAAAAATCCTCTGTTTCAAATCACTCATAAGCCACCTCCCCTGATTGTCACTAAAGTATATCACATGTATTTAAATGCAAAATGTCCTCCACGGTCGAAGACTCGCCGTGGAGAGCGGATCTGCCTGAGGCTGGATAAAATTAACAATTCTCCATTCTCAATTTGTAACCGATTTACGTCTTAATATTTTTTTTACGGAAAAGAGAATAAGGCAGGAAAGCAGATACCACTGAACGATTATCAGGAAAATTATAAAAATAAATCCTCCATCACGAGGATAGAAGGCAGAGTTAAGGTTGATATCCCATGATATATAAAAAGGGAAACTTTGCAATGCACTGAAAACATGGACGAATATAATGTTTATTTTAAAGAACACAATGAACGTTACGAGAGTAAATGGAAACAATCCTATTTCTACAAAATCTGTTTCCATGGCAAAGAGTGACAACCATCCAAGGCCTGAAATGATCAGTTTCCACTTTGACACCTTCAGGACTTCCTTCACAGCCTGTATTTTTTTAGCTGGTATTTTTTTCCATAAAAAAATAATGGCAATTGATAATAAATAGGCGGATGTCAGGCCGGCAGCAGTTGCAATGTCAAAATCAATATTTTTTAAAAACCTGAATTTCCAATGAAGTATGGCGGATAAAAGCGAAATATGTATCGTGTAAGATTCCGGGCAATTACAACCATACGGGGGGATACAGGTCTCGCAAACAGCCTGCACCAAATACGAATTAACCGGCAGAATGGAGAAAATAGCTAAGGCAAGGATTAATTTCGCGATTGTCGGCTTAAAAAACTTTTTCAAGATAACCCCTCTATATTGTTTCTTAGTATATAAGACAAAGGGGCTTGAGGAAAAGTTCCATCCCGTAAAGTACAAGTGAACTTGGGACAAGTAGAGCCAGGGCGCCATAGAGCCATAGTGCCTTAGAACCAGGGTACTGTGGAACTGGGGTACTAAGGAACTCCAGGACTGATCACCGGTTACTGCTCACCCGTCACTGATCACAGACATTATGTGTTAATAATAAACGGTTTGAACTGCTTGAACGCCTGCCCCGTGGTTTAAGTTCTAAAGAACTTTACGGGGGTTTGATCGGTTTGAACTATGTTTTCAACGTTCTCAATCTCGCTATTTCTTCCTGATAGCCGTAAATATGCCCGCCTGAGCTGTAGACGTACATAGGCCCGCTTTTAAGTCCTGCCTCATCTGCTACATACTGCTTAAGCAATTCCAGGCCTCCGAGATTGGAAGGGAATCCCGCCCACAGGTCCCACGAGCGGAAATAGCACGATAAGGTAAGAATTAGATCATCACCCTGAGGAATGGCCTTGAAGTCTAATAATCTCAGGCACGGGGGATCGAGTTTTCCGTCATTGCCAATGCAGATATCATGGTCTTCAGGAGAGCCTATTTCAACAATGGCCTGGTTTGTAAGCGGAGTTTCTTTAAGCATCGTAATGACCCGCTCTAACTGCGTCCCGCCTTTAGGCATAGGATAATGTATTCTGCTTGAATACCTGTACGTCTCATTTTCAGAAAGCTGAGGGTCCATCAGATAATTCGCAAAATAGTCTTCGATGTAATTCATATCCGTTGGAGAAGGGATTCCCAAAGCAGGCGGTATAATGGGAACCATATCCTGGTCCGGGTGTTCGATGAATACAGCTAATCCGGGATACTGAAGGCGGTACTGCTCTTTTTCAAAAGAACCCGCCTGTATCTTCTGGGTATAAGAATGATCAAAAATATTATAGATAAGCTGAAACCAGGCGTCAGAAATTGTTTTCGCTTTCAAGAAAAATGGGAACATAGATATCTCCTTAATTATTATGAATTGCCTATTCTAACATTTAAGGAATACGAATTAAAG
>CAZNPC010000220.1:0-2277 GCA_964574765.1 uncultured Nitrospirales bacterium | reverse complement strand
GTATTGATAATAAGAACGGAAAACAATATAGAAGAAGTTATGATAAAAAAATTTAAAAAAATATTCTTTAAATCTTTCATATCCACTCCTCAATAAAGGGTTTAACTTTGGAAGTAATCTCTACTATTTAAAGTAAAGCAAAAAAACATCCCCATGTCTACTTAAAAATATTAATGAGCATATAACGTCATTTAAAAAATTTCTGTTTTAGTTAATAGCAATAAAAAGAGGTTACTCATTAAAATTCAGAAATTTATCACTCTGTTTCCACAGCCGATTTCAGGGCGTTCCGATAAAACTTCTCCGCATACTCCTTTACCATTCTACGGGCACTGAATGCTGGAGCAGTGCTTATCATAGCCTCTTTCATGAACTTGATCCATCCGTGAGGGATGCCGTCGTCGTCCACACTGTAATAGAGAGGAATCACCTCTTTTTCAAGAATATTATAGATGGCCTCTGAATCCTTCCCGTCTCTGTCCTCTCCACCTTCTCCTTCAAATGCCCAGCCGTTTTTGCCGTTAAAACCCTCTATCCACCAGCCGTCAAGTATCCCCAGATTTGGAACCCCATTAAGCGACGCCTTCATCCCGCTTGTTCCACACGCCTCAAGGGGTGGAATGGGGTTGTTAAGCCATACATCGACTCCATGCACAAGGTACTGAGCCAATTGTTCATCATAATCCTCTACAAAGGCTACATGACCGCCAAAGGAAGGGTCCTTTGCTATATTAAATACCTGCTGTAAGAGATGCTTGCCGGGTTCATCATCAGGATGGGCCTTCCCTGCAAAAATAATCTGGACAGGTCTCCATTGGTCATTCAGTAACTTTCTGAGACGTTCGAGATCGTGCAAAATTAAAGTGGCCCTTTTATAAGTGGCAAATCTTCGGGCAAAACCCAGTGTCAGCGCATTCGGGTCAAGTAACACGCCTGAAGCAAGAATAATACGCGGGTCCGCAGAATCGTTTAGCCACCTCTGCCTGGCTCTCTCCCTTATTCTTACTATTAATTTCATCTTCAGCCAATAATGTGTCTTCCATATCTCCTCATCGGGGATGTCCTCTATTAATCTCCATGTCTCTGACACATCTTCCTGATTCAGCCAGTCCATATCCATAAACTTGTTCAATAAAAGCTGGATCCTTGGCTCAATCCATGTGGATATATGGATACCATTTGTAATAGATTCTATAGGGATTTTCTCTTCAGGAATCCCGGGCCAGAGGGAGCGCCACATCTTACGCGTGATTTCACCATGTCTCCGGCTAACGGCATTCCTGTATTCCGACATCCTCATGGCAAAGGCCGTCATATTGAACCCGGCTGATGGGTCGTCCGGGTTCATTCCCAACTGCATAAAGGCATCTCTGTCCAGCCCGAGGGCAGGCCAGTAATCATGAAAATATTTTTCCAGCAATGAGAAAGGAAAAACATCGTGACCTGCAGGCACCGGTGTATGTGTAGTAAATATCGTGGTTGCCCTGACCTGCTTTGAAGCCTTATCAAAGTCCATCCCTGCTTCCACCCTTTCTCTAATCCGTTCAAGGATGGCAAAGGCAGGATGGCCCTCATTCAGATGAAGGATTGAATGTCTTATACCAAGGGTATTCAATACCTCTGCCCCGCCAATTCCAAGAACAATCTCCTGTCTTAGCCGCTGTTCAGGCCCTCCAATATACAAACGGGCTGATATACCGCGATTCCACGGCTCATTTATCTCAAGGTCGGTATCCATTAGATATAAAGATACCTTTCCTACCTGAATCTTCCATACCTCAACATGGACCGCCGGCTTTATAAAGGGAACCTTTACTACCAGAGGAGCCCCTTTATCATCAAGCGCCCGGCAGATGGGCGCATTCTCTCTATCAAGGGTTTCACTCTCGCCTTCCTGCCAGCCGTCCGTGCTGATTCTCTGCCGCACATATCCCCCGGGATACATGAACCCCACTGCTATCACAGGGACACCAAGGTCGCTGCCTTCCTTCAAAAAATCTCCTGCAAGAAAGCCAAGCCCACCGGCGTAAAAAGGAAGTGAGTGATGCAGTCCGTATTCAGCAGAGAAATATGCAATCGGTAATATCTCCTGTGCAGCAGCGCTAGAGTAAAACCAGCCGCCGCGTGTATCCATGTCAGCCCTGAATTTTGCCATCACGGCATCGTAATGTCTGAGAAATTTCTGGTCTTCTGAAGCAGTATCAAGGACTTCTTTGTTCACGTCATGCAGCATCTTTACAGGATTATGCACACTTACCTTCCATGCAGCACGGTTAA
>CAZNPC010000219.1:0-2290 GCA_964574765.1 uncultured Nitrospirales bacterium | reverse complement strand
AAAGACATATCCAGAAAGGCAAAAGAGCAGAACAGCCAAACCTAAGACACAATAAATTCCATGAAACGCTTCTTGATTTCGAGATGATGAAGCGGAATATTCGGGACTTTGGAATTCCCGGGTAATGCCAGTGCATGAATAAATTTTAAACCCTTTTCAGGCCTTGTCAATACGTCATTCAGCTGCTGCTTACTTGCCACCCTCACAACATTCCTGATTCCCAAACCCTTTGCAAGAAACGCAAGATCAACACACGAACCGGTAAGTGTCGGCTGACTCCCTGTTGAACCATAGGAGCTGTTATCAACCGCAATGATCGTCAGGTTAGGCGGTGAAAAGTGCGCGGCAGTTGCAAGGCTGCCCGGATTCATCAGGATACTGCCGTCCCCGTCAATGACAACAACCTGCTTATTAGTTGAAAGGCTTATGCCGAGACCTATCGGTGTTGCCATCCCCATGCTGCCAAGCATATAAAAATTTGAAGGCTGATGCTTAATGTCATAAAGTTCCTTTGACGGGATTCCAAGATTGCAGACAACGATTTTGGAATCAAGGTATGCAGCAAGAATTTTTAGTATTTCATACCGTGTAAATTCAGGCGTTGACTCTGTCTCAAAATCTTCCCCTGACCTGCCCCGTGCATGACATGTTGGTGGAGAGAGTGATACAGCATCACACACACCTTCGAAAACTGCCGGACTCAGCAGAAAAGCGCGGATCTTATTTTTGTTATAAACATCAGGGAGTTCTTTTTCTATGAGGTTTATGTCGTCGGCTGTGTTGATAGTTGAAAAGGAAATACCCGCGCCTTTTAAAATTTCCGGGAGCCTCTTTCCCATCGGTACCTGGGCAGCGATTTTTTCTTTGTATACGCCGCGCCTGCATACAAATATAGCAAGCGGAAGCTCGTAGAACCCGGTTAGAGAAAGAAGCGCATTTATCATGTTTCCTATCCCGGAGCTCTGGACAAACAGCGCAATCTTTTTCCCTGTTAGCGCTATGCCGGCAGCAATACCAACGCCTTCTTCCTCTCTGGTTAATGGGATATGGAAGAAATCTCTGCTTATCTGGTCAAGCAGGTCCTTTATCTTTTCGCACGGCAGGGTCGCTACAAAGTCTATCTTGTTCTGTTTTAATATTCCTATTAATCTGTTTTCAGGAGTTTGCATAGAAGTTCCTCGATTTCTTTGTCTGATATTTCTTTAGATACAAATTCAGGTTTGACTCTGTGGGTCTTCATATCTTTCCTTAACCTGTTTTCCCCACCACCGGTTATATTCAATAATAGCGTATCTTTTTTATCAATATGTTTCCCGATGACAGCCCTCTGAAGTGAAGCAACAGCTACTCCGGCTGCAGGTACGATATCGATGCCCTCTGTACGTTCAAACATATCCATGGCTTCGTAGACTTTATCGTTTTCGATGCCGTACATTCTGCCGCCTGCGGACTGAAGAGCATCGTAAACACCACCCGCTATTGAGTAAGCCGGGTAACGGCTTGATATTACCCTTGTGGTTATTTCATTGATCAGTGCAGGATCCAGATCTTCCTGAAAAAGCCTGCGGCTCTTCTTTTCCCATGCCTTAACCATAGGAGCAAAAGGCAGGTTCTGCGCAAGGTGGAGTTCAGGAAGACTGTCACCAAACCTTCCATCCCTGAGAAATCTTTCCGACATCTCCCATATAGCGATTGCGCCGGTACCGCTTCCAACAGCCTGGAAATAGGCATCAGGAAGTTTACCAATCCTGGAAACAGCCTCAAGCAGGACTATCCCGAGACCGTCCCTCTTTGCTATATTCTTCACTCCCCCCTCAAACGGATATCCCTTCTTGTCCGCTATTCTGCCGGCAAGGTCAATAGCGTCAGAATAATCACCATTCTCAAGCGCAACAGTAGGAATATTAAGGGATTCTTCAAGATACCACATCTCATACAGACACATTTTGGGGACAACTAGTATTACCGGAAAACCTGACACTGCAGACAAGTGAGCAAAGGCTCTTGCAGTATTACCGGCAGATGCCACAACCATCCCCTCTATGCCACTTCCACGGGCATTTTCGAGCACAACAGCAGCCTCGAATTCCTTGAAAGTGCAGGTTGTTAGTTCCACGCCTTTTTCAGGCCAGTATCCGTTAAACGCTATGTACAGATTTTCGAGCCCCAGTTTTTCAGCAAGTCCAAGTGATCTATATACAACAGGCCCAGGTTGATCAAATTCATGACTGTGAACAGGCAGCCAGTTATATTTCCATATGCTGTTCAGTCCTTTTTCTTTAAACTGGTC
>CAZNPC010000218.1:0-2302 GCA_964574765.1 uncultured Nitrospirales bacterium | reverse complement strand
ATTCCCACAACTGCAAGAAATACTATTACAGGAACATCCCCGATCATGTTCATGACTCCGGTAGCAATGAATTGTGCAGTCCCTGTTTTTTGAAATGCCAGTCCAAGCGGAATTAACCCTGCAAGTAAAAATACTGTCATCCAGTCAACGGATTTATATGCCTCATCTACTGACATTACTTTTGTCAGGATCATACCGAGGGCACCGGTAAGAAGACATACAGACAAGGACAATTTCATATCCGGATAGCCCAGAGCAGCCATTAATGGACTAAAACCAAGGACAAGACCCAGGGCAACAGCGAGCCAGGTTACCGCCAGTTTTGCCTTTTCCGTTCTCATGATTTCGCCCTTGATGTCTGTGGTAAAGACAAATGTCTGCTTGCCCTTTAGCATATGAAATTTTTCCCACCTGCCAAATAACAGCAGGGCATCACCGGGCTGAAGTTCCCGGTCGGATAACTCACCCAATACACATTCACCTCCCCTGCATATCATTACAGGGTTCACTTCATAGGTTTTTCTGAACTGGAGTTCACGCATTGTCTTTCCATTAAGCTCTGAGCGCGGAGTAATAATGCCTTCAAGTGCTCCGGCATTATTTGCAGAAAGGTCCTCGGCAAATACTTCGAGATCTTCATTAAGGGTAAAGCCAAAATCAGAGGCAAACTTATTGATTGCCTCTGAACAAGCCATTACTGCTATGTGATCGTTGCCGTAAAGCTTTTCATCACGCGTTGGTGAAAATACCTTGCTGTTGGTTTTGGTATGGGAAACGGCAACTACGGTTATCTGATATTTTTCTCTGATCCCGAGCTCATCCAGTGACTTGTCGTCATTATAGCTTGCAGGGATATGCAGCTCATGGAGAGAGCAGGCTTCGCCGTAGGTGTCTGCAATACCGGAAGGGATCAGATCAGCCTCAGAGGTTCCACCTGTTTTGGGAAGTATGAACTTCCCGAATAAGATGAAGTACAGTATGGCGCTTGCAACAAGCGCAATGCCTATAGGTGTCTGTGTGAAGAGGCTGAGGGGTTCTATCTTTTCCGCAAACCCCCCCAGTTGATTGGCTTGGTCAATAAGATCGTTCAGAAGGATCGTAGGGCTTGCTCCGACAAGGGTTATGGTTCCGCCTACGATTGCGCAGAAACCCATTGGCATAAGTATCCGTGAAACCGGCACCCTGACCTGTCGGGAAACCCTGATGGCTGCGGGCATAAAGAGCGCGGCTGCGCCGATATTCTGCATGAAACTCGAAATAAACGCGACTGTTCCCGATATGAGAGCGATGATCCTGCTTTCAGCTTTGCCCGCAAACTTCAGAATGTTCCGCGCGAGAACATTCATACAGCCTGTCTTGTCAAGACCTGCCCCGATTATTATTACAGCTATGATTGATACAACGGCATTACTGCTCAATCCGCTGATAGCCTCTTTCGGAGTCACCAGTCCCAGGATAGGAAGCAGCACCATCATCATAATGCCCACCACATCAACCCTTACCCATTCAAAGACAAAAAGGGCGATGACAAAGACGAGAACACCCATTACCACCATCATCTGGCTGGTAAGCTCTATTGATTCTGCGGCTGCGGCCGCGTCTCCGGCAAATGTCGCACCTGCTGATAACAACAGGCCTGCAAGAACTAATAAACAAATATAAACAGTGTTTTTTTGATTCACAATATTTAACCCTCCTCTATGAAGTCTATATTTTCCATATTAATAAAATAGTTAACATTCAATTATATTAATCCCTCTTTTTCAAAGGGGGAGTCCTGAATTGATAGAATTTATCCACCTTTTAAATAAAAAACCAGTAGATAAGCCGCTAAAAAAAGTGTTATAAATAGAACCGTCAGGCCTACGGGCCGATAAGTATTTACGTTTCCCGGGTACATATCTTTTTCATCTTTTATTCTCCGCTCGATCTCCGCTCTTTTATCCGGACCGCTTAACTGTAAAAGCAGAGTGTCTGACGCGATCCTTATAACGGCATAGGGGTTTTTGGCGGCCCATATTAATGATGAGGGAATATCGTCAAAAACAAATTTGTTTATCTTCGCGGTTAACCAGACCATGGGATTATTGACAAACCACATAAAGGCCCTGGCGCCTTTTCTATAGAACCAGTCTGTGTCCATGCTGATATACGGTTCCCCCCCAAGCTGTTTTAAAAGCAGAAAGAAACCTAATCCTGTAAAGAGCAGAATCTGTAATGTCCATACAATATGCTCGGCAGTGTAGGGCGTATAGCCTGCATTAAAAGGCAGCAGATTATAAAGGGCATCAGGATATATACC
>CAZNPC010000217.1:0-2324 GCA_964574765.1 uncultured Nitrospirales bacterium | reverse complement strand
ATATTTGTAACAAAAGTAATCGGGAAAGCCAGGAGGGCTGATGAAAACTGGCTTTATATAGATGTCGGTGTTTTTAACGGACTTATGGAAAGTGTAGGCGGTATTAAATACAGCTACATAGTCGAAAGCTCAAAAAAAACGAAAAAAAACATTAAATGGACCATAGCCGGCCCGAGTTGTGACAGCTTTGATATAATTGACAGGGGTCTCAGTATTCCTGAGCCTGATGTAGGCAGCATTGTCCTTATACCGTCAAGCGGGGCATATACCACCTGTTATGCATCAGAATTCAACGGTTTTTCAATACCTAAAACAATATTAATTTAAAGGAGAAAACGAGATGCCCAGAAAATTTACAGAAATTGCTCCCTTTGTTCCTGTTGAATACCGCTATGAAGTAGACAAAGTCCTTTATAAAGGGGAAAGCAGTTTTCAAAAGATAATGGTATTTGAGAATCCATATTTCGGAAAAATGCTCATACTTGACGGTATCGTTCAGCTTACGGAAAGGGATGAGTTTTTTTATCATGAAATGCTTGCTCATGTAGTACTGCACGCCCATCCGAATCCAAGAAAGGTCATTGTTGTAGGCGGCGGAGACGGCGGTACCGTGAGAGAGGTCTTAAAGCATAAAACCGTTGAAAAGGTGTTCTTCATTGAGATCGATAAACAGGTTATTGATATTTCAAAAAAGTATTTCCCGTCAATATCCTCCGGCATTGACGATCCTCGTGTCGAGATAAAACATATGGACGGTGCTGAGTTCGTAAAAAAATGTTCGAAAGACATTGACGCCGTCATTGTAGACTCAACAGACCCTATTGGATTCGCCCGCAGCCTTTTTACCAAAAAGTTTTTTTCATCAATAAAGAACTGCCTTAACAGTAACGGCTTTTTTGTGACACATTCCGAATCTCTTCTGCTTCACAAGGAAATGGTCATCGAGACACAGGAAACATTAAAAAGCGTTTTCCCCAAAGCCGATGTGTATACCGCGCCGATTGCAACATATCCCGGCAACTGGTGGGCGTTCTGCGTCGGCTCAATGAAACTCGATCCGCGAAAGATCAGGCGCAAACCATCCGTAAAGACCAAATACTATAGTGAAGAAATTCATCACCATGCGTTTGTACCAAAAAAAATGTACAAAAAGCTTATGCAAAGAAAACTTGAGTGGTGAAACAGCCGAGAATCGTGAATTGTGAATTGTTAACTACATGTTTTGCAACCAGTGAACTACTTTAGCACCCGGCGCGAGTTTTTTTATTTTATATTCTTAGGCCATTCTCGATTCTCCATTCTCTATTCACGGTTTTTAAATCTGAAATTCCATAAGATCTTCAGCCAGGATTATTTCTCCGTTATAGACAGCACGGCACTCTTCTATTCTGACGGCATCAGGCACAGGCAATGTATGGATATGCGACAATATCAGTCTCCTGACTCCAGCCTCTTTTGCAACAAGTCCGCATTCCCGCGGCGTCATATGACCTTTAGCCTTCATGGATTCAGGGAATGAACAGTCTGCAATCATTATATCGCAATCTTTTGAGAGTTTAACCAGGCCGGCGTCAAAATCAGCATCGCCGGTTATAACGACGGATTTGTCTCCTGTCTGAAACCTGAAGGCAAGGCTGTTTTCGGAATGGACAGTGCGGGCCGAAATAATTTTCAACGGGGGATAATCAAGACCATCATTAATCTCAACTACTCTAACAAACCGGCTTGCCGCCGGCAAAACTGATTCTATGTAATTCAGGTAGAACGATTTCAACCCGACAGGACCGGCTATCAGCAGCTCTTTTTCTCTTGTAAATAACGGGGTCGCAAGCAGGGCATGAATGAGCGGGACAAGCCCTGCTATATGATCAGGATGCGTATGAGTAATAAAAACAGCATCAACGTCCTTATAGCTTTTCCCCGCTTTTTGAAGCTGAAGCATAGCCCCGCTTCCGCAGTCGATCAATATCTGCCTGCTCGCCTCGATTCCAGTCTCGCCTTCGGCTCGCCGAGGCGGACGGCGAAGCGGGTCGTCAGCTTCAAAAAAATACGCAGGCGCGCTTCTCTTCAGAGACGGTACGCAAGTTCCGCTGCCAAGTATTACAAGCTTCATGATTCAGAAAAGCATATCCAGATTGCCCTGGCAATCCCGTGTTAGAGCATATTTTAAGCACATAACCAAATCCTTACAGAAATTCTGATACAAACATGTTCTCTCTCTTCTCTCTTCCTATTGTCGTTTCAGCGCCGTGACCTGAATATACGACCGTATCCTCCGGCAGTGACAGAAGGCGTCTGAAAGACTCCTTGAGCTGGCTGATGCT
>CAZNPC010000216.1:0-2346 GCA_964574765.1 uncultured Nitrospirales bacterium | reverse complement strand
TTTATCGGTTGGTCCAGCCAGGTCAGAGAAAAAAATCTGAGCTATGTTGTCAACAACAACCGTTTCCTTATTCTTCCCTGGGTAAACGTAAAACACTTGGCCAGCCATGTGCTGGGTCAGGTCAGCAGGCGTATTGGTGCAGATTGGATGAAGAAGTACAATCACCCGGTATACTTGCTGGAAACCTTTGTGGACAATGAGAAGTTTAAAGGCACCTGTTACCGGGCCGCCAACTGGCATTATGTTGGAAACACAAAAGGCCGGGGTAAGCTGGATCGCAAGAAAAAATTTGCTCTTTCAGTAAAAAGCATTTACTTATACCCCGTATCCAAAATGTTCCGGAAAGATTTAACTCATTGCCAATGAGCGGTAACAAGAAAAGAAATCTTGAAATTAAGATCAGCTCTAAAGACATTGAAGTATTAATTTCTAAATTAAAATCCGGAGAAATCACTCAATCCGATTATCCTTTGCTTGAGGAAATCCTCAAAACTTTTTCACAGATGGTTCAGACAATCTCAGAGAAAAATTTATCTTTGAAAAGGGTATTCAGAATATTTTCTTTACAGTCGGAACGCAAGCGAAGATTTAAGAAGACGCGGGATGTAACAACAAAATCATCAGATAAAAAGGAAAAATCACCGGGCCATGGCAGGAATGGCGTGTCGGATTTTAAAGGTGGAAACCGTTGCCGGGTAAACCATCCCCAGTTGAAAGTTGGCCAGCGTTGTCCCAGTTGTGCCCGGGGCAATTTGCGTGAGCAGAAAGAACGTGGCTTTACCATTTATATTAAAGGCAATGCCCCTTTAAGTTCCACTGTTTATGATCTCCAGGTGCTCAGGTGTAATAGCTGCCAGGAGGTATTTCGTGCTCCAATGCCAAGTGAAATAGGTGATAATAAATATGCAGACTCAGCTTATGCGATGCTGGCCTTGCTAAAGTATGGTTGCGGGATGCCGTTCCACCGCTTGAAGAACCTGCAAAAAGATACCGAGATCCCCCTTCCCGCTTCCACACAATGGAAACTGGTCAAGGATTATTGTAATGATGTAATGCCGGTATATTACCGGTTGTTCAGTCATGCTGCTCAGGGTGAGGTGTTGCATCATGATGATACCCGGGTTCTGATATTGGATTTAGCTAATAAAATAATATCAAATGCTGATTCCGGTCGAAGTGGAATATTTACCACTGCCATCGTGTCCAGGCTGAAGGATCGCCGCATTGCCCTGTACTTTAGTGGCCGTAACCATGCCGGTGAGAACCTGGCTCGTCTTTTGCTTGACCGGCGCTCCAATCTTCCCCCTCCGATACAGATGTGTGATGCCCTATCCAGGAACATGAAGGAAGATCTTAAAACCATTATTGCCAATTGCCTGGCTCACGGACGCCGTAACTTTTTAGATCTTATGGATATCTTTCCACTGGAGAGTGAGCATGTGATCGAACAGATTGCCGAGGTCTACAGGATCGACCATGTCGCCAAACGGTCCGGGATGTCTCCGGAAAATAGACTAAGACTTCACCAGCAAAAAAGTTATCCCGTAATGAAAGAGCTAAAACGATGGTTAAAAGAACAGTTCAAAGAAAAAAAGATTGAACCCAACAGCAGCTTCGGCAAAGCGATCAATTACATGTTGAAACACTGGAGTAAATTAACCCTCTTTCTCAGGGTGAAGAATGCGCCGTTAGACAATAACTTATGTGAAATGGTTCTTAAATGTGCCATCCTTAACCGCAAAAACAGCATGTTCTATAAAACTCAAAATGGCTCCATGGTGGGAGACGTTTTCATGAGCATCATACAGACCTGCCGCCTTGCCGGGATCAATACTTTCGATTACCTTACAAAATTAAAGAAATATGCAAAAAAGGTTAAAGAACAACCTGAAAAATGGCTGCCCTGGAATTACAAATCAGCTCTGACCGAGCAGGTATCCTGTTAAATTTTTTTACTTATGCACGCTTGCGGAAAGGGTACACTGAGTGTGGAAGATGAAAAGGCCAGTAACGGGAGATCTCTCATTGGGGCATCCAGCTTCCGAATTTTCTTGGCTAGGTCATAACCACTCATACCGGGCATTTGAATATCCACAATGGCCACATCAAAGGGGGAGTTTCCCTTGAAACTATCTCGAATCAGGTCAACCACCTTCTTTGGATCCCTCTCTTGCACAACCATCAACTGGTTCATTTCGAGGGTATGTGTTAAAATCTCCAGGTTGTTGTCGTTATCATCTAAAATCAATACTTTTTTGCCTTTAAGTTTCCTAACCTTTTTGTCAGATTTTTTGTTGGATTTGAAAGCCCAGCAGGTAAAATGAAATTTACTTCCTTTACCAAGCT
>CAZNPC010000215.1:0-2351 GCA_964574765.1 uncultured Nitrospirales bacterium | reverse complement strand
ACCGGAACACCGACTACCATTGACGATTGAGGATTGACGATTGACGAATTGTTGAAAATCTCTATTGTCTTTAAAAGTGCCGTAGGTGCGTTTCCGATCGCGATTATTCCAATATTATTATTCTCTTTCAAAGCTTCTTCTATCCCGATTTCAGATCTTGTCTTTCCTCCTGACTCCTGGCCCCTGACCCCTGACCCCTGTATCTTACATATAACCTTCCCGCCCCACTTCTCAAGTAATTTCTTGTTGATCCCTGTCTTCACCATCTCAACATCAGTGAGAATGTCTTTGCCCGCTTTAATGGCGGCAATTCCTGCATTAACAGCATCAGGATGAAATACTAAACTGTTTTTAAATTCAAAATCAGCAGTTGTATGGATCACCCGCTGAACAATCGGAAGACGTTCTTCCGGGATATCACTTAAGTCAGCTTCCTCTGAGAGTATCTCAAAGCTCTTTTTCTCGATCTCATAAGGCTTCAGTCCGGATGCAGAGTGTATTCTGTCAAGCACTACCTGGGCCATCTTATTATGTGTTCCAAGCGGTTCGGTATACATAAACTCCACATCAGGATAACTATCCTGTGCCTCCCTGATTATTTCGGGAATGTCTTTTGTCACATGCATTCCGCTACTCAAAAAATAAGGATGCACTATCACTTTTTTTGCTCCATCCTGTACACATAACCCTATCGCTTCCATAATGTCAGGCTTTGCAAACTGCAGATATGCTACCCTTACACATTGCTCCCCACATTCGGGATGAATCATTTCATGTAAAATTTTTGCAATATGGTCAAGGTTGTTTGCATCCTGTTTGGGACTACCGTGACCTGCAAGAAGAATAAGTTCCATAATGCTCCTTTACATAAAGCTCAAATAGTTAAATTATGACCCTGGTTAATCTTAATGTTATTGCAGAATTCCACAAAACTCTTTGCTGTTTTATCATTGCTGCCAAAATGTATGTGAATGTAACTGCCAAGCGTGTTTTTAACTCTAGACCCCTCATCATTTATGTAATTCCCTGATCCGTCTTTGACAGAATAAATCAGATCAACATGCTGATTGCTGACCACTGACTGCTGACCGCTGTTTACTACTTCTGAATAATGAAATTCATGCCCCCGGACTACATCCCCTTTTCGGCCAAGCATTGAATCTTCTTTTAATATCGCCTCTCGATACCCGAGGTTGGCCCTGCCTTTTATCATCTTTGTTTTAAAGGGGAATGCGGTAACCATTGGATAAAAATTATTTTCAAAATCATAAATGCCCTCTGTCAGATACATAAATCCGCCGCACTCCGAATAAACCGGTTTCCCGGTATCTGAAAATCTTTTAACAGATTCAAGCATTGAGCGGTTTCTGCTCAGATCTTCCGCATGAAGTTCAGGATAACCGCCGCCGAGATAAAGCGCGTCAATGCCATCAGGGATTTTACTGTCAGAAAGAGGACTGAATGTTATTATCTCAGCACCTTCTGCCTTCAACATATCAAAATTGTCTTCATAGTAAAAACAGAAAGCCCTGTCGTAGGTAACGGCGATCTTGACTACAGGATTCAAGGGGTCAAGGGGTTGAGGGTTCAAGGGAGAAAGAGACTCTTCTTTTTTTACTACTCCCTGATTCCTGACTCTATTTTTGTCTGTGTTCTGTATTATTGCTTCAATATCAACATGCTCAATAACCGCGTCCGCCAGTTTATCTATCTCTTCCGGGTCTATGGGATTTTCCTCAGCCACTACCAGGCCGAGATGTCTGTGAGGTATCTCAAAAGCAAGATCTCTCGGCAGATAACCAAGGACAGGAACATCCCGAATGCTCTCTTTGAGCCTTTTATAATGCCTGTCTGACGCTACACAGTTGAATATCACACCTGCAATTTCAGTCTTTGTTCTATATTCCACAAATCCCTTTACTACAGCCCCTGCACTCTCAGCCATTCCATAGGCATCTACGACAAGAATAACCGGGACTCCAAGTTCCGCAGCCAGGTTTGCAGTGCTCAGATTCCCATCATACATCCCCATGACCCCTTCAACAACAGCCATGTCAGCATCTGCCGAGTGTTGTATGAAACATTTGGTCACGTAATCCCTGCCGCACATCCAGAGATCAAGATTTCTTGAAGTCCTTCCGGTGATAAGTTTGTGAAGGCCTGTATCAATAAAGTCAGGGCCTGTTTTAAAAGGCTGGACCGCATAACCTTTTTTCTGTAAAGCAGCAAGGATACCGAGTGTAACGGTTGTCTTGCCGCATCCACTGTGTGTTCCAGAAATCACTATACCGTGCATATAAAAAATCCCCGGCCTTCGATGAGAAAGCTGGGGATAAAAGCCAAAACCTTTA
>CAZNPC010000214.1:0-2388 GCA_964574765.1 uncultured Nitrospirales bacterium | reverse complement strand
GGAAAAATAAATGGAAAAAGAAACTTGTACATTTTCGTATTGTCAAAAGCCGGAAGTTGTTGAGGTTGAGACAGACCTGCTCCTTATCGGCGGCGGCATGGCATGCTGCGGCGCAGCTTATGAAGCAACCAGATGGGCGACGCCAAAGGGATTGAAGATCACGATGGTTGATAAGGCTGCAACAGACAGAAGCGGCGCGGTTGCAATGGGGCTGTCTGCTATCAATACATATATCGGCGAAAACAAGGTTGAGGACTATGTCAGGTACGTAAGAGCAGACCTGATGGGAATTACCAGGGAAGACCTTGTATATGACCTTGGAAGACATGTTGATGACAGTGTCCATCTCTTTGAAGAGTGGGGTCTCCCGATCTGGAAAAAAGGAGATGACGGCTTCTCTCTCGACGGCTTTCAGTCAAAGGAGGCAGAAAAGGCATCTTTAAAAGACGGCGGCACACCTGTCAGATCAGGTAAATGGCAGATAATGATCAATGGTGAATCCTATAAGGCAATCGTAGCAGAGGCTGCAAAGAAGGCGCTTGAGGTTAACAGAGCGGCAACAGGCGTTGACCAGAATCATTTTGAAAGGGTTTTTATTGTAAGACTCTTCAGGGATGCTAATGATCCTAACAGGATTGCGGCAGCAGCAGGCTTCAGCGTCAGGGAAAATAAGATATATATCTTCAAGGCCAAGGCAATGGTATTAGCTGCCGGTGGAGCAGTTAATGTTTTCAGGCCGAGATCAACTAAAGAAGGGCAGGGCAGGGCATGGTATCCTATCTGGAATTCAGGCTCGGGTTATGCCCTTGGAATGCAGGCCGGCGCAGAGTTGACCCTGATGGAGAACAGGTTCGTGCCTGCAAGATTCAAGGACGGTTACGGACCTGTCGGCGCATGGTTCCTGTTCTTTAAGGCCAAGGCAACCAACAGCCTTGGAGAGGATTACTGCGCAAATGAAGAGTACCTTGCGGACGCCAGGAAGAAATACGGCAAGTATGTGGATGCAATGGGCACAGCCATAAGAAACCATCTGATGATGCAGGATATGAAGGCCGGCAATGGTCCTATCATCATGAGAACACATGAGGCAATGGATGCCATGAGCAAGAAGTTCATAGATTCGCTCGGCGAAAAAGAGGGTAAAAAGAAGGTTAAACACCTTGAGGCAGAGGCATGGGAAGACTTCCTCGATATGTGTATCGGGCAGGCAGGTCTCTGGGCAGCTAAAGATATTGACCCTGCCCAAACGCCTTCTGAAATTATGCCTACAGAGCCGTATATCCTTGGCTCACATGCAGGCTGCGCAGGATTCTGGTGCAGTGGTCCCAGCGACATTCCAGGCACACCGGCAGACTGGCACTGGGGCTATAACAGAATGTCCACAGTACCGGGTCTCTTTATGGCAGGTGATATCTGCGGCGCATCAGGTCACAAATTTTCATCAGGCTCTCATGCTGAAGGCAGGATAGCCGGTAAGGCTGCGATAGCCTTCATGCTTGACCATGCTGATTACACTCCTGTACCCAGAAAAACTGCTGACGAGGTTGCAGCAGAGCTCTATCTGCCGTATGAGGTTTATGAGAAGAACAAGACCTATTCAACAGATCCTGAGGTAAATCCTTATTACATCAAGCCGGGTATGCTTCAGGCAAGACTCCAGAAGATTGCCGATGAGTACTTCGGCGGTATTTCAACATGGTACATGACATCAAAGACCATGCTGGATGAAGGATTGAAGCAGCTCACAGTGTTGAAAGAGGACTCCGCAAAGCTGGGAGCAAAAGATCTCCATGAGCTCATGAGGTGCTGGGAAAACTACCACAGGATACTCTCATTGGAGGCACATGCAAGACATATCCTCTACAGAGAGGAAAGCAGATATCCGGGCTACTACTACAGGGGCGACCACGACTTTATCGATGACGACAAATGGAAGCTCTTCACCTGCTCCAAGTACAATATGGAGACCGGCGAATTCACGATGTCCAAGAGAGATTTTGTACAGATTGTCAGCTAATCAGTTGAGATGAATTACAGGTTGACCCCGTTAGATACTTGCTATCTAACGGGGTTAAGCTAAGGCCGAGATGAAAAATTTCTTGGCTTCAGCCCAACCTTATTTAGAGTTTGTGTATAAATTGCTGTTTTTTATTCTTGTCATGCCCGAAGTCTGTAATCGGGCATCCAGGACCTGTTGAAAAGACTGGATTCCGGCTTATCAACTCGTTGATTCGCCTGAGGAGAAAAGACTGCCGGAATGACAGAATGAAAAATTGAATTAATACACAATTAAGTCAATGAGTTAATGAGTTAATAGAGGCGCTGAGGAGTCTCGAACTTATTTACTCGTTCACTCATTCACTTAAGACGGGAGGAATGGTATGCCAG
>CAZNPC010000213.1:0-2389 GCA_964574765.1 uncultured Nitrospirales bacterium | reverse complement strand
GTCAGCATCCTGGTCAAGCCTGCCCTTGTACCTTTTTGCCAGCAGCTGCACATAATTTGTTACCGTTCGCAGGGGTTCCTGCAGGTCGTGTGACGCTATTGAGGCAAACTGCTGGAGTTCTTCATTGGAACGGGCCAGCGCGCGGGTTCGACTGGCAAGTGCTTCTTCCATTCTTTTTCGCTCGATTATTTCTCTATTAAGATCATTTATTGATGCGGTAGTTTTTTTTAGATCGGAAGTCATTACATCGAAAGCCCTCGAGAGAGTACCGATTTCATCACCTGAGGATGTCCCTACCTTATGATCAAGATTGCCGCTACCAACTATCTCAATCCCTTCATGAAGTTCATTGATAGGCGTCGTGATAGCCTTTGAAACAAAAACACCTGTCAGCCACGTTATCGCAGGGACAAAAAATATAATTATAATAAATATTGTTTTCAGCCTGTTTATTTGTGTAAGTATCTCTGACTCGTCAACCTCTACAAACAGGACCCAGTTCATGTGTGGCATATACCTGTATGTCCTAAAAATCTTTTCCCCCCTGTAATCAGTAAATATGGAAGTCCCTTTTTCTTTTACAAGACCTTTTTCTATATTCATCAGTATGGTTTTAATCCCATCTTCCTGATTTATATGCGAGCCTTTCCGGACTACAGGTCGCGTTATCATAATTCCGTCCATATTTACGATATACTTCTTCTCTGTCTCCCCCAGACCAGACTTGTCCCGGGTTATTTTATTAAGCAGATCCATACTGATCCCGGCAAGCAAAATCCCTGACAATTTTCCTGTTTCATCATCTTCTAAAAACTTATATATGTAAAATATTTCTTTGTCCGATTCGAGGGTATGAAAATCTCTGACATAGGAGTTTTCCTTTGCTTCCGACATGTCAATTTTTGAGCTGAAATCCTTTCCTATATCCTCCCTGTTCAGGGAAGCGGCAACTCTTCCCTCGGAATCCAGAACAATCAGTTCGCGAATGTATGCCGTCTTCGCATGCTCCTTGAGTTTCATCAGTATCCCGCTTGCCTGTTCCGCATCGGATGACAGTCTAAAAATGTTTTTCAGCGATTCCATCTCTGATAACATACTGATATGGCCTTTGTGTTCTTCAAGGAAACTTTCTATTCTGGAGGCGGTTAATGCGGCAGTTGTATCTAAATGTTCAAAAGTCGTTTTTTTCAGGCTGTTAGCGCCTACGATATAAAATATGGACGCTCCAACAAATGTTAGTATGATGGCTGTTATTAAAAAGGAGAGAGAGATTTTACTGGATATTTTCATAAGACCAACTTTTTATTAATATTAAAAACAAAGAATTCTTGACTCATCTGATATGCAAGATCGCCAAAAACAAGAATGTCCTGAGACTGCTTCCAGGATGATTCACTGAACTGTCCGGTTTTGAATTCGCGGCCTTTAACATTTCTCTGAGTGTATTGTAATCACTGTCACTTTCCACCCGCCTTATTGGGAAGCCTCACGATCTCAAGCCAGAAATCTTCAATTGCCCGCACTACTTTTATAAACTGTTCAAGATTTACAGGTTTTGTGATGTAACAGTTCGCATGGTGCTCGTATGTCATGATGATATCCTGCTCAGCGTCGGAAGTAGTCAGGATCACAACAGGTATGTTCTTCAACTCAGGTTCACTCTTAATGTCACTCAGCACCTCCCGGCCGTCTTTCTTGGGCAGATTCAGATCAAGCAGTATGAGGTCAGGGCTCACGGCATCAGAATACTTGCCTTTTTTGAGCAGAAAATCCATTGCCCCTTCACCGTCCATAACAACATGCAACTGATGTATTAGCTTGCCGTCATTAAGGTTCTCCTTTATCAGCCGCACATCACCCGGGCTGTCTTCAACCAGCAGAATGTTAAAGGAATCAGCACTGTACTTCATATCTGTATCACCTTCCTTTTGCATCTCATATGTTTCAAAGTCCTCTATCTTCTTTATCTTCTAGAAAGCAGGGCTTGCATTCTTTTCTATCTTTGAACCATCGGGTACCCGGTATATTCCCGGTTTAGATTCGCAAGCATATTTCAATACAGCTCAATATAAGCCTATGGTAAATAGTTTTCCGTATTATATTTAATAATATTGGATAATATAAAAGTTGTCAAGTGGCAAAGGCATCCGCTACTTACTTGGAATTCAAACAGGAAAGTGCTTCAATGTAAAGGCATGCTTATGCATACAAATCCAACAGACGAAAGCGCATAAAAAGACGCAAGTAACCGTCAATGCAAGATTATTAGCTCAACCATATATAAGTTATGAATCTGTTCGGTCAGAATGCTCCGGGCTTATTCAGGGGGAGATGAAGGAGATCTCAGACACAAGGCAAGATGAGATCTTTACAGAAGAACTTGATCATA
>CAZNPC010000212.1:0-2391 GCA_964574765.1 uncultured Nitrospirales bacterium | reverse complement strand
ATCATTTTTTACTGGACTAACTCACGCTTTTTATGGCATACTCTCTGGTATGGAAGATACGATCACATGCCAGGGTAGAGAAATCAGCGCTTCCGAGTTGAGATGGCTTCAAAAATGGATTGCTAAACATCATCACTGGAGTATTCACCGCTTGACGCTGGAACTGTGCCGACTCTGGAACTGGTATACTTATACTGGGCGACCTAAGACTTTTGCTGCCAGAAGTTTTCTCTTTAAACTTCAACAGCGTGGTCATATAATCTTGCCTCCTATTAGAGCAGCAATGAGACGGCCTCCACGTTCACCAATCCCCAAAATATCTATACCTGTTTCTGAGCCTGAGGTTATCTCGTTTCCACTGTCTGAACTTAAACCTCTGACCCTGATAATTCCCGAACCTGGCTCTTTTGAAGATGGCTATTTTGCCTGGTGTCTGGCCAACAATCATTACCTTGGATTCCATAGTGTTGGAGAAAACATCAAATATCTTATCAGAGACTGTCATGGACGGGATATTGCCTGTCTGCTTTTCGGTTCTGCAGCATGGAAAACTGCTGCCAGGGATGGCTTCATTGGCTGGAGTGAGTCCGAAAGGCAACGTAATATTAACCTCGTGACCAATAATACCCGCTTTCTCATTTTGCCCTGGGTCAGGGTTCCACACCTGGCAAGCCATATCCTCGGTCTTATTATGCGCCGTATTGTTACTGACTGGCAGAATAAATATGCTCATCCTGTCCACCTTGTAGAAACCTTTGTTGAGTGTAACAGGTTTAAGGGTACCTGTTACAAGGCTGCAAACTGGATTCACGTCGGTCAGACTCAGGGACGAGGACGGCAAGACCGTTATAATACTTACTGTCTTCCTGTTAAGGATATCTTTCTCTATCCACTGAATCCTGACTTTCGAGAGGCGCTGTCCTGTATCCCAAAGGAGCCCCATGTTTAAACGTGAAGAACTACTGAAAATAGCTGAATCCAATCCCATAGCTCTTGTTGATATTATTCTGGAGCTTCAGCAACATATACTGAAACTTCAACAGCGTATTGAAGACCTTGAGGCCAGGCTTAATAAAAACAGCGCTAACAGCAATAAACCACCATCTTCGGATGGGCTGGCAAAACCTAAAAGCCTTCGCAAACAAACAGGACGAAAACCAGGTGGTCAAGCCGGTCATCCAGGCAACACCCTTAAACGTGTATCCAATCCTGACCGTATCATCAACCTTACCGTTGATACCTGTACCTGCTGTTGCAATCATCCACTGCACCTTGTAGATTATGAATCCCGTCAGGTCTTTGAACTCCCTAAACCAAAACTCCAAGTTACAGAATACAGAGCAGAAATCAAGTACTGTTCACGCTGCAACAGAACTGTCCGTGCTTCATTCCCGGATTCAGTTACTGCTCCTGCACAATACGGCACACGCTTTCATGCCCTTCTTGTCTATCTGCACCATCAGCAACTCCTGCCTGTCAATCGTGTAAGTCAGTTATGTGATGACCTCTTCGGACAACCTGTTAGCGAAGCCATCATCTTTAAGGCTACTCATAAATGCCATAATCAACTCCAGGACTTTCAGGATGCCCTTGTAAGTCAACTCATAAAAGTCCCTTCTCTTCATGCCGATGAATCCGGTTTGCGCATTGCAAATAAACTCCATTGGCTTCACACTGCCAGCAACGACAATTTAACCTTCTACGGTATACATGAAAAAAGAGGCTCTGATGCAATCGATTACTTTGGCATAATACCTAACTTTGAAGGCTCTCTGATTCATGACTTCTGGAAACCCTATCTTAACTATGATTGTAACCACAGTTTATGTAATACTCACATCTTGAGAGAGCTTAAGTTCCTCCATGAAGAACAGAATCAAGCATGGGCTGGTGATATGAGCAGCCTCCTGCTTGAGATGCACTCATTTGTCGAAAAACAAAAAGACAACTCTACTGAATTAACTGAAAAACAAAAAAGCCCCTGGCTAAAACGTTACAAATCTATCCTCTCAGAAGGAGTTGCTGTCAACCCTATAGAGAAACCTCCAAGTAAAAAAAGAAAACGTGGACGACCGAAAAAAACCAAAGCACGAAACCTGCTTGAACGTCTCGATAAATACGACGCCTTTGTGCTTGCTTTCTTACATGATCTGCGTATACCTTTTACAAATAATCAGGCAGAGCAGGATATACGCATGATCAAAGTACGTCAAAAAATCTCTGGCTGCTTTCGCACTCTAAAGGGAGCTGTCTGTTTTGCTCGTATCCGCAGCTACATCTCTACTGCTCGCAAGCACGGCATTGATCTCCTCTCCTCTATTAATGATGCCCTATGCGGTCAGCCCTTTATCCCTCAGTCTGATTAGTTGTATTATAGACCTGAGTAGTTAC
>CAZNPC010000211.1:0-2401 GCA_964574765.1 uncultured Nitrospirales bacterium | reverse complement strand
CAATGTTGAGGTTGCGGCTATTGATCCGGTAGCTTCAATGCAGGCTGTTGAAAATAAGGGGCTTGAAGGAATCGCGACTGAGATTCAGGCAAAACTGAAGAAGGTTATCGAGAGATTATAAAAAACTGACAGTTAGTCAATTATCAAGTATTATAATTCATGTCAAAAGAGGATATTAAGACCAACACCACCTTTGTATTCCGAGTGATGCTGGGCTACAATCGAAAAGTGCTTGCTGAGTATCCATCCTGCGCCTGCCATCCACTCTTCTTTTGAATCAGTGTCGTACTGATATTCGCCGAAAAAATACAACCTGTCGGTTAACTGGATTTCCTTTCCCAGCGTTAACCTTACTGCCCCTTCTGTGTCAAGCCATATGCTGCTCTTAATGAGAAAAGGCAGCAAATAGCGGAAGCCGATTATTCCACGGTGATCCTGTTCACTGTCAGTGAGAACTCCCCCTGCATATGCCGTAAAAAAACGGTTGAAATACCTTTCATAGGTCAGAACAGCCTCATAGTCCTCTTCCCACCCTGCTTCCCATTGGACGATGATATTATTTCGGGTATCAGCAGCTACGACTCTGCCCTCTGTCATCTGAGTAAGAAAAGAAGCATTCGCCCATAAATACCAGTGCTCTTTAAACAGTTTTTTTCTGATCCCTGCGATGAGCGGGTCAAGCTCTGATCCCTCATAGTGTACAATGCGTGCCATTCCGGCCTTGAGATGATAAAGAACGTGGCAATGGAAAAACCAGTCTTTTTCTTCATTCGCGTAAAATTCGATCACTCTCGTACCAAGCGGAGGGACATCAGTCGTATGTTTCAATGGCGAGTAGTCACCGTGTTTATTTACAACCCTGAAAAAGTGTCCGTGAAGGTGCATCGGGTGATGCATCATCGTTTTATTAACCAAGATGAAGCGAACATTTTCGCCTTTTTTAATCCTGATCATGTCTGCTTCGCTTAATACCTTACCGTTAATGGACCATACATAACGTTCCATGTCGCCCGTCAGTTCAAGCCTGATCTCCCGTACCGGATGTTTATCAGAAAGTGCGGTTGAAACAGGAGACCGAAGGCTGTCGTATGGCGGCATGGGACGTTCATTCATAGGCATTTTCATCATGCCTGAACCATGAGTCATCTCTTTCATTCCACTGTCTGCTCCGCCAAGTCCGACGCTGTGCATCTTATAGAAATTCGGTTTTGGAATATCCGGCGCTGCTATATGATCCCCGCTTCCTATAAAAAGTGAAGTGTGGCCTGAACCGTCCTGTGCGGTAGCACGGAATTCATAGGCTCCGTTATCAGGCACGTTAACGATCACATCATATGTCTCTGCAACTGCTATCAGAAACCGTTTCATGTTCGCAGGCTTAACATCAACCCCGTCGGCTGACACAACCCGCATGTCCCCTCCGGCAAATTGCAGATAAAAATAGGTCGAAGCTGACGCGTTTACAATACGCAGGCGAACAGTCTGGCCCGGATGAACATCGAGCGTTGCCGACGGTTCTCCATTGACCAGAAAGAGGTCATATGCGATATCTGAAATATCCATGGGCGGCATGCGCATCCATGAGCGATTCAGCACATCCCGGACTGCACCCACTTCTATAGCGCCAAATAAACTTTGCATAGAACCTTTTTTCAATGAGTAGTAATCACTTCCGCTCTTAAGAGTGCGGAGTACCTCGTCAGGGTTTTCATCCGTCCAGTCAGATATCACGACTACATGGTCAAGATCAGATTTTATACCGGGGACTTTGGGATCGATGACAATGGAACCGAAGACCCCGCGCTGTTCCTGCAACCCTGTGTGGGAATGATACCAGTATGTGCCTGAATGCTTTATTGGGAATTCATATGTATACGTTGTTCCAGGCAGAATCGGCGGAGTTGTCAGGTACGGCACCCCGTCCTGTAAATTAGGAAGCAGAATGCCATGCCAGTGTATTGAGGTTTCCTCTTTCATCTCATTGCGTACATGGATTCTGGCAGTATCACCTTCTTTAAACCTTAGAGCAGGTCCGGGTATGCCGCCATTGATGGTCATTGCCTGCACGTCACGGCCTGTGAAGTTCACGTTTTGATAATTGATCACGAGATCATATTCTATGACCGCTGCAATTGATAAATTGCTTAAGAAAAGGAGAAAAAAAAAGACACCCGCTGCCTTTGTCTTCATGAAACTCATCCACCCCTTAAAAAAAAGTTTCGATTTTGAAAATATTATAGTATATTTAGTTATATTTGGGAATTTCTAAAAAAAAGGGGAGCAATGAGAGTGAAATCAGGAATTGCATTTTTATTGATTTTGACTATATTTCTTGCCTTGGTTTATTTTGTCCGTCCCCCCGGAGAGCCTCCTATGCGTGAAGAAGAGCACGAAGGAGCAA
>CAZNPC010000210.1:0-2416 GCA_964574765.1 uncultured Nitrospirales bacterium | reverse complement strand
CGGCGGTATGCATGGAGGTCATGGGAAAAGAGAAGAAGGCGATGAGCACAAAGGAGGTGGAGGGTGCAGATGATGAAAAAAAGAATTATTCCGTCGGCTACAACCGGTGTAAGCGAGGATTATAAGGGGGAAGTCCGGATAGAGCTGCCCATAATAATGACATGCAGTACCTGTTCCATAACCCTTGACCGCAGTCTCAGCGCATTGGACGGTGTCAGTGAAGCAAATGTCAACTATGCCTTACAAAAGGCTTTTGTTACATACGATCCGTCCCGTATAAATATAGCCCGGCTTATCAAAACAATCAAAGACGCAGGTTATGATGTCGGCGCGGAAAAGGTCTCTCTGAAAATTAAAGGGATGACATGCGCCTCCTGTGTTACAAAGATAGAGGATGCCCTGAAGGCTTCTCCCGGCGTTATCCGTGCAGATGTAAATCTCGGCTCCAACAGCGCAAACATTGAATACCTGCCTTCAATGACGGATATGGAATCCCTAAAAAAAGCTATAGAGTCTGTTGGATATAAGGCCGGTACTGAGGAGTCTCCGTCAAAAGAAGAGGATGCAAAGCTCAGGGAGTACAGGACACTTTTCAGGAAATTTATGCTTGCTGCCGTCATATCCCTGCCCGTTGTGGTGGTAAGCTACCCGCAATTTTTCCCTGTGCTCAGGGACATGGATATGAATGCCCTGAGGATGATATGGATAGGGGCGAGTGCTCTGACCATCCCGGTGCTTGTTTATTCAGGGAGCAGTTTTTTTAAAGGCATGGTTGCCGCATTCAAACACCGCTCTGCCGACATGAATACATTAATAGCCATTGGAACAGGGATGGCATGGCTGTTTTCAACTATAGTAGTCCTGTTTCCGGATATCTTTCCTGAAAACGCGCGTGAGCCTTATTTTGACGTTGTCTCTGTGGTTATCGGACTTGTGGTGCTCGGTCAGGCGCTGGAGCTAAGGGCAAAAGGCAGGACATCAGAGGCCATAAAGAAGTTGATGGGACTTCAGGCAAAGACCGCAAGGGTAATAAGGGAAGGGAAAGATGTTGATATCCCGATAGAGGAAGTTCTGGTCGGCGATGTGATAATAGTGCGCCCCGGGGAAAAGATACCTGTAGACGGAGTGCTTGTTGAAGGGCACTCAAGTGTGGATGAATCCATGCTTACGGGCGAGCCTTTACCGGCAGAGAAAAAAGAGGGAGATGAGGTCATAGGCGGAACAATAAATAAGACCGGGGCATTTAAGTTTAATGCCACAAAAGTCGGAAAAGACACGGCCCTTGCACAGATTATCAAAATGGTGCAGGATGCACAGGGTTCTAAAGCTCCAATACAGAAACTTGCCGATACTGTCAGTGGATATTTTGTCCCCGCTGTAATGGTTATAGCAGTGGCGAGTTTTGTTTTATGGTATGACGTTGGACCTGAACCGCGAATCATTATGGCATTGCTCGCATCAGTGACTACATTGATAGTAGCATGTCCCTGCGCACTCGGTCTTGCAACGCCGACCTCATTGATGATCGGGGTCGGCAAGGCCGCAGAAAACGGAATCCTGATAAGAAACGGCGAGGCCATACAGGTTGCATCTGCGCTTGACACTGTAGTCCTTGACAAGACAGGCACTATAACCATTGGAAAGCCGGCCCTTACAGATATAATAAGTTCCGATGGATTCAACGAGGAAGGCATTATCAAATTTGCAGCATCCCTTGAGAAAAACTCCGAGCATCCGCTTGCAGAGGCAATACTGGAAGGCGCAAAATCCCGCAGCATAGCTCCTTCTGATCCCAAAGACTTCAAGGCCATACCCGGACACGGGGTGGAAGGCATTGTAGACGGACATAAGATAGACCTCGGCAACAAGAAGCTCATGGACATGATTGGAGCTGACCTGGGCATACTTGAAGAAAATTCACACACACTTGCCAGCGAAGGGAAAACACCCATGTTTGTTGCTGTTGACGGCAAAGCTGCAGGCATTATTGCAGTCTCTGACCCCCTGAAGGAAGACTCTGTTGATGCGATTCAGAGTCTCAAGAAGCTTGGAATAGACGTGGTCATGATATCAGGCGACAACAAAAGGACTGCCGAGGCTATAGCAAAAAAAGTAGGGATTGAGAGGGTTCTTGCAGAGGTACTGCCGGAAGACAAGGCACGGGAGGTTAAAAACCTGCAGATGGAAGGGAGAAAAGTCGCGTTTGTGGGCGATGGAATAAACGATGCCCCCGCGCTTGCCCGGGCGGATGTGGGAATGGCAATAGGCACCGGAACAGATGTGGCAATAGAGGCATCGGACATTACCCTTATAAAGGGCTCGCTGCTGGGAATAGCAGCGGCATTCAACATCTCAAAGTCCACAATGAAAAATGTTAAGGAAAACCTCTTCGGGGCTTTTTTCTACAATACAGCAC
>CAZNPC010000209.1:0-2446 GCA_964574765.1 uncultured Nitrospirales bacterium | reverse complement strand
ATCTTCTTTGAGTATCTTCCAGAGGCTGGTTCTTGATATCCCCAACATCTCTGCTGCCTTTGTTTTGTTTCCTCCGAGCATGTTAATAACCTTTTCTGCATATTCCTTGACTATTTCGTCAACAGTCATTATCCTGCCCGGCTCAAGGGTTTCGATTTGCAGGGTCCGGAGTTCTGTTGGAAGGCTTTCAGGGGTAATCAGGGCACTCTTCTCAAGGATAATCGCCCTTTCTATAATATTCTCCAGTTCCCTGACATTGCCCGGGAAGCTGTATTTCATAAGAATCTCCATAGCCTCTTTTGAAAAACCCGTTATCTTCTTGTTAGATTTCGGGATGTGCTTTTGAAGAAAGTACGCGCTCAAAGGCCTTATGTCCTCCCGCCGTTCACGAAGGGGGGGTATAAATATCTCCATGACATTCAGCCGGTAATAGAGGTCTTCCCTGAATTTCCCCTCTGATATTATATCCTTTACATTCCGGTTCGTTGCGGCGATGAATCTTACATCAACCTTAATCGACTTTGTACCACCGACGCGGAAAAATTCTCCATCTTCAATCGCCTTAAGCAGTTTTGCCTGTAGAGACGGCGACAGATCGGATATTTCATCAAGAAAAAGGGTACCCGTGTCTGCAATCTCGACCAGCCCCTGCTTTGTTGTTACCGCGCCGGTGAACGCGCCTTTTTCATGACCGAACAATTCGCTGACAAGAAGTTCTTCCGTCAGTGTTGCACAATTGATCGAGAGGAAGGGCCTGTCCTGCCGCATACTTGTAAAATGGATGATCTTTGCAATCAGATTTTTACCTACGCCCGTTTCGCCGGTGAGCAACACATTAACATCAAAGTCCCTCATTTCCTCAATGGTATTAAGGATTCGCTTCATACTCATGCTCTTTGCGATGATGGAGACGTCTTTTTCCATCTTAAGAAAGGTACGCAGAGCAATAATGTCTCTTCTGAGAGTCTTCTGTTCTTCTATCTTTTTGACTTTCAATATGATTTCATCCAGATCGAATGGTTTTGTGATATAATCAAAGGCTCCTTTTTTCATTGCTTCGACTGCCGAGCTGATTGTACTGACTCCAGTGATAATAATAACCTCTGTTTCAGGGAACCGTTCCTTTGCTTTTTCAAGCAGTTCTATACCAGAAATATAAGGCATCTTTATATCGGCTAACAGGATATCAAAGTGCTTATCTTCCATTTTATTATAAGCCTGGGCGCCGTCGTCAGCACCCTGGACTTCAAATCCCTCTTCTTCCAAGGAGTCAATGATATTGTTTAATGTTATCTTTTCATCCTCTGCAACCAGAATCCTGAATGGCATATTATTTGTTTCCCTTCGGTAATCTTATAGTAAAAACCGTTCCTTTATTTTCTTCACTCTCGACCCTTATCTCGCCGTTGTGTTTCTGAATAATATTGAACACAATAGCGAGCCCCAGCCCCGTGCCTTTATCTTTTGTGGTAAAGAAAGGCTCAAATACTTTTTCAATCGAGTCCTGCGGTATTCCATTGCCTGTATCAGACACCTGTATTATTATATGGTCATTTCGTGATTCTGTGCTGACAGTCAAATCGCCCGATCCTGACATCGCTTCAACAGCATTACTGAAGAGATTGACAAAAACCTGTTCAATCTGTTCAGGGTCGGCGTTTATATTCAGGTGGGAGGGGTTGGTATCCAGTGCGAATTTTATATTTTCAACATTCATTGTATCACTCAGCCTCCTGTACACTCCCGACAACAGACCGTTTAATTCTAATTCCCTGTATTGCGGGTCCCTTCCTCTCGCAAATTCCAGAAGGTCTCCTACAATCCGCTTTAGCCTCATTGTCTGACCAAAGATGTCGTCAAGCCCCTTCTTTATCAGCGGGGGGCAGTTATCCTCTGTCTTCTTCACGAGCCTCTGGGCGGTGGTATAAATATTATTGAGAGGATTATTAAGTTCATGGGCTACCCCGGATGCAAGTGTTCCTATGGAGGCAAGTTTCCTGCTCTGAAGTAATTCCTCATTTTTTTCCTTGAGCTCTTCTTCTCTTGTGATTAAATCGCTTTCCATTTTGTTGAATGTATTAATCAACACGCCCACCTCATCTTGTTGTGCAGGGATTGTTAGGGATGAAAAGTCACCTCTGCCTGTGTTTTCTACTGCCCTGGTTAATAATTTCAGGCGTTTTACAATGCCGTGGCTGATGGCAAATGAAGCTCCAAGACCTACAAAAAGGAACAGAGGAAATAGAAACAATGCAGCGGTCTGTGAAAAACTTATATATTTTTCCACTTTTTCTCTTGCTGATTTATCAAGGGCCTTAGAGATAATCAATATTTCTTCCCCATTTTTTCTGAGGGCGCTGATTTCAGTATCCAATTCCTGAAGATTCTTGATTGCCGGATTGGTTGTTTTCAATAAAAATACCTTTTTAAAAATTTCTGCATTTAC
>CAZNPC010000208.1:0-2448 GCA_964574765.1 uncultured Nitrospirales bacterium | reverse complement strand
ATACTATATCCTGCTTGCAGTTTTATATTTTGTAGGTGCTAGTGTAACAAGACATGGAAAGCTGGTGAGCAATTTCTATACGACACCTTTGAAAGAAGACATTAGGGAAGATCAATCGATGAGAAAGAACCTGGTTGTAGGTTTATTACGGGAAAGCAAAAAAAGGGAGCACAGGGCTCCGCTTGTGCCTTCTGATGTTAAATGGCTGAATGACAGAGGAATAGAAGTTGAAGTTGAGCGAAGCCGGAACAGGATTTTCAGTGATAAAGAATATAGAAGTAACGGAGCAGGAATAGTTGACAGGATTCAGAATGCTTCTCTGCTGGTAGGCATTAAAGAGCCGCGCGTGCATGATCTGCATTCAAAAAAAATATATATGGTGTTCTCTCATACATCCAAAGGTCAGGCTCATAATATGCCTCTTTTAAAGGCATGTCTAAAAAAAAGGATCACATTAATTGATTATGAGAAGATAGTTGACCTGAACGGAGCACGCCTCGTGTATTTCGGCAGGTTCGCCGGGATCTGCGGTATTGTTGACAGTCTGCATTATCTCGGCAGGAGGCTCGAATCAAGAAATATTAAGAGTCCGTTCTCATTAATACGGCCTTCTTATGAGTATTCATCTCTTAGGGAACTAAAACGGTCAATGGAAAAGGCGGGACGGCTTATCCTTAAGCAGGGGTTTGGTAAAGATCTGTCCCCGTTTATTATTGGAATTACAGGCCATGGGAATGTTGCGAAAGGCGTGCAGGAGATACTGGACCTGCTGGACCCTGTGGAGATACATCCGGACAATATGATGCATTTTATTAAGAACAAGAGCGCACGAAACCGCCGCCTTTATAAAATAGTTTTCCTGAGGGAGGAAAAATTCCGCTCAAAAGACGGTAACGGCTTTTATTCTGAAGAGTATTTAAAACATCCTGATAAATTCGAATCAAATCTGGACATGTATCTTCCGTTTCTTAATATGCTTGTCCATACAAGCTATTGGGACAGCAGATTCCCGCGTCTTGTGACCAGAAAAATGATACATGACCTTTCCGGGAAGAAACCGTTCCGCCTGGAATTTATCAGTGACCTTTCATGCGACATTAAAGGTGCGATTGAAATTACCTCCAAAACAACCACGCCTGACAGGGCCACTTATACTTATAACCCTGTTACCGGGAAATATGTCGACGGATACAGATCAAAAGGAGTTACTATATTGGCAGTAGACAACCTGCCTGCTGAATTGCCCCGGGATGCTTCGGATGATTTCAGCGGCCTTATCAGGGACCATGTCTACCAGATAGCGGCCCACGGGGTTACGGACATTACCGGGCATATGGCAATACCGGCGGAGATCCGTCGGGCTGTTGTTGCACAGGGCGGAAAATTGATGAAAAGTTATTCATATTTGAGGAAATATGTATCCTGATGTTTATTAGCAGGGTAATAATTGTTGTCAGTTTTATTGCCGTTGCGATTATACCGCTTGTTACCGGATGCGTCCGCACGCACAGGTCAGATAGCAGTCAATCGAACAATTTCAACCGCTCGCTGTTTCTGGAAGGAAAAGAAAGGACATTTCTCGTTCATCTTCCCACTTTGTATGACAATAAGAAAACGTATCCGTTGGTTATAGCACTGCACGGCGGGTCGGGCAACGGCGAAAAAATGGAAGATTTATCACAGCTCAGCCGGCAGTCGGACAAGTACGGCTTTGTCGTCGTCTATCCTGACGGTATAGAGCGCCACTGGAATGATGGAAGGAACGTGCAGAAATACAGGGCCCACCGCGAAAATTCTGATGATGTAGGGTTTATTTCTCAAATGATCGATGATATGGCTGATGAATTCAACATTGACCTTAAGAGAGTGTATGTTACAGGCGCGTCAAACGGAGGGCTGATGTCCAACCGGCTTGCCTGTGAGCTGACGGGAAAGATCGCGGCTATTGCGCCGGTAATCGGGTCGATTGCATTAAACGTGGCAGTCAGCTGTAACCCGTCAAGGCCAATTTCAGTGATGCTGATAAACGGCACAAAAGACACCATGGTACCCTGGGCAGGCAATTACGTTAAATTGGGCTCGAGGAAGCTTGGAAGAATACTGACTGTGCCGGAGACATTGAACTTCTGGATCACGCATAATGACTGTGAGAAGACGCCGATCATGTCTATGGAGCCTGATAAAGACCCGGACGATGGAACAAGGGTCAGGAAGTTTGTGTTCGATAAGTGTAAGGGAGGGGTCGAGGTTGTTCTGTATGAAGTGCAGGGAGGAGGGCATACATGGCCTTCCGGATCGCAGTACCTTCCAGTATTTATTATCGGAAGGACCAGTAAGGACATAAACGCAAATGAAGTGATATGGGATTTTTTCAGTAAATTCAGATTATGAGCTAATGTTTTCTGTCCTTGACTAATTCCGTGATTCTGGACAGTAGTTCATCGCTGA
>CAZNPC010000207.1:0-2468 GCA_964574765.1 uncultured Nitrospirales bacterium | reverse complement strand
AATTTGCCCGGATGGTTGTTGATGCAGGGCTTATATGGATAGGTCCTGCACCGGAAGTGATAAAGACAATGGGGGATAAAATTCAGGCGAAAAGGCTCGCCCAGAAGGCAAATGTGCCTACTGTGCCGGGCATTACTGATGTTACTGATATTGAACAAATCAGAAAATGGATTACAGATGAAAAAGTAGTTTTTCCAATTATGATAAAGGCTGCTTCAGGCGGCGGCGGAAAGGGAATGGTTAAGGTTGAGAATGAGAGTGAATTAACACAGGCATTTTCACAGGCAAGGTCAGAGGCGAAGAAGTCCTTTGGCGATAACACGGTGCTGGTTGAAAAATACATTGAACGAGGCAGGCATATTGAAGTGCAGATTGTTGCAGATGAGCTCGGCAATATAGTTCATCTCTTTGAGAGGGAATGCACCATTCAGAGGCGTAATCAAAAGATAATTGAAGAAGCGCCTTCACCTACCCTCGATGATGCTCTTCGTAATGAAATATGCTTTATAGCTACCCGCCTGATGCGGGAGATGGGATACACCTCAGCGGGAACTGTAGAGTTTATCTTTGATTCATCCACAAAGAAGTTTTATTTCCTTGAGGTCAACACACGTCTGCAGGTGGAGCACGGCATTACAGAGCTTATAACAGGAGTGGATATTGTTGGTATAATGATTGATGCGGCAATGGGCAGGAAGCTGCCCTTTAAACAGTCTGACATACACCCGAACAGATGGTCGCTGGAAGTCCGTCTTAATGCAGAAGACCCCCGGGATTTTGGTCCATCTTTTGGCGCTATTACCCGCCTTCAGGTGCCGCAGGGACCGGCGGTGAGAATAGCATCAGGTGTGTATGAAGGCGCTGATATACCCCCCTATTATGATTCTCTCTTTATGTTATTAATGGCAACGGGCGCTGACAGGGAAGGCGCAATAAGGGTCATGGATAGAGCGCTCAGCAGAAACCTGAGAGTTGAAGGGATAAAAACCCTACAGCCGTTACTCTTGAGCATTATAAGACATCCTGCTTTTATAGCAGGCGAGTTCTCCACACGTTTTATAGAAGAGCGCATGGATGAACTTATATCCATGTTTAAGGAAAAAAATAGTGAAGATGAAGTGCTGAAGATTGCAAGATATGTTGCAAAAATATCAGCGCTTGGACATAGGGAATGGATGTGAAAATCAGTTTAGAGTTATGAAAACAAAAGAAAAAAAAGAGAAGCTAAAAAGTAATATTTTCGTAAAACCGGGGATGTCGCCTAAAGAGATAGTAAACAGGGTACGGTCTCTTGAAGGAGTAGCGCTTACCTCAACAGGAATGCGTGATGCGGGACAATCTGATTACAGGAACCGGCACCGCATATACGACCTTGCAACTCTTGCTCCCCACTACAACCGTATGGGACTTTTCAGCGCTGAATGCCACGGCGGGGCAAGGTGGCATGTAGGCATTATAAATCGAAGGGAAAGCCCTTTCGAGGAGATAGAACTCCTGAGAGAGCTTATGCCGGATGTGCTCCTGCAGACTCTTATCCGGGAGACAAATCTGTGGGGTTACAGGCCCTATTCCCGGAATGTAATTGAATATGTTGCTGGAAGGGCAGACATAGATGTCTGGAGATGTTTTTCCTTTCTGAATGATATAAGAAATATGCGTGCAGTTGCCGAGGTGGTAATGAAAAGGGGCAGACTCTTTGAGCCGGCAATCTCATTTACTCAGGCAGATTGGACAACAAACGATTATTATCTCAGTGTTGTTCGTGAGATTGTTGATCTCTGCGCCGGGACTGATGAGATAATCCTCTGCATTAAAGATATGGCAGGCGTTGGAAGTCCTGAGCGAATCAGCAGCCTTGTAGATGCTGTTAAACAGAAATACCCTGAACTGGTAATCCAGTATCACCGGCACTCAACAGACGGTCTTGCAATACCTGCGCTTTTAGCTGCTGTCAGGGCAGGGGTCAGTATCCTTGATGTTCAGGAAGATTCCTTAACCCGTTTTTACGGCCAGCCGCCTATATTAAGTATTCAGGCTTTTCTTGAGGAATCAGGCATATCCGTGAATATCAACAGGAATGAGGCTGAAGCTGCTGTTCAGAAGGTGCGTGAATGGATCGGGCATTATGACTGGGCAGAATCACCTTTCAAAGGGTATGACCATACTGTGACGCTTCACAGGATGCCGGGAGGCGCTTTTCCGAGCTCATTTGAGCAGGCAGACAAGGGCGGATTCCTTCATTTTATGCCTGCGATATTAAAGGTGATGTCTTTGTACAACAAAATCATAAAATATTTTGACGTTACGCCAGGCTCCCAGATTACATGGGTCACCTGCAGCGGCATAGTAAACAGCTATGCAAAGGAGAGGGGGGAAGCAGGCGTCAAGCAAATAATCGACCTTCTTGCAAAGTTTGTTGAGGAGAAATCGCAGGATTTTGAATCTATGGATAAAAATGAACAGGATGA
>CAZNPC010000206.1:0-2557 GCA_964574765.1 uncultured Nitrospirales bacterium | reverse complement strand
CCGGAGTTCTTCTTGATGGACGCATTGATGCCTTTTTCTATACAGTGGGACATCCTTCCGGGGCATTCAAGGAAGCTACTGCCGGAACAAGAAAAGTCACTTTTGTGCCTATCGAGCTACCTGACTCATTTTACCTGAAGTTTCCTTACTATGCCCGCAGCATAGTTCCAATAAGTTTTTATCCGAATGCTGTAAACAAGGGAGATGTACCTACCTTTGGTGTAAAGGCAACTTTTGTAACGCATAGCAGAATTCCGGAAAAAGATATTTATAATGTAGTAAAAGAGATTTTTGAGAACTTTGAAAGCTTCAAAAAACTGCACCCTGCATACAGCATCCTGACTAAAAAGGGAATGCTCGAGGGCCTCTCTGCTCCACTCCATCCCGGCGCAGAGAAATACTACAAAGAAGTGGGACTTCTTAAGTAGTTCAGGGTGTGAGTCAGGCTCCTGATCATGCAGATTTATCATCAATAAATGAATCGGCCGAAAAGCAGGGGCGGATAACTGAAGAGCAGTTGTCCGCCCTTCGCCATGAGACTAATTTTCATCGCTTTTTAGTTCCTGTACTTTCTGTTGCCTGGTGCATATTCCAGTTGTCTACTGCCAGCTGGCTTATCATGAATTCATCTTATATCCGAAGTGTTCACCTGGGATTTGCGATTGCTATTGCCTATTTCAGCTATCCCGCAGTAAAGCGTCCGGTTAAGGGCTTTTTTTCATTTTTATCGGCCCGGACTTATATTCCTGTAATGGATATATTGTTGGGGGTAATCGCTTCCTGTGCCGCGCTTTATTATTTTGCTGATTATACCGGCCTTGCGATGAGATCCGGCGCTCCCCTGCAACGCGATATCATTATTGGAATATTGCTTGTGCTTTTGCTCCTTGAGGCAGCACGGCGCGTAATTGGACCTGCCCTTACCGTAATTGCTACCCTGTTTACTTTATATGCTTTTTTTGCTGAGCGTATGCCTGAAGCTTTTGCTTTCAGAAGCAGTTCATTAAGTAAATATGTTGATAAGATCTCACTCTCAACCGAAGGGATCTATGGGATACCCCTTGACGTGTCCGCAACCGTAGTATTTCTTTTTGTGCTTTTTGGCGCCATGCTGGAGCGCGCAGGTGCGGGAAAGTTTTTTATCGATCTTTCGCTGAGCCTGCTTGGAAGATTTAAAGGAGGACCTGCAAAGGCAGCCATAGTAGGATCAGGGCTCACCGGCATGGTATCAGGATCTTCTATCGCAAATATTGTCACTACCGGCACATTTACCATACCCCTTATGAAAAAGGTTGGCTATAGTCCGACAAAGGCGGCTGCCATAGAAGTCGCTGCGAGTACCGATGGCCAGCTCGCCCCACCCATAATGGGCGCCGCTGCATTTATCATTGCGGAATATCTCGGAATAACATATCTCGATGTAGTAAAGGCTGCAGCAATTCCGGCTTTTGTTTCCTACGCAACACTTTTTTTTATAGTTCATGTTGAAGCATCCAGGATCGGAATGAAGAGACTCCCCAGGGAAGAAACTCCCAATTTCATGAATGTTTTGAAATCGGGTATTCACTATCTTATTCCGATTGGCGTTCTTGTCTATGAACTCGTGGTGTACCGTCATTCTCCTGAAGTCTCTGCATTCAGGGCGATAGTAGTTATGGCGATATTGATGGTCTTTCAGGATCCGATCAAATGTATGATCAGAAATGAACCGTTAGCGCCTGCCTTCAAGTCAGGACTGATGAGCCTGATCGATTCTGCTGTGGCAGGAGGACGTAATATGGTTTCTGTTGCAATAGCCTGTGCCGCAGCCGGGATTATTGTCGGCATTATAACAATGGGTATCGGCAGTATTATTACTGAGCTGGTGGAGTTTCTTTCAGGCGGTAATATTTTTGCGTTAATTGCTATTACCGCAATAGCCAGTCTGCTTCTTGGAATGGGACTGCCTACAACAGCTACTTATATCGTAATGGCCGTACTGTTAGCGCCTGTTATTATGGAAGTCGGACTTGCAAACGGCTTTATAGTCCCTATGATGGCAGCACATCTGTTCTGCTTCTACTTCGGTATCCTGGCTGATGATACGCCCCCTGTTGGACTTGCAGCTTATGCTGCGGCAGCAATAGCAAAGTCACCGCCTGTAAAGACTGGCATACAGGGGTTTTTATACGATATAAGAACAGCAATGATTGCATTTATGTTTATTTTTAATCATGACCTCATACTTCACAATATAAACAGCTGGGGACTGGCGATCCTGATATTCACGATGGCATGCATCGGCAATTTTTCATTTGCTGCTGCAACCCAGGGATGGTTTATTTGCAGGAACAGGTGGTATGAAATTCCTTTTATGCTTTTTGTCGCCTTTGTGATGATGCAACCCGCAACTGTAGCGGGATGGGTCGAGATCGAGAATAAATACCTGATGTATGGAGCAGGTCTGGTGATGGCTGGCCTGATTTATCTCAATCAATCAAGGCGTTCCAGGGCTGGGAGGACTAATGGTTCATGAATGATAGGTCAATCTGTTATTATATTCTAAGTCAATAATATA
>CAZNPC010000205.1:0-2557 GCA_964574765.1 uncultured Nitrospirales bacterium | reverse complement strand
GCGGTTTTATTCAGCACCAAAAACCTGGTCCTTTGGGCCAGGTCAGAGATAACAGGCTTCGCCGTAATCGAATGCCCTAGGGCTGCCCTTTACCCATAAGTCCGCCGTACAGACTTCTTATCCTCCTCTGAGCGCGAACCCTTCACACATAAGTTTTAATCGCAAGTATCCCTGCCACATTATTTGATGTCCAGGAGGCGGATCGCCGGAACGACCAAGGTAACCGCCTATCTTTGCCACCAATTTCACCGCAGCCCCTAAACTGTCTGGTGGGCTGAGGCTTTTTTTTTGGCATGGGCAGTTAGTACTTCAAGTTCCAGATCAGAAAACATTACCTCAGGCGGCATCTCTGGAGCTTCTCTGCCCAACAGGGTCATGAGCATAATGCGCCAGGCAATGACAAGATTGATTGCTATCGCTCGCTTGAGACGCTCAGCGCTCTTATGGGCTATATCTTCAACCTTGCATCCGGACTTCAGAACTCGATGCCAATCTTCTATGCGCCAACGCAGACAGTACCACTGAACGCAATTCAATGCGTCATCGACTGATTTTATTTCAATGGTTGTCAGCAGAAACCATTGGAGAGCTTCAGCGCCAACAGGAGGGATATCTTCACGTACATTAACAACCCATAACGAAATCGGTTCTTTACCCTTCATATGAGACGGAGGATTAAGTTCTACCTGCACATAATGTACCGAAACTTCCGCAATACGTGGTGATCGTTTTGGACTTGATTTCTGTTTACTCTTCTTAGGTCTGGCGCTTTGTCGTGGAACCTTGATTTTGACTCGTGCCTGTATCGGGGTCCGCCTTACTGTTTCGAATAACTTATGCTCTCCGGTTGTGCTTCGGTCATATCGGGCCCGAACCAACAGGTCTACCTTGCAACAATTACGACGTTGCTCGTCAAACAGTTCAAAAAAATCTGCTTCTCGATCCAGAACGTTGATCAACCTTGTGTGCGGCATCTGAGCTTTAAAGCTCATACAATCGCGTATACCCTCGATCCAGGCAAAGGTCTTCTTCTGTTCAATGGGGTTTTCTCTGGCTCGACGCTTATCATTCTTATCTTTCGTTTCAGGCGCCGAACATTTTGCTCGCAGCACTCCTAATGGAAGTCCGTCTGTTGTTATCGCTACCATCGAATGTAAGTGCAATCCCCTGCTCTTTGCACCAGTTTGATTGCTGCCGATTTCTCCAAGGCCTTCACATTGACTCAAACTGTTGTAGTTCAGGTCGCTGCCGTCCTGGATACATAGCACGAGCGGCTGCCCCTTCATCCTTCGTATTGTTTGCTCGCGGTGCGGCAGAAGAATATTGGCCATATGTATGGCTGACTCATCCGGTGCGTCTATGAGTCGATAGTAGCCTTTTGTTTTCGCCCAATTACCTCCAACAACTCTGGCATACGCAACACCTGGTTTCTCAGCTTTCCCGGCTCCAATCTCGACAAGTCTGCGACTCAATCGTGAGTCTCCAAGTGGCGCACCGCCAAACTCTTTTTCCGCCCAGTTTTTGCCATCAACACAGGAAGTGATATCAATCGCATCTAAACCACTGCCCTCGGCAAGCCCAATTCTTTGACGGAAATCTTTTGCAAGGGGGTAAACATAAATGTCCTTTATTGTTTCCGGATTTTCCTTGAGGCGGTCCTGTCTTCCTCGACCTTTAGTTTTTCCAGTCCAAATCCAGTTCGCTGCTCGGTAGCAGGTCCCGGTAAAATTATTGATATCCACAAAGCTTTCAAGAAGCAGGGGGCGGTATCCATAACGAACCTCAAAATCCTGAGGTAATTTTCGGGTGGCCATGCCCAACAAGTGAGAAGCAAGATTTCGACACGATACGCTGGGGCGAATTAAGAATCGACTCATGTTGACGACTTGGTGCAAATTGGCTCGTCTTGATTCAAGATCCCAACCTATCCACCGATCTCTATCATGAAGTTGTAAGGCCGCAGCGCTAAATGCGAACCCGCCTAGCCAGCCATGCTCTGATTGCACAAGATAACGAATTTGACGTCCAACCAGCAATCCTGCGCCGCGAGGGTGATCATTGATCATTAGTTCGTTCCAAATTCGCATTTGCTCCTCTGTTGCTACCAAAAGTAACTCCAATCCGCGTAATGCTCCAACCTCGCTGGGTACTGCTTGCGGTTCTGGAAGAGGTTGTGCAAGGCGCCTTGGGCTTCTTTTTTTTATTTTCCGACGAGATTGTGGTAGAGTAATCGAGCCGGCCTGCTCAAGTTCCCGTAATGCTTTCAGACAACCAGCGCGTTGCTTTCCTCCAAGGGGGTTATAAAAACCGAACTGTTCACAAAGCTTGTCTGCCAACTTCGTTATTTTCATGGTATCAGAAGCGTCGAGCAGTTTGCAGACATGTTCAATGGCTTCCGGCTGAGAAAGTTTCCGTTTAATTTGATTTTGTGTTTCCATGCCGATAACAATACAGCATAGGAAAGCAATAGTCCAGCATTAAGTTCGGGTAAAGGGCAAGCCTAGCGTGGTTACCTGTTCATCAGGGTTAGAGATAATTTTACAAATAAGTCGGATTT
>CAZNPC010000204.1:0-2581 GCA_964574765.1 uncultured Nitrospirales bacterium | reverse complement strand
CACTATAAATACATCATAGTCTGATGAGAGTAATTCCGCGCTTTTCCGGTTATGCCGGGTATAAATATCTTTTATATCTTCGGTAAGATCGAATTCCTGCCCCTGAATGGCATTATGAAAAGACTTTGTAATGGAAAAAAATTCCTGATCCCCGTGTATAATCCGCCAATCAGCATGCAACTTGAGGGCTTTCAGAATAGGGATCTCACGGGAAAGCAGTTCAGCCACTCCACCGCCGAATGGTGTGGCATTGATGTGGCAGATCCGGACATCCCGTAAATCCGCTGCAAGCTCCAGCACCTCTTCGATCAGATCATCGCCGACCAGGGGGCGGAAATTTTCTATCTGTGTTGACGGAGCGCAACAGTAACGGCCGATCTTAATTTGTTCAAGCATAACTCCCTCCAAGGCTTATCAGGTTATTCTTTGCCCCTTATTGATTCTTTGTATTCCTTCAGCCAGACAATATGCTCCTTTTCTTCATTTATAATCTCATCAATAATCTCTTTTTCAGTTACAACATCCCCCATATTATAAAAATAAAGCAGTGTTTCTTTTTCAAAGGAAAGGGCAAAGTTAACGGCTTCCGCCACGGATTTTATGTGTTCAAGGGGCGGAAGGGATTTTTCCCTGCCAAGGAAAAACTCTGATTCAACAATAGCCCTCAAATATCTTGAGACCTCTTCCCGGTTTTCAGGTTTTTCATCTTTTACTTTCCCCTTAAGCTCCAAGAATGTTTTTTCATGTGTCTGCTCCTTGAAAGCAAGCATCGCAAAAAGTCCTTTGAGTTTCTCATCTTTTTCAAATCTCTTCGACATGGCAGTATAAAATTCATGTCCAAGCCTTTCTGTCTGCAGGGCCAGTTCAACAACTTCACTTATAGAAAATCCCATAACACCTCCTCAAAATTCATACCCCGTTTTTTATATTCCCCTTACTAATTGCCGGTAAATTCATGATAACGGGATATGTCTTGTCCATAGTTTTTTTTAGATCCTTTCTCCGGAGCATATTATAGTCCGGCCTTGTCCATCACGTTTTTTTACCGGAAATAAGCGTTCAGAACATATTGCTGCATCATCCTCTGGGTGTTGAAGAACGATCCGTTCAGTGCGATTGCATGTCTCATTATGTTAATGAACCGGCTTCTGTCCCGGTAAAACATGGGGATAACAACCTGCTCCAGCTTGTCATAGATAAAACCGGCATCCCTTGACCAGTCGGACTCCGGTGTTTGTACCCGCGCATCTTCTCCGATGGACCACCCTGTAATGCCTTCAATACACCCTTCGATCCACCACCCGTCAAGAACACTCAGGTTCGGGATGCCGTTGAGCGCGGCTTTCATCCCGCTGGTGCCTGATGCCTCCAGGGGCGGCTGGGGCGTGTTCAGCCACAGGTCTGAGCCTGCTGTAAGCATCTTCGCAAGTTTCAAATCGTAATTCGCAAGATATGTAATGCGGATATCTTTTTTCAGTGATTCCCCGGCCCGGAAAATCCGTTTGATAGTTTCCTTGCCTCCCATATCCTGCGGGTGAGCCTTTCCGGCATAAATTATCTGAAAAGGTCCGGCACCGGATGAAATGTTTCTAAGTCTCTCAATGTCATTGAAAAGAAGATCCAGCCTCTTGTAAGAGGCGGCCCGGCGGGCAAAACAGATAGTCAGCACATCAGGCTCCATTCCTGCCCCGGTCTCCCGGTTCACATACCGGAGCATATCCTCTTTTGCCTGCATGTGCGCCTGCCATACTTCTTCACCCGGTATGCTCAACGCATACCGCAGTGTAAAATTGTCCTGCCTCCAGCCCGGAATGTAACGGTCATAAAGTTCTCTGAAAGGTCCTGATACCCAGTGGGCGGCATGCACGCCGTTGGTAATGGCATCAATCTTGTATGAGGAAAACATCAGGCCTGAAACCTCTCCGTGTTTTTTGGCTACCCCGTTGACATAGTGGCTAAGGTTAAGCGCAAGATAGGTCATGTTGAGATTGCTTCCACCCATAAACACGGGCTTCATCTCGGAGAGATTCAGGTGTTGTTTGAAAATATGGTTCGTCAGGTCTATGCAGAACAGTTCTTTCATTTCCAGAAAATCTTTGCGATGCACAAAAACACGGTCAAACAATTCCATTGGAAACTGGTCATGTCCGGCAGCCACAGGCGTATGTGTGGTAAACACACACTTTTTCCTGACAGCTTCTAGATCATCACGGCTGATGGATACCCTGCCTGCCTTTTGAGCCTCCTCCTCCATCAGCTCCAGTGTGAGGAAGCCGGCATGGCCTTCATTCATGTGAAATCGCCGGATGTCCCTGCAACCGAGGGCACGGAGCATTCTGACGCCGCCAATGCCTAGGACTACCTCCTGGCAAAACCTGTAATGCTGATCCCCGCCGTAGAGAAAGTGGGTCAGCCTCCTGTCCCATTCCGCGTTTTCGGGGAGATCGGTATCCAGTAAATATACCGGGACATTGAAGCCGCTTGCACCCGCAACTTCATGCTTCCATGCACGGATATGAACGGTCCTGTCCTCTATAATCACTGATGCCCTTGCAGGCATCTCCTCCAGCACATCCTCCAC
>CAZNPC010000203.1:0-2597 GCA_964574765.1 uncultured Nitrospirales bacterium | reverse complement strand
TGTGTATCCAAGTAAATCTGCCATTATTGGGTTACTGGGTGCCGCTCTTGGAATAAGACGCGACGAGGAGCAAAAGCAACAGGCCCTGGCAGAAGGGTATCAGTTTGCAGTTAAAGTCCTCAGTACCGGGCAGCTATTGCGTGATTACCATACTGTTCAGGTTCCTGACTCAACTGGCTCAGTCCGTTACCGTACACGTCGTGATGAGCTTATTGCTGGAAAGTCGCGCCTTAGGACAATTCTTTCCAGTCGTGAATACCGTTGTGATGCATTATCCCTTGTTGCGGTAAAGCCTCTTGAGGAAGCGCCATATACATTAGCCAAGCTTGCGGAACATTTACTTGAACCCAGGTTTCATCTGTATCTCGGACGTAAATCATGTCCGCTGGCAGCGCCGCTGAATCCCCGCATCAAAGCAGGCAAGAGTTTCGGGCAGGTTCTTGATGAATATTCTTTCGGCGCTCTCTATCTATCAAACAGGACAATGCAACAGGTAGAAAACGAGCTTGCCGGTGGAACCAGTCATGGCCGGTTGACTGAAAAAAGTCAGATAGTATCGGTCTTTTCAAAAGAAGACAAGCGATGGCTTTCTGCAGGCCGGGAGCCGATGAGATATTATTGGGAAGGGGATGATGCAGACTTGAAACCTCAACAAGTCCTGACGCGTCATGACCAGCCTTTATCACGCAGCCGCTGGCAGTTTGTACAAAGACGGGAAAATCTGTACATAAAGGAGAAGCAATAATGTATTTTTCGCAAGTCAGAATCAGGCCGAATATTCAGCAGTCTTCTGAATTGCATCGTCTTATTCAAGGGAATGCATACGGCATACATCAATTACTGTGGAATTTGTTTCCGGATCAAAATGGCCGGTCGTTTTTATATCGGAAAGAAATCGCGAGAGAACAGCTTGGAGTTAAAAGCGGTGTCAAAGGAGAACCGATTTTTTATCTTGTCTCAAAAGAGCGCCCTGTAGTGGATAACTCATTGCTGGCAGTTAAAAGCAAAATATATTCTCCAAAACTCCAGGCAGGAGACCAACTGGCATTTAAACTGAGGGCTAATCCTGTTATAGCCCGAAAGTGTGCTGGCAAGAAAAATTCAGTTCGCCATGACATAGTGATGGACTCGCAAAAAAGTTTGCTTTTTGAGTTGTCGTCTATGCTGGGGCTTTCTGGAAGAGGTAAAAAGTCAGATTTAAAAAAGGATGTCTTACAGGCCGGCAGGTCATCAGGTGAACAACAGATTAAAGACAGGTTGAAGGATGAAATAAACAAAAACAAACGATTTAAAAGCAGACTTTCTATAGAACATGACCTGAATCAATTGCTTGATATAGCCTTAAAATCCAATACAGACAAGACCCTTGAGCATTGGCTTGCTAATAAGGGTAAAGCCTATGGATTTGAACTGGTGCTTGATGAAAAAAGAGACCGTCTGAAATTCCAGGCTGAAAGCTATAGATGGCATCATTTACCGAAAAAAGGAAAAACAGCCGGTTTTAGTTCTGTTGATTTTGACGGTGTATTGAAAGTAACAGACACTGATAAATTCATAAATATCCTTTTCAACGGCATCGGCCCTGCCAAGTCCTTCGGCTGCGGGCTCATGCTGGTGAGACGGGTATAAAGGCTAATATAAGACAGGAGGTTAAATGACGGAAACTCAACTTGCCGTTTTCAAAGGCAAACAGATAAGAAGGAAAGTATACAAAAATGAATGGTGGTTTTCTGTTGTGGATATATGCGGGGTTCTTACTGAAAGTACCGATTCGGGCGCATATTGGCGCAAACTAAAACAAAGGCTTAAAGAGGAGGGAAGTGAGGTCGTGACATTTTGTCACGGACTGAAGTTACCGGCCTCAGATGGAAAAAACTACATAACCGACTGTGCCAACACAGAAGGCATCTTCCGTATCATCCAATCCATCCCATCCCCCAAAGCCGAGCCCTTCAAGCGCTGGCTGGCAAAGGAGTAAGTTGAAAGAGTTTATGGGGTTTGTAGAGTTTATGGAGTTAGGGAGACATTAGATGGCGAAGATTGATCGATTTGAGGATATTGTTGCTTGGCAAAAGGCTCGGGAGCTTGTTAAGTGTTCCCCACAGGCGTGGGGATGAACCCCCCCCTGCCTCCTGTGAACAGTTACCTCAAAACTTAACGCACGATGAAGATTTAATAGTCTTTGCCAATGCGGATGAAAAGGAATATAAGATAAGATTCACGGATGACTTTCTATACATGAACCTGTCGGGATGGGAGGAGCGGGTAAAAAAATCCAAGATATCGGGCATAAAGCATTTTGTATGGGGCGCTGTCTCCGGTTCATTATATACGATGTTTCTGACATTGATCCTGTCTTTTCCCCTCGGTGTTGCAACAGCAGCCTATCTTGAGGAGTTTGCCCCGAAGAATATATGGATGGATATCATTTATTCTTTCCATGCCTTAAATGCATTGACCAGGCCGTTGGTCGATGAATCATGGGATGTTACGGTGTTGTCATCTTTCAATTCGTGAAGTATGTTTTTGGCGAGCTGTTTTCCAAGCTCAACACCCCACTGGTCAAAGCTGAATATATTCCAGATTACTCCCTGTAC
>CAZNPC010000202.1:0-2606 GCA_964574765.1 uncultured Nitrospirales bacterium | reverse complement strand
AGAATTGCTTCTTTGTTCACACTGCCGGCAAAGGGCGGATTAGCAAGGATAATATAGCAGGAAAAAATTAGAAAATTTGCGCAAAAACAGGATTTTGATCTTTAATTTTTTTTAATAACACAACCAAAACACCCAATATTTCCATAACGCCTCAGGGTCTGCCTGTTGACAAGGGAGACTCCATTAAATCTAAAAAAAGTCCTGTTGCAGGACATTTTGTCTCCTGGGACAATATGTCCCAATCATATGCAGGCCAAAATGTCCTGATATCCTCTCCTGAAATTTACCTTCTATTCATAACTTATTAAAATTCAATGATATTTTACTCTGGCATACCCTTTGCTATTTAGTTTAATGAAATAGAAAAAATCCAGTAAAAGGAGGAGGTAGATGACTATGCTGTGGACAGATTTTAACAATAATGGATTCCTTGATCCATGGAAAGAATTTGAGCGGATGGAACGGATGATATCCCGGTTTATGCGAGGGGATTCGTATGATTTTCCTGCTGCAAACATGTGGGTTGCTCCGGATAATTCAGTGGTAACCACAGAGGTACCGGGGATTGAACCGAATAACATTGATATATCAGTTTCAGGCAAAACAGTTACACTGCGCGGTGCACGAAAGACAGATGAACTAAAAGAAGTCGGGGCTTATCACAGGAGAGAGCGCCGGCATGGACAGTTCTCCAGGACGGTTGAGCTTCCTTTCAATATTGAGGCTGATAAGGTTCATGCAAGGTTTTCTAAGGGAATACTCTCAATTGTTCTGCCGCGGGCAGAGGCTGAAAAACCAAGAAAGATTGAAATCAAGTCTGAATAGGAGGTGAACATATATGGAAGCAACAAAAGAAATACAAAAAAAAGAAGCCGGTCTGCCGGAAGGTGTTGAAAGAATAAGGGCAAAAAAACAGTATGCCCCTGCTGTCGATATCATAGAAAGGAATGAAGATATTGTGCTGATAGCCGATATGCCGGGCGTGGATGAGAAGTCTGTTGACATAACACTCGAAAAAGACATCCTGACTATTTATGGAAAGGTTGAATCCGAAAATCCTGAAGGATACAGGCTTGCTGCTTCAGAGTACGGCATTGGCGATTATCAGCGGGTCTTCACCCTCTCAGATGAGATCGATAGAGATAAAATACGGGCAAAGGTCAAAAACGGGGTTTTAAGGCTGACCCTGCCCAAGGTTGAGGAGGTTAAAACAAAAAAGATCCAGGTAAAGGCTGAAGCCTGATAAATACAAAACCATAAAGAAAGGGGGGATGATTTATGACACTCCCGGGGAGAGGGTTAAGGATTTTTCTTCAGTTTTCTGCGAAGGTTGCGCAAACTTACTCCAAGCAGTGAAGCAGCCTTTGTTTTGTTGCCATTGGTATGTTTGAGTGTCTCCCGGATGAGAATATCTTCAACATCACTAAGTCGAGCGCCAACCGGAATAAATACCCCTTCCTTTGCGGCTTCTTCAGTTGCCGGAGCTGCATCTGTATAAGAAGATTCATCAAAATGGGGCATGACATGAAAAGGGAATATACGTTTTGTATCCCCGGGAAGCAATGTTGCAATACGGGTCATTACATTTCTCAGTTCACGGACATTTCCTCTCCATGGGTATTGTTCAAGCAGGTATAGTGTCTCTGACGACATATTGGGATATGGAGAATGCCGGCCCATCTCGGCAAATGCCCTTTCCAGAAAATGAACAGCCAGCAGCGAGATATCTTCAACACGTTCACGCAGCGGAGGCAAATGGAGCCTCAGTACATTCAGACGATAATAAAGGTCTTCACGGAACAACCCGTCCCTGACCGCCTTTTGAATGTCCATATTGGAAGCGGCAATGATGCGCACATTGATGGGCAAAGGGGCTTCTCCTCCAATACGGTAAATCCTTCCCTCTTCCAGCGCCCGAAGAAGCCGAACCTGCAGATTAAGCGGCATATCCCCTATTTCATCAAGAAACAGCGTGCCGTTATTAGCTGTTTCAAACTTACCCTTTCGAGTCCTTATTGCCCCGGTAAAAGCTCCCCTTTCATGGCCAAAAAGCTCTCCTTCAATAAGACTTTCAGGAACAGCTCCACAGTTAATCGGCACAAACTGCCCTGAGGAGCGGCGGCTAAACACATGAACAGCACGTGCAACTATCTCCTTGCCTGACCCGGTTTCACCTGTAATAAGCACTGTCTGGTCAGAAGCGGCTATTTGCTGGAGAGGTGCAAGTGTGCGCCGCATGACAGGAGAACGGAAAAGGAAATACGGTTTGACTTTTGCAATCAGGGGATCCACTACAGTCAGCGACGTGCTTCCTGCGCCTCGTCTGCCGGTGTTTGTTTCGACCATTCTTGCAAACCGGGCAATATCCAGCGGCTTTCTTATATAATCATCAACGATCAGCCTGACCGCATCCTGTGATGTTTCAACTGAATCATCCCCCTCTCCGGTAAGCACATAAAACAAACTCCCGGGATATCGTGCTTTGTAAGCCTTAATCATCCCGATACACTTTTCATCCACCAGGCCAAGAGCAGTAATAATCACACCTACAGGAGTTTGCAACAATGTGGTTGATGCCTGGTCCACGTTCCGGGCGGCGTGGACCC
>CAZNPC010000201.1:0-2623 GCA_964574765.1 uncultured Nitrospirales bacterium | reverse complement strand
ATTCCATCATACCGTATTCCGGTATGATGAGGAGGTCTTAATTAGTATCAAAGCACTGCTGTTGAATCCGCACCAGCGGTGCCGATTTTGCTTTTGATTGGAATTTGTTGTTTGATCGTATATTTTGCTTTGCTGTAGCTGTAAAGGTGCGGATCACAGAGTTCAGCGTTAGAGTTAAGAAATGAAAGAAACTACGCTAGACAGTTGGGAAGCTTTTGAAACAAGCCTTAAAGAGCTATTCGAGCATAGACTGAGCTTAAAAGAAAACGCATCTTCACTTGTGTCTGACTTGCTCTTCAGGGGACAATCAGCTTCAGAATATAAATTATTAACCACTCTTGATCGCTATGTAGATCGAGACATGCATCTTTATGATTACTATCGTGCAATTTATGCAGCTAAACCTCAAGTTGAAACATTTACAAATCAAGAATGGGAAATTCCTCGATTAGAAGATTATGAGAGCTGGTGTAATAAAATCGAATTAGGTAGCCTCGACAAAATTAAGGCTTATGAATATATGGCATATCTGAGGCATCATGGATTTCCATCACCATTATTAGATTGGACAGGCTCACCTTACTTAGCTGCTTTTTTTGCATTTGATCACGTTGATAGTAAAGTTGAGTACGTTTCAGTATATGCATATTTAGAAGATGCGGGGTCTGGAAAGTCTACTGGCAGTGATAAACCATGGATTCAGCTTTTAGGCCCATACGTTAAAACTCATGCGCGACACTTCATGCAACAAAGCCGATATACAATCTGCAAGAAGATTGTTGGCGATGCCGTATATTATGCAAAGCATGAAGATGTTTTCTCTCAGGACGATGATAAACAAGACTTGTTATGGAAGTTCAATATTCCATCAAGTGAAAGAATAACGGCATTAAGAAAATTAGAATTAATGAATATAAATGCTTATTCTCTTTTTGGTTCAGAGGAGAGTTTAATGAATACTGTCGCAAAAAGAGAGTTCCTTATACGGGATAAAAAACTCTAACAATTGCGTGCACAGTGAACGAGTACCAGCGGTGACAAAATTGACTGCTATTATTTTACATATGCAAATCATCTTCTAGCCCGTTCACCTCATGCAGGTACTCGTCAGTGACGCAGACTACTTCCCGTGTGTCAAGTAAAAAATTAGAACTGAGAAAAATATTTCGCTGATCTTTGACAATAAATCGTTATATTTCAAGCCATACCTTCCCATGTTTGAGACGCACGTATCCTGCTGGCTCTGAACAACGGCTTTATGCCGCAGCGGAGATCCCGTTTTTTTATGTCTTCCGATCTAAGCTTACTTGCGTTACAATAATAACGAATATTCTGATTCGATCCGTGAAGACCGGGACGGCCCGGTAATCCGTTAGACGAAGCGTACTTGCCTGCCAATTGGCAGGTCTGTAGTGGTACCTTCCACTGAAGTCAACGCCAGGCCGCTCCGGAGGCCCCAAGGATCAGATGGGGCCTCTTCTTCACGCCTCTTGTTCCCGAACGTCTCAAATGAATTTATCTAAACTGTCAAAGAGCAAAGCTATATCTAATTCTTAACTTGTTAATCGCTACTGCTGAATAAGGCTGCTATTAATCGTACCTGTTGTTATGCATGGTTATTAAAACTATGCCGCTTTCTTTAGGGGCTTCTTTTTATTTCTTTTCCTGCTTTTCTTCTTATCTTTTTTCTCTGGATTGTATTTAAATTCCAATCTTTCCATTTCCTGCACTTTATCATCCCTGAGTTCATAGGTACGTTTCTCTTTTATCAATGCCATCAGTAAACGCATAAGTATTGAAGAGGCTGCAAATATGTTTTTCCGGTAATTCTTCTTTTTGATCTGCCGTTTTAAAAACTTTATTCTCACCTCGGGCACATACTTCGCCGTATGCGTTGTCATTATATAGATGAGTTTCAATAGCCGTTTGTTGCCGAGTCTGTTTATTCGCCTTGTACCAATATATTTGCCGGAATCACACAGCCGTATATTTGACCCAGCCATTTTCTCTATCTGTTTGTAATGTTCAAACAGCTTTAGATCTCTGCACTCCCCTATAAGCCTTGCTGCCGATATGTCCGATATCCCCGGCACTGATACCAGTATTTCAAAAAACTCCGTCTCCTTTGCCATCTCTATCATCTTATTGCCTATGGCTTTTTTGTGTTCATCTATAAGCCTCAGCTGTGATATCCATGCATCAAGTGTCATTCTTACGCCGTCTTCTTCTCCTGTCTTATCTACCCCAATGCTGTTGTGTGCATGTTCCTTTATCTTTTTTAATGTATTTGCATTATGTTTGCCATTAGAGATCCTTCGTATGTTCCACTCTTCCTCATCTATATCAAGCCGCTGGAAATGCTCCGGAAGATAATACTTCCCCAGCAAATACAGAGATGTCTTTATTTCAACATGTACACACTTCAGATATTCAGGGAATATCTCCTCCATCAGCGCCCTCAGTCTCAGTATGATTCTGTTTCTGTCCTTTGTCAGTTTGTCATGGGCTATGCACAGACTGTGCAGTTTGTTTATCTCAGGTGTGTAGCTCATATATTCATTGTATTTCCCGCCCTGGGTGTTCTCTGCTACCAAGTACGCATCCTTCGGATCTGTCTTTGAGA
>CAZNPC010000200.1:0-2634 GCA_964574765.1 uncultured Nitrospirales bacterium | reverse complement strand
TTGAAGATGGATATATCCGCTCTGTCAAATATTCGATCAATAGTTGCATTTGCCAGAACCGGATCAGGGAATAGCTGTGGCCACTCATCAACATCCCGGTTTGATGTCAGAATCATGGCCGAGCTGTATTTTCTTCTGTCCAAAAGATCAAATACCTCCTCGGCAATCTCACGTGTCATGGTTGTTACTCCCCAATCATCAAGAATCCAGAGCCTGGCTGACAGGATTTTTTTGAATAAGATGTTGAGATTGTTTTTTATCTTAGCCTGAAGAATATCCTCCGCCAACTTTTTTAAGTTGTTACAGTAGACACGATAGCCTCTGTTTGCTGCAAGCACTCCTATGGCCAGTGCCAGATGTGTCTTTCCTGTGCCCGGCTGACCCAGAAAGAGACATATTTGGTTGTTTGCAATAAAGTTCAGGGTGGCCAGTTCCCGTATCTGTTCCTCATTGATTTTCGGGTTAAAGGACCAGTCGAATGTCTCCAATGCGGTGATTTCAGGGAAGTTGGCCTTCTTGATCCTCGCCATCAGAGACTTTTCCCTGCGGGCGTCAATCTCATGCTCCAGTAATTCACTGATCCATGAGAGGGATACCGCCTTTTTGTGATTTCCAAGCACCTCCTGCAGTTCTGTTGCTGCTGTATGGAGTTTGAGCGTCTTAAACTGTCTAGTAACTGTCTCTATGTTCATCTTTACCTCCTGGTATTAAAAGTTGTTGATACTCCTTTATGGGCCTTGTAAATTTGTATGTCTTTGTCTTTTGCGGCAGGGCGTCTTTGTTTGCATCTTTTTCTGTCCGTGTTTCTGCTTTAAGTTCCAGCAATGCCAGAATGCTCCTGTAGCCATAAGCTTCTACAGATAAAGCCTTCCTGCATGCCTCGTTTATCTGCAGATCTGTGTACTTCTTATCAAGGGAAAGTATCCCCCATATCTTTCTTGTATCTATAAACCCGTTGCCCTGTTGCAGCAGTTTCACCACAACCTCTTCCACATAAGGGCCAAGCTTTGCCGCTGCCTTTCGATAGTAAGAGCCTTCTCTCATTGAACGCTCCCAGGGGGCCTTGTGGCAATCCTTTGTGCTTTTGGATATATACGGGTCGGTAATCCGGTTATGTACCTCTATCAGTTTGCCCTTATGATAGATCGATACTTGTTTGGAATTTCCTATTACGATCACCTTCTGGTCGCAGTAACTATCCTCTAAGGAGTAGTATTTGTTGCGGAAACGGACATGGCCGTCTTTCCTGACTTTACCTTCATGAAACTCTTCGATCTCATAGGCTATGGCAGGTAAAGTCTTTAATACCACTGTTTCTTCTGAAAATACATCAACAGGTTTTCTACGCGTGGTGCCGTGTATCCGTTCATTGGCAATTGCAACCTTTCTGTTGATATACTCCTCTGATTCGGTGATTCCATACCATGTATCTCCGTGGGCCTGGTATAGTCTTCTGACAAAGGGCATCATCCTCTCAACCTTGCCCTTTAACTCTGGAGAGCGGGGCGGAAGACATTCAATCTGGGTCCCGTAATGTGCGGCAAACCTTTCATATACAGGGTTTAAGAGAGGTTCATACTTTGAGGCCTCAAGGGTAAGGCATTTTGGATTGTCTGAAACGATCTTCTTTGGTACTCCGCCCAGTTCTTTGATCATATCTTCAAGGACTGTCAGTGTTGTAGTTACATCGTGTGTCCATACCAGACGGACCATCATGTATCGGGAGTGTCCCATTATCCCGACAAAAGCCCAGAGGATCCGCTTTTTGCCTGTTCCCGGTTCTATTACATCCCTGAGCTTGCCCCAGTCAATGATAAGGGCCTCTCCGGGTTCATGGATAATCTCTCCGACTACCTTTCTCCTTGCCTCTTCTCCAATGCCTGTCAGTTTATACCGGTGCAAAAACCGGTATAAACTTGACCGTCCTACTCTTATCGGAAGTTCCTCATATATGCTGATTGGCTGCCATCCGGCCAGCAGACGATCTTCAATCCATTGCCTCTGCTTTTGCAATTGCATGTCCGCTTCTGATTTCTGCAGTGACCGCCCATCTATAGGGTCAGGGAATAGCGCTTCAGGATATGGGGGAATTGGCCTGCTTCTATCCAGATAACCGTATTCCCGCGCCATCTCCCTTATATGGGATACCCGGTTCCTCCCCACCTTCAGCTCTCGGCATACTGCATTAAAACTTTTGCCTGAGACCAGTTGCTCTACTATTTTCCTCTCCATTAACCGCCTCCTGTTTTTCTTTGTCATTAATGCCTCCTTTGATATTTCAAAAGAAGACATCATAACAGCTTTCTCAGGTGGTCTCGGTTTGCTGGGATTGAACCCCCAAATACCAGTCTCGTTTTGATGGGAATAGCACCCCTTAATGTGGTACTATTTAGGTGGGATTTGAACCCCTAAAAGCGGTCTCGTATTGCTGGGACGTAACACTTCAGAACAACAATCATGGACTATATCTACAATAGACAGCACAGGAGCTGTGGGAGAAGCTAACTCCATAGCCCTTGATTCAAACAACAATGTGCATATCAGCTATTATGATCTCACCAACTATGACCTCAAATATGCCACAAATGCCTCTGGAGCATGGGGGACATCCACCATTGATGGTGAGAAGCAAGT
>CAZNPC010000199.1:0-2637 GCA_964574765.1 uncultured Nitrospirales bacterium | reverse complement strand
CTTGATGAAAAAGACCTCGATTGCATGAACATGAGATTGTCTATAAGGTTGTTCTGTCCGGCAAGTATAAGCGGCAATACAGGCCGTGAATCACATTCAAACTGCATCAGTGTATGAAGCTCCGTAAATACATCCAGCCTCAGTATGGATGCCTCATCTATTATGAGCACGGGTTTCTGTTTCTTCTGCAGAAGTTCCATAAGTCCGCTTCTTATTATCTTTGTCAGAAGCGCCTTTGATGTGCCTTTAGTCTCTACATTAAGCGCATAGCAGATCTGTTTGTAAAGCTCTGTCACCGCCCCCGATGTGGCAGTAACATACAGTATCCTGTATTCTGACGGATGCAGTGTCGATGAGGCATATCTCAGGGCTGATGACTTGCCGCTTCCTATATCTCCGGTGATGACGGCTATGGATGCAAGCTGTACTGCAAAGTCAAACCGCTTCTTTGCCCCGATTACAGAATTGCTTTTTATCATGTCCTTTACACGTATATCCTGTGCAAAGGGTTCTTTTTGAAATCCGAAAAACACCTTGTACTGTCTTGTCATTGTCCTTTCTCCTCCCCGGAATCGAGTCTTACCGGCCTGTCTTTGTCATTAAAGAGTTTTCCGCCTTTGTATCTATCTTTGTTATTGCCCTGTATTTCCAGGGACTCTCTGCCCCTTTTTATCCGGCAGTTGACGTTTACGTCAAGCAATATGGCAAACCCGTATGTCCTGTCTCCGTATACTATTTCCACCCTTGCAGGGTCATGCTCGTGATAAAGGAGATTTACCCTTTTGCCTATCAGATCTACAGGGGCCTCATAAAGCCTGCCGTCTAAGGCTATGGTCCTGTCTTTTGCCACTGTCCTTCTTGATGCCTTCCTGAAGTGGTCTTCAATATCTCCGGAGGCCGCTCTGATGCATTCTATATGAGATGCAAACCGTTTTATCGGCGTTTCTTTTGTTATGCTGTGAGATGTGTGATTGTAGGCGCTAAGCCAGTTGTTGAAAGATTCGTTGAGTTTATCAAGTGTTTTTACTTTCTCTGTGCTAAGAAAGCTTTCTCTGACTGTGCGAAACCATCTCTCAATCTTTCCCCTGCCCTCAGGCTGATAGGGACGGCTGTAAATAAGCGCTATGCCCAGTGATGCGCAGGTGTGCTGCAGATGATGACTCCTGAAGGCAGAGCCGTTGTCCACATATAGTTTCCTCGGTACTCCCCTCATCTTAAGCGCCTTCCTCAGCGCATCCAGAAACACTTTCAGGTTCTCCCGAAGGTAAAACTCCCCATGCACTGCCAGCCTGCTCATGTCATCAACAAAGGCTATCAAATAGGTCTTTCTCTGTTTCCCTTCCACTTCAACGTAAGGGCCGTGCATTACATCGCTCTGCCACAGGTCATTGGGATATTCAGCCTCAAACCTCCTCCTGTCCTCAGGCGCTGAGGAAGGCTTTTTCAGCATCCCCTCTGACTGCAAAAACCGGTAGAGCGTTGAGTATGTAACTCTCATGCCCGGCAATAGTATCTTCCGCTGTTTCGCCTCACGCATAAACACTGGAAGTGTTAATTCCGGCAGCTCTTTCCTCAATGCCAACAGCCCCTGCGCCGTCTCCTGTTCGATCGCCCGGCTCTTACCCCTGTCGGAACGCCTCTTCGGATGCAACGACTCCAGTTTGCTGCCCGATGCCCTGTATCGGGCTATCCACTCCTTGATTGTCGATTCACTGATGCTGCTTCTTTGGCTCCCCGGTATCTGCCACTTCCGGACGCACTTGTCCCTTATGAGACGCTTCATCTCTCCGTGACTCAGTATTCTGCCTCCCGCAAAATCCGCTATGACCCCGTACCTGAACACTGCTATCCGCTTTTTGAGCTCATCTTCCATTAAACTACCTCCTTTTTGTTTGATGAACTTTTATACCACAGCGGAATTCCTCTGAATACGACACATTCAGGTTGGGTCTCTGAACTATAGGAAATGTCTCACTTTATCTCGTAGAGTCGAGTCTCTGACCTGCTCTCAGTACGGGTATCCTGCATGCATGCATAAGCTCGTAAAATCCTTCTAAAATGCTTCCCTCAAAGCTCATTCCCAGATATGTCATGATGTTATTCTTCAATGCCCTCATCCAATGGCCCTGCCTCTGCCTTGTAAATCCATTGCTCCTATCCCATACCCCTTGCTTTATCCTCTTACAAAGCCTCTGAAAGATTATCCTTACCGGCGCCTTATGCCTTGGCCAATAACCAAACGGCCTTATCGTATACACACAGCCGCAGTCATCACACCGGTATCGCCTTAAACATATAGGATCGTCATATCCGTCAAAGTATGCCTCTACATACCCGTGCCCCCAGAGCCTTTGGCTCTTACATCCTTCTTTTAAACAGTTCGGCGGCCTCGGAAACGGATATGCACGTCCACGCCTGATTATTTCCTTGAAACAAAGCACGAAAAAAAGCGACAATACAGTATCCTTGGCCCGAAGCTGTGGAGATTTTCCGTCCTTGTAAACGTTTCTCTCCCTGCTTCGGGTTTCTTTCTCTGAGATTTCCTGCGGTTAGTTTAATCTGAAAGGGCTATTCTTTGGGTTGGATTATTTTGAATAACATGCGGCTTTTCAGGTTGGTTTAATTTACAAAACAACA
>CAZNPC010000198.1:0-2647 GCA_964574765.1 uncultured Nitrospirales bacterium | reverse complement strand
ATGAATGAAGGTAAAGTTGCACAGGTCATTGGAGCAGTTGTTGACGTTGAATTTGCCCAGAAACTACCTGAAATATTAAACGCGCTTACGATCTCTCAGCCGGGAAATAAAGAAAAAGGCACTCCTGACATCAATATAACACTTGAGGTCGCATCTCACCTTGGCGATAACATTGTGAGGACTATTGCAATGTCAGCGACCGATGGACTTGTCAGGGGCACCCCTGCTATTGATACAGGCCAGCCGATAACGGTCCCTGTCGGAGAAAAAACCCTCGGTAGAATCATGAATGTTATCGGTGAACCAATTGATCAGCTTGGCCCGATAGAAGCAAAGGAGAGACTGCCGATTCACAGGGAATCTCCTGAATTTGTCGAGCAGGATACGTCAACACAGGTTTTTGAAACAGGTGTTAAGGTCTTTGACATGCTTGTTCCGTTTGTTAAAGGTGGAAAAATGGGAATGTTCGGCGGCGCCGGTGTCGGCAAGACAGTTATTATCATGGAAATGATCCACAATATCGCCATGGTTCACGGCGGTGTATCAGTGTTCGCAGGTGTTGGTGAGAGAACAAGAGAAGGAAATGATCTGTATCTTGAAATGAAAGAAGGCGGCGTTCTTGGAAAAACAGCCCTCGTCTATGGTCAGATGAACGAGCCGCCGGGAGCAAGGGCAAGGGTCGCGCTTTCAGCCCTCACAACAGCAGAGTACTTCAGAGACGAGGGACAGGACGTTCTTGTCTTCATTGATAACATATTCAGATACACGCTGGCAGGCGCCGAGCTTTCAGCTTTGCTTGGAAGAATGCCTTCAGCCGTTGGTTACCAGCCTACCCTTGGAACTGACATGGGTATTCTGCAGGAAAGGATCACATCTACCAATAAAGGCGCTATTACATCGATGCAGGCCATTTACGTTCCTGCTGACGACCTTACTGACCCTGCTGTTGCTACGGCATTTACGCACCTTGACGGAACGGTCGTTCTTTCAAGAGGGATTTCAGAGCTCGGAATATATCCCGCGGTTGACCCCCTTGATTCCACATCAAGGATCCTGGACCCGCTTGTTCTGGGTGAAGAACACTATTCAATTGCCAGACAGGTCCAGATGGTACTTCAGCGTTACAAAGAACTGCAGGATATCATTGCTATTCTGGGGATGGAAGAGCTTTCTGAAGATGATAAAGTACTGGTCACCCGCGCAAGGAAACTGCAAAGGTTCTTAAGCCAGCCCTTCCATGTTGCAGAGACATTTACCGGCACACCGGGTAAATACGTAAAACTGGAAGATACCATAAAAGGCTTTAAAGAAGTTGTTGAAGGAAAACACGACGACCTGCCTGAGCAGGCATTCTACATGGTTGGTGGTATAGAAGAAGTTAAAGAAAAAGCAAAGAAATTAGGAGCAGTTTAATTAAATAAATACTAAATCCTAAGCACGAAACCTGCCTGCCCTGCCTACCGGCAGGCAGGCGGTAGGCAAGGCTCTAAACATGGGAGTTAATTATGGAAGGTAAGCTTAAATTAGACATTGTTACACCTAATGGATTAGCTTTCAGCGGCGAGGTCGATGAAGTCATTGCATCGGGAAGTGAAGGTGAGTTCGGAGTGCTTCCGAATCATATCCCCTTTTTAACTACCCTGAAAATAGGGATGCTGACATACAAAAAGGGTAAAGAAACAGTCCATTTCTTTGTTAACTGGGGATATGCTGAAGTGGGCCCTGATAAAGTTACAATACTTGCTGACAGTGCTGAGAAATCAGATGAAATAGATATTGAAAGAGCAAAGGAAGCGATAAAACGTTCAGAAGAAAGAATTAAACAGGCTGAAAAGTTTGATACAGCACGCACAACATCAGCACTTGAGCGGGCAACATCAAGAATTAATATAGCAGGCCTTAAATAAGCAAAAAGCGTTATCAGTTAAATGTTATTAGTTATTCGTCTAAGACTCGTAGGAACTAATTAATCAACAAATAACGATTAATAAAAAATTTCAAAATCCGCTTTTGTCTCATTGTCTGTTTTTTAAAATCCAGACTCCCTGATGATTTAGCCACTTATGATAAATCTCTTGATATTTGACCTTGACGGCACTCTTGCTGATACAAGCCGGGATATAACTGATGCTATAAACTATGCTCTTAAACCCTTTGGTGTCAAACCTCTTACAGTAAGCCAGACCAAGGCAATGGTAGGCTCAGGTATAACAAAATTAATTGGAGATCTTCTGGCAGAAAACCAGAAAGACGCTTTGTGCGGCAGGCCTGTACAATCTGATGCCGAAGGTATGACAGGAGAGGCGCTTGACCTGTTCTTTGAATACTACTCAGAGCATCTCCTTGATAAGACAATTCTATATCCGGGGGTTAAAGAAACACTATTAAAACTTGAAGATTTTAAAAAAGTTATAGTCTCAAACAAAAGGGAATCGCTCTCAAGAAAAGTACTTGAAGGGCTTGGTATTTCAGAGTTCTTTGATCTTATCCTCGGCAGTGACAGTGTTTCTGAAAAAAAACCTTCACCTGTTCCTATACTTGAGACCCTTGAAAGACTTAACCTGTCCAAAGAAGAAGCAGTTATAATCGGGGACAGTAATTTTGATATTGATTCCGGTAAAAAAGCCGGGATCAAAACCATTGCTGT
>CAZNPC010000197.1:0-2652 GCA_964574765.1 uncultured Nitrospirales bacterium | reverse complement strand
GGTTCCATGGTATTCGGCACTGACATATCTGAAACAGCTGTTGCGTACGCTAAAAGGAACGCGGAAATTAATGAAATAAAGAATGCGACTTTTTTACAAGGTGATCTGTTTGAACCGGTTGACAAGCTTTCTGCTTTTGATCTGATCATTTCTAATCCACCTTACATAAAGACCGGAGAAATAAGAGGCCTTCAGCCCGAGATCCGGGACTGGGAGCCGATGGACGCGCTTGACGGTGGAGCAGACGGGCTTGATTATTACAGGAAAATAATACCCGAAGCGAGGAATTTTCTTAATGACAGGGGCGCGATAATGCTTGAGATCGGACAGGGACAGGCAGATGATATTGCTGAAATAATGTCCATTGCAGGCTATGAACATATAAATGTCATAAAGGATTACGCAGACATTAAAAGGATAATACAGGCACAATGCAAAAGATAGAAATAGAGGGCGGGTCACGATTAAAAGGAGAGGTATTTATCGGGGGTGCCAAGAACGCGGCGCTTCCAATAATGGCGGCATCTATTCTCGGTTCCGGAGAGAACCGAATAACCCACATCCCCCGGCTGAAAGATATTTCGACCATGGGAGAACTGCTTTCAAGGCTTGGGGTCGGCTTTGTGTCCACCGGGGATGAAGTTATTCTCAAAACAGACAGCATAAGCTCTGTCGAGGCCAAATATGATCTGGTCAAGACTATGCGTGCGTCAGTGCTTGTACTTGGCCCTTTGCTTGCGAGGATGGGTGAGGCTGTTATCTCACTTCCCGGAGGCTGCGCTATTGGAGCAAGGCCTATAAACATGCATGTAATGGGCCTGCAGAAAATGGGCGCTGAGATAAGCCTGTCAGAAGGAAATGTTAAGGTCAAATCAAAGCGTCTTAAAGGGGCTGATATTTATTTTGATGTGCCGACTGTCACTGGCACTGAGAATATTATGATGGCCGCTGCTCTTGCTGAAGGTGTAACTGTTATTGAGAACGCGGCATGTGAGCCCGAGGTGGTGGATCTTGCCAATGCCCTGTTATCCATGGGCGCGGAAGTTCAGGGCGCGGGTACAGGTGTGATAAAGATAAAAGGTGTTGATTCATTAAAACCGCTTGACTATAAGATAATTCCTGATAGGATAGAGGCGGGAACTTTTATGGCTGCGGCCGGAATTACCCGCGGGTCGCTGGCCATCCGGGGATGTAATCCCGCGCACATGGAATCTGTAACAGACAAGCTCAGGCAGGCGGGATTGCAGATAGACCAACAGGGTGACGCACTGAAAGTCAAATGTTCCGGGAAACTGAATCCGGTTGATATCAAAACAATGCCGTATCCGGGTTTTCCCACTGATATGCAGGCCCAGTTTATGGCGTTAATGGCTGTGTCAGAGGGTACGAGCCTAATCTCAGAGCATATTTTCGAGAACAGGTTCATGCATGTCGCGGAGATGAAAAGGATGGGCGCTGACATAAAGGTTGAAGGATCAACCGCAACTGTCAGAGGTATAAGATCTTTAAACGGCGCGCCTGTAATGGCAACAGACCTGCGGGCCAGCGCTTCTTTGATCCTTGCCGGGCTTGCGGCAAAAGGTAAAACAGTAGTTGACAGGGTATATCATCTTGACAGGGGATATGAAAAAATAGAGGAAAAGCTTGAGCCGTTAGGGGCAAAGATCAGGAGAATTAAATGAGAGTGATTCGTCAGTCACAGCTTAAACATTTCATCAGGACCGTAAAGCAGAGGTCATATCTTGACGGCAAACAGGACAAAGTAAACAGAACAGTTGAGAAGATCATAAAAGACGTAAGAAAAAACGGCGATAAAGCTGTAAAGAAATATACTGAAAAGTTTGATTCATTAAAGCTGAAAAGTCTTTCAGTCAGCAGGAAAGAGATCGAGGCCGCTGCCAAAAAGGCTGGTAAAGAGTTAGTAAAGATCCTTAAAGTTTCAGCCAACCGTATACTGGCGTTTCATGAACTTCAGAAGGAAGGATCATGGTATTTCTCTGATAAGGCAGGCAGTCTGCTTGGTCATCTGCTCAGGCCGGTTGAGAGGGCCGGAGTATATGTGCCCGGCGGAAAGGCTTCATATCCCTCAACAGTACTTATGAATGTGATACCTGCCCAGGTTGCCGGTGTTAAAGATATCGTGCTGTGTGTCCCGATGTCAGGCGGAAAGATCGATCCCAATGTAGCTGCCGCGATAAAACTGCTTGGAGTAAAAGAGGTATACAGAATAGGAGGGGCGCAGGCAATTGCTGCCATGGCTTACGGCACAAAGACCATAAAAAAAGTTGATAAGATCGTCGGGCCGGGGAATATTTATGTCTCTGTTGCCAAGAAGATGGTATTCGGGGATGTCGGCATCGACATGATAGCGGGCCCGAGCGAGATACTGATAATTGCCGACAGCTCTGCTGACCCGTCATTTATCGCGGCTGATCTGCTGGGACAGGCTGAGCATGATGAAATGGCGTCGTCAATCCTTGTCACCAACTCAGAAACTTTGGCGCGAAAAGTAAAGAATGAAATTGGAAGCCAGTTAAAAGGCCTTAAGCGAAAAGATATCGCAAAGAGATCCATTGATAAGTACGGAGCAATAATTATTACAAAGAGTATTAATGCCGCTATTGATATTTCAAACGAAATAGCTCCGGAGCA
>CAZNPC010000196.1:0-2694 GCA_964574765.1 uncultured Nitrospirales bacterium | reverse complement strand
CGAACTTGTAACGCCTTGAGATTGCTTCGCTTTGCTCACAATGACAGAAAAGGTTTTTGTGATGTCATTGCGAGGAGCGTTAGCTACAAAGCAATCTTGCATTGTTTTTCACCATGAATTGATAGTGTCACGTCAAGCTTGTTCTGTCGGTTGCTTTGGTTGTCATTACGGCAGTCCTTTAGCCTCAGCGAATCAACGAGTTGATAAGCCGGTCGAAGTGACTCTCGGGCCGATACGGATTTCGCCTGGCCGCTCAATTTCCACGGGAATGACAGTACGCCTTGTTTATCCGTCAATTTACGGTTGACACGACAATAGCGGGAACAAGCAATATTTGCCTTAAGATATCATTTCTGCTACCATATTAGCCTGTTTTCACATTGGGAAAAATATTTGACAGGATTAACAAGATGTACATGATATAAATCCAGTTAATCAACCCATTACAGTTTAATATGAAAACGAGATTGTAGGAGAATTTGTAGCTGACATTATTGTTAATGATACTGTCATTGTGGAATAAAAGTCATTGAGACGAATTATTAAAGCCCATGAAATACAATTGGTTAATTATCTTGTTGCTACAGGAAAACCACTATGTCTGATTCTTAATTTTGAGGAAAGAAAAGTTGAGATTAAGCGTAAAGTGAAGGATTCAGAATAAATGATAAACAGGATTTTAAAAAATATCTTGTCTATCCTGTTATCCTGTCAAAAAATAGCTGAACTATTACCAAATTACATATCTGAATAGTAACTTATAAACCCGGAGGATTCCGAAATGTCAAATATTATCTTAGAAAAGCTTAACCCTGTTGCAAGAGAAAAGATAAAACCCTTTCTGGAAGAAATATTATATAAATATAATGAAAAAATCCATTCAATCCATGTAACAGGCACCGCTATTACAGAGGATTTCGATACCAAACGCTCTGATGTTAACTCCATCTTTGTATTAAAAGAAATGAACTTAAGGTTCCTCGAACTAATCGCACCTCTCGGCAAAAAATACGCTAAACACAGAGTAGCCGCGCCACTCATTATGATTCCTGAATATATAAAAAAATCTCTTGATGTCTTCCCCATTGAATTTCTGAACTTCAAACTCATTCATGCAACTGTATTTGGAGATGATATCCTCGAAAATATAGAAATCAACAGAATGGATTTAAGGCATCAATGTGAAAGAGAGTTAAAGGTCAAGCTTATCTGGTTAAGGCAGGGATATATATCATCTCTTGGCAACAGGAAAATATTAACAGAAGGTTTTGTAAACTCGATTTCAGGATATATACCTCTTTTTCGTGGAATCATTGTCCTGCTTGGGAAAGAGCCGCCTGTAAGACAAAGCGCTGTAATAACCACCCTATCGGAAGCAGCAAATATCAACACTGATATCTTTGCCGGTGTTCTTAAGAAAAAGCATGAAAGGATCAGGCTCCCTATTGAAGAGCTCAATACAATATTCGAAGATTACTATACAGTTACAGAGAAACTAGGGGAAATAGTAGATGAGATTAAAGAATAGAATCTTGGTTTTATTTCTTTCCGTCTTTTTCTGTCTGACACCGGGTGCGCTATCGGCAGCAGTAGTTATTCCCGATATGCCTGTCAACCATGTGGTTGACCTTGCCGGGATTATCGATGATAACGTAGAGGCAGGGCTTAACAGATATCTTCTGGAACTTGAGCAAAAAACGACTGCTCAGATGATTGTGCTCACCATTAACAGCCTTGAAGGAGAGTCCCTTGATCAATTCTCCATTGAAACAGCAGAAAAATGGAAACTGGGCCAGAAAGACAGGGACAATGGTATTCTGTTCCTTGTTGCACTTCAGGACAGAAAATACAGGTTTGAAACAGGATATGGTATTGAGGGTCTGCTTCCTGACAGCCGTGCAGGAAGCATCGGCAGGGAGTATCTTGTGCCCTCATTTAGAAAAGGTGATTATTCTACAGGAATATTAGCAGCAACATTAGCTGTTATAAATATAATAGCCTCTGATGCTGGAGTTGAAATAAGCGGCATGCCGAGGCTGAGAAGCCGCTCTGCCTATCCTTCCGGCACAATGCAACGCAAAAAACCGACTCTTTTAGGCACTATTTTTACAATACTTTTCTTTATTGGATTAATTTATTTATTCATAAAACACCCTCGACTTCTCCTGATTCTCATGATGTTCTCCATGATGGGCGGCGGCAGAAGAGGCGGCTGGGGAGGAGGCGGAGGTTTTGGTGGAGGCGGCAGTTTCGGAGGTGGCGGAGGAGGCGGCTTTGGCGGCGGCGGCGCATCGGGTGGATGGTGAACTTCAGCCACGAATTTACACGAATAAACACCAATAAAAAGGAGTTATAAGACCCCTCACGGAGCCTGTCCTGAGCGAAAGATTCCTCGTTGTTTCGCTCCTCGGAATGACAGAAAGCGAAGGATTCGGGGTGACAAAGGGGAGACTTTTGCAAGAGCCTTCAATGAATTATACTATTTGTGTAAATTCGTGTCTATTCGTGGCTAAACAATTCCAATAAGGGAGGTTTTTCATATGTCAAAAGGGTTAAAGATTGCTTTGATAATCTTAGGTATTCTATTACTCATAGGTTTTGGTGTTGCGAAATGGGTAATCAGCGGGTATAACAATGTTATTGCCATGGATGAAAATGTTAAGGGCAAATGGGCTCAGGTTGAGAATCAATTAA
>CAZNPC010000195.1:0-2698 GCA_964574765.1 uncultured Nitrospirales bacterium | reverse complement strand
TATTTCCATATTCTTATCCTCTCACATAATGCGGAGCTGAGCGCCGTCGAGACGGGCAGCAAGCTGTGCTTGCAGAACGTCGAAGACGTGAGCTCCAGCGATTTGTTGGGCGGTCTGTATTTTCTTCTTTTAAGACCGTCCAGCAAAGTGCTGGGGTTGAGTGAAAGCTCAGCTCCGCATTCAGGCGTGCGCAGCGCGCCTGAACATTTAATAGACGTATTGTCTGTTTTTGTGTTATTCTCTGACTCAGTATATCACAGGGTGTTCGGTTAATAAATAAAAAATGTATCATTATTGGGCAATTATGTTTATGATATAGTCGTAAATAGTCTTTATTAACAGCATATACGTATTGCGTATAAGTGTGGACCTGATAGCATGACGAGCAGAAGCAATAATATCTTGCCTGAATTCCAAAAGTTCCTGAGTGATCGAAAGCTCGCACCAGAGAAGAATATCCCCTTTTATGCAGGCTGGGCGAGCAAGTTCCTTGTTTTTTACAATAAAAACAAAGACTTACAGTATGATCTGCTTGTATTGAAATTCCTCGATCAATTAAAAGACAAGGGCACTTTTGCCGACTGGCAGATCAGACAGGCTGACGAAGCAATTGGGCTGTATTCGGGCCTTTTCCCTGAAGGGAAAGAAGTTTTCTTAGATCACACTTCTACAGTAGAAGATAGAAAACCTGAAGATGTTAACTCTTTTCTTAATGAAATGCGCAAGGCGATCAGAATCAAGCATTACTCCTACAGAACGGAACGTACATATCTTCACTGGGCTAAGGGCTTTTTTTACTACGTGGCCAATATTAAGAAAAAGAAATCAACATTAGATACAATCGATTCGTCTGATGTAAAAGACTACCTTAGCCATCTCGCAATTAAGAAGAAGGTCTCTGCTTCAACTCAGAATCAGGCATTTAATGCTCTTTTATTCCTGTTCCGCTTTGTCCTGAATAAGGATCTTGAAGGTATGCATAATACCGTAAGAGCAAAACGAGGGGTTCGTCTGCCGGTGGTCTTGTCGCCGGAGGAAGTGCAAAGTCTGTTTGAGTGTTCGAGCGGAACATCTATGTTGATTTTACAGCTTCTTTATGGGGCAGGTCTAAGATTGATGGAACTGGCCAGACTCCGCATAAAAGATATTGATTTTAGTGCCAGTCTTATTTATGTAAGAAACAGCAAAGGAGATAATGACCGTAGCACAGTCCTGCCGGAATCACTCAAAGAACAACTGCAGAAACATCTTGATAAAGTTAAAGCTTTTCACGAGGCTGATACAAAGCAGGGATATGGTGAAGTTTTTTTACCTGACGCCCTGTCCCGTAAATATGCAAATGCATCAAAAGAATGGAGCTGGCAATATGTCTTCCCTTCATCAAAGCTTTCTGTAGATCCATTCAGCGGTAAAGTACGCCGTCACCATATTCATGAGAAGACAGTGCAGACTGCCATGAAGACCGCTCTAAAAAAGGCAAATATTGCCAAGCATGCGTCTGTTCATACACTGAGACATAGTTTTGCAACTCATCTTCTTATTAACGGTGTAAATATAAGAGAGGTTCAGGAACTGCTCGGCCATAAAAATGTTGAAACTACGATGATATATACACATGTAATGAGAGATATGAAAAATGCGCCTAAAAGTCCGCTTGATGTTCTGGCCGCACACGACACAAATAAATAATCATGCTAAAAGTAGCTACTGCAAAAGTGATGCAGGCAATTGACCGCACTACCATAAGTAAATACGGTATTGCGGGCAAAACCCTGATGGAAAGGGCAGGTCTTTCGGTTGTCGATAAGATAAACGAGATCTATCCGAAAAAAAGAATTATTGTGCTGTGCGGGGGTGGCAATAACGGGGGCGACGGATTTGTTATAGCAAGGGTCCTCCATAAACAGGGCTTTGATGTTAAAGTTTATCTGTCAGCCAAAGCCGGTTCTTTGTCAGGCGACGCGAAATTAAACTATGACACCGCAAAGAAATTCGGTGTTAAATTTTATCCTATGAAAAAGTTTTTGACTCATCCCTCATCCCTCATCCCTCGTCCCTGCCTCATCGTTGATGCCTTGCTTGGAACAGGGTTGAATACTGATATAAGGCACCCATTGTCAGAGGCAATCAAAAAGATCAACAGGCTTTCATGCCCTGTTGTTTCTGTTGATATTGCGTCAGGCATCTCATCTGATACAGGTCAGATAATGGGTCAGGCTGTAAAGGCTGACCATACAGTCACATTCGGACTGGCGAAAAGAGGCCATCTGCTTTATCCCGGAGCGGATAATACCGGTCAATTGCATCTGGCAGACATAGGGTTCCCGAAAGCATTGACCCGGTCGAAAAAAATAAAGGTCAGCCTGGTTGAAGATAAGGACATTCCGCTATTAGCTCCGAAAAGACCGGGGTATTCCCATAAAGGCACTTACGGCCATGTCCTGCTGATAGCAGGGTCAAGGGGCAGGACAGGCGCTGCATTTATGTCGGCAAAGGCTGTTCTCAGGTCAGGTGCCGGGCTTGTGACAATTGGTGTGCCTGAATCACTGGTAAATGTGTTCCAGTCAAGAGTAACTGAAGAAATGATCCTGCCTCTGCCGGACAAGGGAGACGGCACGCTGTCAGGTGAAGCAGAGAAAATGATACTTATGTTTCTAAAAAAACAGGCAAATGTTCTGGCAATTGGCCCGGGACTTTC
>CAZNPC010000194.1:0-2719 GCA_964574765.1 uncultured Nitrospirales bacterium | reverse complement strand
AACAAATTTCCTTATAACAGCGGTCATATGATGGTTGTTCCGTACTTTCATACAGCCACATTCGAAGGCCTGTCTGACAAGGCGCTGTTTGATTTTATAAAGACTGTAGACAAGTGTGTGAATGTACTGAAAAAATCTCTCATGCCTGATGGTTTTAATATGGGGCTGAATTTCGGCAAGGTCGCGGGGGCGGGCATGGAACAGCATATGCATTTTCATATAGTTCCAAGATGGACAGGAGATACTGACAGTATGCCTATTATTTCGGAGACAAGGGTCATGCCCGAGCATCTTAAGAAAACTTATACAAAACTGATCAGGGCCTTCAGGAAATAGTCTGTGAGAATCTAAAGGAGAGAATATGAAACGGCCTACATGGGTAACGGTAGTTGGAGTATGCGGCATTGTATTGGGGTGTTTTGGACTTCTCGGTTCTGTCCAGGCTATGATGATGCCCACAGTTATGGAATTTCAAAAGGAGATATTTGCAGGCCTTCAGGAGGAAATGGGAAGACAGCAGGAAGGCGGGGAAAAAGTATTTGAAGCATTAAATAAAATGTGGGATGTGCCGGAATGGTTTAATACCTGGAGCGTTGCGGCAGGAGTTATCGGACTGTTTGTTTCAGGTTTTTATATAATCGCATCAATTTTTCTTCTACAGATAAAGAGGTCGTCAATTCAGCTGTTCTATACCGCGCTTAGCATATGCATATGTTTTGCACTGGTCAAGGGAATAGTAGCGGTATCGGCTATGACGATAATGGGCATGTCAATGATGGTGTGGAGTGTGTTGGGGCTGATAATTAATATAATTCTGTTAGCCGTTGTGGCAACCTCTGACAAGAAGGTTTTTTCCGGCCCTGAACAACAGTGACTTTCCCGGGCCTCTTTTATATGATTTAATCATTATGTTATAGTTTTAGCTTCATACGAGACCTTTGATTATGTCAGAACTAACCCCTTTAATGAAGCAATATAATGATATCAAGCGGAACTATCCGGATTGTATCGTTTTTTTCCGGCTGGGTGACTTTTATGAGATGTTTGGTCAGGATGCTGTAACAGCATCAAAGATCCTTCAGATAACATTGACATCAAGAGACAGGGCAAAGGCCTCTCCGATTCCCATGTGCGGTATCCCGCATTTCACCGCGGAGGCTTATATTTCCAAACTTATCAAGGCGGATATGAAAGTGGCGATCTGCGATCAGGTTGAGGACCCGAAGGAAGCAAAGGGGATCGTAAGAAGGGAAGTTGTCAAGGTTGTCACACCCGGAACGTTTGATTCAGAGAACCCTAAAGAAAACAACTTTATCCTCGGTTTCGCGCAAAAAGAGAACATCTTCGGCTATGCTGTTGCTGATATATCAACCGGTGAGTTTTTAATATATCAGTCTCATCAGAACCTGGAAGATGAAATAAACAGGTTTGAACCTAAAGAGATCCTGTATCCGGCAAGCCTTAAGAGCAACCCCTCAATAATTAACAACCTTAACGGTTTTTACCTCTCTACTTATGACGACTGGTATTTTGATTATCTCGAGGCATACAGGAAACTGTTAAAGCATTTTAAAGTGACGTCACTGGAAGGTTACGGATGCGAGGGCATGGTAGTTGCCGTATCCGCAGCGGGCGCCCTGCTGAATTATCTTGAGGAAACCCAGAAGCAGACGGATACTTTTAAGAAGATCAGTGTTCTGAACAACGAATCGCATATGCTCCTTGACGCTTCAACCCTGAAGAACCTTGAAGTAACAAGGAACATGAGAGACGGAGGAAGGGAAGACAGCCTGCTCGAGGTTATTGATGAAACCTTTACGCCCATGGGAGGACGCCTGCTTAGATCATGGCTTTTGAAACCACTGCTCGATATAGATGACATAAAGCAAAGGCAGGGTGCTGTGGGCGCAATGCTCGGCGGAGCTGATATGCTTTTGGAAATTCAAAAAATACTGAAAGGCATTACTGATATTGAGCGGCAGACTTCGAGAATAAGCAGCGGATCGGCGAATGCGAGGGATCTCCTGGCTTTAAGGAATTCTTTAAGAGTTTTGCCGGCTCTAAGGAAGCTTCTGTCTCAGAGCGGGGACAAGAGGATCTCTTATCTGTCAAATCAGATAGATGAGCTGGATGTAGTAAAGTCCCTGTTGGAAAAAGCAGTTCCGGACAACCCCCCTCTGGGCATAAAGGACGGAGGAATAATACGAGCCGGGTTTAACTCCGAAGTGGATGAACTCAGGCAGATCAGCGGAAGCGGGAAAGACTTTATCGCGTCTCTTCAGGCTACTGAAAGAAAAAAGACAGGGATATCATCTCTTAAAGTAGGTTATAACAAGGTCTTTGGATATTACATTGAGGTTACCAGGCCGAACCTCAAACAGGTGCCTGAGCATTATATCAGAAAACAGACCCTGGTCAATGGTGAGAGGTTCATTACCCCTCAGCTTAAAGAATCCGAGTCGGAGATCCTGAGTGCGGAAGACAAACTGAAAAATCTTGAATACGAACTTTTTGCCAGGATAAGAACCGAAATTTCTCAACACACCGAGAGCCTTCAAAGGACTTCTTCAGCCATTGCGGAGCTTGATGCTCTCGGCAGTCTTGCTTCTGTCGCGCGCAGGAACAGCTATGAATGCCCTGTTGTTAATGACAAGGATGTGATACATATAATGGAAGGAAGACACCCTGTTGTCGAGAGGTTGTCAAGCGGTGATAAATT
>CAZNPC010000193.1:0-2720 GCA_964574765.1 uncultured Nitrospirales bacterium | reverse complement strand
ATTAATATACGAATTGTGTGTTTTTTTAGAGTTTTCCTCGGTTATAGCTGGATTTATACAGATTATCAACAAAAAATCATTATATTGCAAGGGGTTTTTGGGTGTTAGAAAATTATCAAAAATTATCGAGATCGGAACTCGATAATCCCTCTTTCACATACCCTTTGTCGATTTTCAGATTTATTCCCCAGTCAGTTTCAGGTTTATTCCCCACTTTTTCCGTTGTTGAATTATAGAACTCATCCGGCAGAGATGTCTACCGGATTGCACAAATTATATGCACCTCCTTTCATGATGTAATGTCTTTCAGCCCATATTAGAGATCATCCCTGGTTGCAAAGATCGATTACTGGGGATTTATGAGAGCCGTTTTTTTCTCTATTTGCCCTTTTTCGCTTCATCAAGCCTTTTTCCCTCTGTTTCTGTAGGACTCGCCGGTCATAACAATCTGATGGGCATTATGAGCCATTCTGTCCATTATAGAGTTGGCAATAACAGGATCAGGAAACAGGCCCTGCCAGTCTTCTATGGATCTGTTACTTGTAAAGATTGTCGGTTTCTTCATATACCGTTCACTTATTATTTCGTAGAAATCATCGGACTGAGCGGAACTCAGGGGTTTTAGTCCAAAGTCATCAATGATGAGAAGCTGTATTGATGTATACTTTTTAATTCTGTCCTGCAGCGTGTTGTCCGCTCTTCCTCCATTTAGATAGCGGAGCATCTTTACTGCCTTTGTAAAGATAACGTCATAACCCATACGGCAGGCTGTATGTCCGAGTGCCTGGGCTATGTGGGTTTTGCCAACTCCAACAGGACCCATCAAAAAGATATTTTCTCGTTTGTCTATATAGGCGCAGTTTGCCAGTTGATTGATCCTCTTTACCGGAACCTGAGGATTAAAGGAGAAGTCAAAGCCTTCAATCGTGTTTTCCTCTTCAAACCCCGCCTTTTTCAGTCGTTTCAATAACTGCCTTGACTGCCGCCTCTCGTATTCGTCCTCTATCATGGTAATGAAAAAGTCCAGATATCCGCTGTTGTTTTTTTCTGCCTGCCCAAGCCGCGTCTCCATCGTCTCAAGCATGCCCGTCAGCCGAAGTTGTTTCAGTTTGGTTGTTAACTGTCCATTTATGTTCATTATTTCTTTACCTCCGTTGTGATGTATTTGTTTGTCTTTGTGTGGTTAAAGTAATCCGCCGGCCTTAGAAAGGTGAGCTTTTTCTGAGACTGTATGGCCTGTTGTCCTGTATGTTCTTCATCATCCAGTGGCAGGACGTAGAGTTTCTTATCCAGAATCCTCTTGATCGTACTCATCCGGTAGTCTTCATAGAAGAGGCACCGTTTGCTTGTCAGATTCAAAGCCTCAGAGCCATGTTTATCTGCAAGCCTTAACATGGTCTGTATCTTCCTGATATTCCTGTATGCATGCTCCGTCAATATATCGGTTGCCAGCCGGCATACATAAGAGCCGTGCTTTAAAGCTTCTGCCTGATACCATGATTTGCTTTTCATCAGATACCGGGATTTCTCAGGCGGATAATCCCTTTCATCCGTCCTCCAGGTTCCCGCCCGGTATGCCCTCTGATGGGTCTTTATCAATTCCCCCTCATAGAATATCTGCACGGTACCGAATCCTCCCCGTGCCCATACCTTTTTGCCGACATATCTGGTCGGCAGGGAATAGTAGCTTTTGTCAAATACTATATGATGATCCGGATGCACCTTTGCCTCTTTCCATAGCGGCAGTTCAAACCTTTCACAGGGCAGAGCCTTCAGTTTGTCTTTTTCCTCTGTCATGAACACTTCCGCAGGGCTCCTCTTTGTCGTGCCGTGTATTTCCATGCCGTATTCTTTAAGGGCCCAGTCCCTTACTTTTTCATTGGCCTCACCTATATCTCTGACATCATATGTAGAGAGAAACTGCTGCCGTACTACAGGTATCTTCCGTTCAACTTTCCCCTTATGAGCGCATTCCCTTATCTTTGCAGGGTCTATGATGAATCCGTAATGCTTTGCGCATTCGGCATATGCCCGGTTGAATACCGGATCATAGGTATGAGGCTTTAATATCCCGGATTTCAGATTATCCAGTATTATCCTCTGGGGCACTCCCCCGAAAAACTCAAAGGCGTTTACATGGCATCTCACCCACGTTGCCTGTCCCTGATCAAACACAAATTCCACATAATGCAGCCGGCTGTATGACAGGGTCATGACAAAGGCATGGGCCCGCCTCATCCTCTTTTGCTCAGGATCATACATTAATCCAGCAGATCCGAAATCCACCTGTGCTTCTTCACCCGCCGATACCTCAATTCTTAAACAGTTCCGCGGCTTCTTCGGATATTTGATATTCATATACCGGTTGAAACTACTGTAGCTCAGAGGATAATCATATTCCCGCTTCAGTATCCGGTATATCTGCTTCGGCTTCATATACGGCCTCTGACGGAGCTTCTCTATTATGTTCTGGTATTCTGATGTCTTCTTATATGACGATGAGATATCAAGAGGAGTCTTCAGCCCTCTCTGTATCTTTCCTGCCAGCTCCAGGTAATACGTATACACCTGCTCCGGCATCTTCCGCTCAAACCCTTGCTCCTCCGCAAGTGCTATATATTTCCTTATTGTCTTGCGTGTCAGCCCTACTGACCGCTTTATCTGGCTGATATTCCGCCACTTGTGCCATTGATACAGCACTTCCACCAATTCCTCCATCC
>CAZNPC010000192.1:0-2725 GCA_964574765.1 uncultured Nitrospirales bacterium | reverse complement strand
CAAATCAAGATTGCAAACCTCCGGGACCTCCAGGCAGGCAGAACAATAAAGTTCGATTATCCGCTTATTGGCAGGAAAAACGTTTTAATGGATATGGGATGCGTAGTTGAAGGTGGCGTTGGTCCGAACAGGAGTATTGTTGCATACAGTATGTTTTGCAGTCATCTGGGGTGTGGTGTTGATCTGGAATGGGAAACAGGCATGCTGATATGCGAATGCCATCAGACTGTTTATGACCCAAAGCAAAGTGGACGTGTGGTTGAAGGACCTGCTCCCAGTAACCTGCCGATGGTAGCTTTGGATATTGACAATGCTACCGGTGATATCTATGCAGTAGGCGTCGCCGGGTTGGTTTATGGTCTCAGAAATAATCTTTTAGACGGAGAGATCCTGTAGGATTAGTATCTGTGTAATCAAAGTATAAGAACTTATACTTAGGAGGTAAGATAAGGATGGCTAAAGATAAAAAATTTTCACGAAGGGATTTGTTAAAGATTTCAGTAGCAGGCGCGGCCGGGGCATGTGTCATGACCAATGGCATACCTGCCTTTGCAGCTGCTAAATTTCCTGAAGCTAAAGCAACCGAGTTTGTTGAGCTGCCTCCCAAAAACGCCGAGCAGTATGATACCGCCTGCCGTTACTGTCATGTAATGTGCGGATATAAGGTCTATATCTGGCCTAAAGGCAAGGGACGCAAACCGGAAAGGGAAAGATTCTATCCTGTTGAAAAAATGAGGGGTGATTGGCCGAACTCCGTATTTACCGTTGAAGCCAAAAAAAATGGCAGAGATGTGAATATTATGGTAGTCCCCGATCAGAATGACATTGCGAGTAAGTCGAACTATTCGGTAAGGGGCGCATTTAATGCCCAGAGTTTATATTCTGAAAAGCTCCCTACGAAGATTCGTCTCAAAAAACCCATGATCCGCAAAAACGGCAAGGGAAGCCCCTTGACCGAGGTATCCTGGGATGAGGCCATTGATTTCTGTGCCGGCAATTTCCAGAAGATCATTGATAAACACGGCCCGGACGCATTGGGCGTGGTTTATGGTGACTGGGGATATCTGCAGAACAGTTATGCCATATTGAACTGGCTCTTTAAAGGGGTTAAATCAAGCACCCTTGGCGGTAACGGTTATCTATTCTGGGGAGATGAGAGCTGGGGTCTTGCAGATGTTGTGGGCTCCGGGACAAGGTCATTTACCGTGGAGGACTATGACAAGTCAAAACTCCTCTTCATGGCAGGCAAGAATATGAAGGACACCGGTTCTTCATGGTACTACCGTGCGCTGACTTCAGGCGGCCTGAATAACGGTGACATGAAAATGATCTTTGTGGATCCGAGGAGGGTTCAGATGGCCGATGATGCAGAGCGCAGCGGCGGACTCTTCCTCCAGATAAACCCTGGAACAGACGCAATCCTCGGCGCATCTTTGATGCACCTGCTTGTAAAAAACAAGTGGTATGACAAGGATTTTGTAAAGAAACACACAACCGGTTTCAGCACCCTCAAAAAGACCGTTCTGGACCGAAAATTTGCCCCTGAAAACGCTGCTAAAATCACAGGCATTCCCGCCAGCAAGATAAAGGCTGCCGCTGAGCTGCTCGCAAGATACAAAGGGCAGACCATGGTCCAGTTTGAGAAGGGCATTATGCACCAGGTCATAGGATATGAACATGAAGTATCTTACAGTGCCATGGGTATTATTCTGGGCAATGCCGGTAAACCGGGAGCATGCACTTCCAGGGCAGGCGGACACCCGAGGGGAACCTGGGCAGACCCTTCTGTGCCGAACAAGGCAAGCTCCATGAGGAGCGTCTGCGAAAAGGTCGATAAAGGAGAAGTCAAGGCCCTGTGGGCTTTTATCACCAATCTCTACATACAGTTCCCCAATCAGAAGAAATATCGTCCGAAATATGACAAGATGTTCCTTGTAGTAAACGAGATATATCCAACTGAGACAACACAGGCTGCTGATGTTGTCTTCCCGGCAGCAACCTGGGGAGAATGGGGAACTATTCAGGCAAGTGAAGACAGGAGAATTCATCTCCAGCAGGGCTTTATGAATGCGCCCGGTGATGCAAAACCTGACTGGTGGATCGTTGCCAGGTTAGCTAAAAAGATGGGTTTTTCCGGCTTTGACTGGAAGAGAGAGAAGGATATTTATGATGAGGTCAGAGCAAAGACAAAAGGCTCCTCTACCGGCGACATCTCCGAGATCACTTGGAGCGACCTCAAAAAATCAGGCACTTCAGGCGTTCAGTTCCCGAAAAAGAACCGCAAAAGTATATCACGCCTCTATTCTCCTGAATTCCAGGAAGCAATGGGAGGACGCTTTGCAACTAAGGACGGTAAAGCGCATCTTGCCCCTGTAAAAGCGCTGACCGGGTTAGACCCGTACAATCATCCTCTGAGAGACAGAGTCAACAGCAAATATCCTCTCTGGATGATCATGCACCGTGCCAATGAAAACTGGAATACAGGATACAACTTCTACAATAACGGTAATAACATACCGTTGACCCCGAATCTCTACGAGAGGATATCCGAACAGCCTGTCAGCATGAATCCCAGGGATGCGAAGGCATTGGGGATCAAGACCGGCGACCGGGTCAACGTCACCTCCAGAAATGGCAGCCTTAAAGCAGTTGCCAAGGTAGAAAACGTATGTACTCCAGGGGTTATCGATGTAATCTCTCTCTATCCAAAGGGAGAATCCAGCCC
>CAZNPC010000191.1:0-2726 GCA_964574765.1 uncultured Nitrospirales bacterium | reverse complement strand
TTGACATCGTTAGGCAAATATGTCATAACGGTAGCATGATGGATGTAAGGTCGAAGATATGGATCGAGGTTGGTGGTGAGCCTGTATTTGGCAGTGGCAGAGAGGCACTGCTGAAGGCCATAGACAGGCTTGGCTCAATTAACAGTGCGGCAAAGGAAATCAACCTGTCGTACAGGAGAGCCCTCAGCTATATACAGGTAATGGAAGAGCGCCTCGGTGTTGAACTGGTTAAAAGGAAGGCTGGAGGAAAGAACGGCGGCGGGGCTAGGCTTACAAAAAATGCAACAGAGTTTTTAAAGAAATACGAAAAGCTTGAACGCGGGATAAATGAGATGCTTGATAAAAGGTTTTTAAAGGTATTTGGCAGGGAAGGGTAATGCCATTGATGGATTAACAGATTTCACTATGTGCGATATACATGGGCATAAAAGCAATAATGGTGAAGGTTCCAGGACGGTTTCGGTGAATGAGGCTGTCGGTATGGTCATTGCCCATGATATAACCGAGATCAGGCCGGGTGAGTTCAAGGGTACTGCGTTTAAAAAAGGCCATATAGTAAAAAAAGAGGATATAAGCCTTCTTAAAAGGATAGGGAAGGAAAATCTGTTTATACTTAAGATCAGGGAAGACGAGATGCATGAGAACGATGCAGCTCGCGCTCTTGCGGAAGCGCTTTCCGGCACTGGAATAAGATGGAACAAAGAGCCAAAAGAGGGTAAGATCAATCTCTTTGCTGAAAAGGACGGGCTGTTCAGGGTAGACCGTGATGCCCTTTTAAAATTCAACATGCTGGGAGATGTCAGCTGTGCCACGATCCATGGCAATTCAGTTGTAAAAAGGGGACAGCTTGTAGCAGGGACAAGGGCTATCCCTCTTGTTGTGAAAAGGTTTGTTGTAGATGAAGCTGTAAAGATCGCAGGGGCAGTCAAAGGTATACTTACTGTAAGCGATATGAGAAAACCAGTGGCAGGGGTAGTTATAACCGGTAATGAGGTATATCACAAAAGAGTAAAAGATGCTTTTGCGCCTGTTATAAAGAGAAAAATAAAGGCTGTGAATGGCACGATAGTCGGCCTTCACTATGTACCTGACGAAGTTGGACAGATAGAAGACAGGATAAGGGAGTTAATAGCTGACGGTGCCGACCTGGTAATAATAACAGGGGGCATGTCGGTTGACCCTGATGATGTTACAAGGTATGCGATCAGTAATTTGTGCACGGGCGAGATAACCTATGGCTCACCTGTTCTGCCAGGGTCTATGTTCCTCATTGCATATTATGGCGAGATACCCATTCTCGGTATTCCGGCATGCGGCATGTATAGCGATATAACCGTATTTGATATCATACTGCCAAGAGTCCTTGCCGGTGAAAGGATCGGCAGGGAGGAACTGGCTGAACTGGGGCACGGCGGTTTGTGTCTGAAATGCGACGATTGCCGTTACCCTGTGTGTCCGTTTGGGAAGTAATATTTATAACAACTAAATGTCAAATAACTAAATCTAAATGCCAAATCAAGCCCAAATAACAAATGTTTTAATGTCTTTAAACTTTGACATTCATTGGACATTTGAGCTTTGAGATTTGGAATTATCATGTAATATGACTAAGACATCTAAACAGTCGCGATCACCTTTAAGAGATCCCTACAATCGCAGGATAGACTACCTGAGGATATCCATAACAGATAAATGTAATCTCAAATGCGTTTATTGTGCTCCCGCGAAAAAAATAAAAAACTTTGATAAGTCAGAGGTTCTGACCTTTGAAGAGATTGTCCGGTTTGTGAATATTGTCCGGAAGAACGGCCTGCGGAAGATCCGTATAACAGGGGGCGAACCTCTAATGAAAAAAAATATAACCGGGCTTATCTCATCTATCAAACAGACTGGGATACAGGACCTGAGTCTTACTTCTAACGGTATTATGCTGCCCGAACTTGCCGATGAACTGAAAAAAGCCGGCCTTGACCGTGTAAATATCAGTCTCGATACGATGGATCCTGGTAAATACAGGTCAATTACGAATGGGGGCGATATAAACCGTGTCTGGCAGGCTGTGAAAGAGGCGGAAAGAGTGGATCTTTCTCCGGTAAAAATAAATGTCGTGCCCATACGCGGGCTTAATGACGATGAAATATTGTCTTTTGCTTCTTTAACATTTGAAAAAAATTATCATGTACGGTTCATTGAGTTTATGCCTGTGGGTAAAAATGAGATGTGGAGAAAGGACAGGTGTATTGATTCAAAGGAAGTCCTGGAAAGAATATCCGCTATCGGCAGTCTTGAACGTCTCAGTTTCAGGGGTAAAGGCCCGTCAAGAAATTTCAGGCTTAAAGGCGCCAGAGGTGTCATCGGTATAATAAGCCCGATAAGTGACCACTTCTGCGGAGTCTGTAACAGACTGCGTCTGACGATTAACGGAAAAATTCGGCCTTGCCTTTTTTCGCAAGTCGAGATTGATATAAAAACTCCAATGAGGAGCGGGGCATCTGATATTGAGATAGAACAGTTGTTCTACGATGCGATCAAAGTTAAACCACAACGGCATCTTTTGCATAAAAGCGCGGCTACCTCAGAATTTCTTCAGGCAATGTCGAAGATAGGAGGATAGGGGCATAAGAAAGACAAATGTTAAATGTCAAATTTAAAATGATAATTGGCAAATTTCATTCAGCCCAGAATCATTCCTTTTCTTATTAAGGTTCGCTTCGCTTGCACCCTGT
>CAZNPC010000190.1:0-2730 GCA_964574765.1 uncultured Nitrospirales bacterium | reverse complement strand
GTTTTACCGCAAAATTCGGTTGGATTCGGCTGGGTTATGCTAATGCCACGGCTTTTTCAACCATTTTCACGAGCTTCTCGGGGTAGTCTGGCATAGCGATGAGACGTTTGATTTTGATGGGGACTTTTTCTGGGCTCAACTGCGCTTTTCGGAATTCTTCGCGAAGGGTATCGATTTCGATTTCTGCGAATAGCTCTTCAAGGCTTGTTTTCTCCTTGAGTAGTATTTTCATATATTCAGGATTCCGGAGGTTATTGACCAGCGGGGTTTCTGCAAGCATCGTACGAAGCATCCTGCTTGAAGATTTGTTACCCGTCTTGCGGCGGTTAGCGCGTTTGAAATTGCGAAAGAACTGTTCAAGAATGTTGTTGGTTCGGTGTGGTTGGATCTGAATCGGGCCTGATGCTGTTTGTACAGTTACTGGGTCGGCGAAGAGCTTTTCCCAGTATTTGTCGATCTGCGCTATCATCTTCTGCGCATCATGGTTTTGGGGATAGTCTTTGCGACTCGTGAGCCAAGCGTGAAACTTCTTCACACGATATTCGATAGTCTTGATGTTAGTCTCGTTGCCCTCGTCATTGAGTCCACGCCGTCCGGATGGATTGGCAATGCGCATGGCTTTGCGTAACCTTTCAAAGACGGGGATTCTCTTGTCAAGTTCCTCGACGGCATTCCACAGTACCTTGTCTTTGATAATCTTTTGCAGGTCTCTATCTATTTTGAAGTAGGGCTTATTGTCTTTATACCGTCGGCGGAGGTGAACATTTTTCAGTGTATTTATATGGGCATGGAGGCAGCGGATTCTTTTGGTGAAGGCAAGATGTGGGCGGTCAAATGGAAATCCATATCCGTTGCCTTCGGATTTCCCTTCCAGCGTCCACCGGATCAGGGTGTAGCCGTTAAGACCTGCAAGAGATTTAAGTGATGAACTCGATAGCGGGTTATCTCCAATGCCCGTCTCCAGTAGATCAATCAATTCAGGGCTCCGGTCAATGTTTCGTTTGAGTTGTTTGGCCCGGTAACGCAGTTTCGAACTGATCTGATGCTTGCTCAGCCGTTTACGGATTATGTCGTATTGATCGCCTAAAAAATCCTTGCCAATGTCTCTGAGGAAATGAAAATGGCAGATGAAGTCAGGGACTCCGGTGAAGACTTTGGCTACAGCTTCGAGGATCCCCCTTCCCATGTCATGGACCAACGCTATGGGAATGCCATAGTTCTTTTTCATGCGTTGAAGGAAAGGGACAATATGCTTTTCATCCTCAGCCGGCAGTTTGATATTGCCCAGGACGATTTGTGAAATAGAATCCAGACTACTCATAAGGATTGGATCTCGACCTTCGCAGGTCGCGTCCAGATGACATATGTATCCTCCCGTCAGACGCATGGCTTCGGTAATATCGTTTGAGCATCGATCATGGGCAATGGCCAGATAGACAATAAATTTACTGCCCAGCGACGAAGCTCCACGTGGACTGATTCGAATGTTTCTTTCAGCCAATTCTGTAACCACTTCCTCTTCACTGCGATGCCTGGTATAGAGTGCCTTGCCGACATAAACCAATACATCGTAGCCGAAGTTGGCGCCGGGAGGTACAAGGTTGCACAACTGCTCGCAACGATGCGTACAATCGCACTTGCTGCATACCAGAATTACCTCACGCGCATAAAACCTGCCTATGTGTAATGTGGTTACAATCCGTGGGCGTGTCTTCTGAACTTTCAATGCTCCGCCACAGACAGAACATTTATCCAAAGAGGGTCTGAATTCGATGAGCGGAGGAGTTGGGAACAGCAGCATCGGCGATATGTTACCGATGAGCTTGCCGAGATATTGCGAAAGACAACGTATCAATTCAAATGTGGTTTTTTTTTATCACCAAGCCATGATGAAGAAAAAGATTCTCGATGGCCTCAGGGGCAATACAAAGATTTTTCCCTTTGAGCTTATCTGCCAATTCCTCCAAACTCAATTGTGGATACTTGATTTTCTCAACCAAAATCGCAATGGCTTCAAACTCGGATGGGAGTCGTTTTGTCTGACGCATCATTATACGGTTCTGTCGCTGTTGTGCGTAACGAGCCGGTTCTGAGGCAAAATACACATATCGCCCCTGATGCTTTTGACGCTTAATCTCGGGATGGTTATGAAAGTTCCAAAGGAACGAACTTGGTCTCAAGCCGATAAGATCACCTGCCTCATGGGATGTGAGTCCGGCTGGGGACATGCGAACCAATTGAACAAATGTCTGTGTCAGATTCCCGAATCGGGAAAAGTAGGTTCCGCGATAACGCCACAGGCCGTTGGCGTCGAATTTGGCAATACCCGCCAGCGTATAATACCGGCCATTGCGATTGTAACTCCTGATGGTTTTCAACTTGGTAAGTCGCCTCTGCACCGTTCGCTTCGAACAGTGCAGAGATAAAGCCAACTCATCCAGGGTAACAATCTTTTTGCGATGGATTAATCTTGACTCCTTCTTAAGTGAATTTCCCTGTGTCATGGTAACGCCTCCTTACATGTCATAGTATAGTTATACCTCTTAGATTAAGGACTATACTACGACCCACAAAAGACCATTGCCAGCAGAAATCTTTAAAAAAGGGGGAAATAGACGGGTAATCCATGGACAAAGCAAAAACTATAGTCCGCCAGATTCTAAACCTCTCTTTGTAAACTACTTATCCGAAACAGGTTATATGAGCCCCAACCAAATTTTGCGGTAATAG
>CAZNPC010000189.1:0-2754 GCA_964574765.1 uncultured Nitrospirales bacterium | reverse complement strand
TAAACTGATAGGCTTAAGCAAAATGCAATTTTTCGTCGATTATGGGAATCAGGAGGCAGTTGCCCTGATTATTCATCATAGTCCTTTTAAGAAGTAGTCTCCCTGTTCTTATATAATAATTCCGAAATAGAGTTTCTCAGCTGCTTAATTACTATTCTTATTATATTTCCTTGAAAGCCTCATATGCTGCTCTGGCAGTTTTATTTATGTCTCTGTTTGAATGTGCAAGAGACATAAAACCTGCTTCAAATGCTGAAGGAGCCAGGTTTATACCTCTGTCGAGCATCTTTCTGAAGAATTTCGCGAATTTCGCAGTGTCAGTATTAGCCGCGTCAGTAAAATTCAGGACTTCTTTATCTGTGAAGTACGTGCAGAACATGGTGCCGGCGCGATAGAACTTTGTCTTCACACCTGCACGCTTTGCAGCGTCTTTCATCGCTTCTTCAAGCATCTCGGCCTTCTTAATGAGCTTTTTATACGTATCGCGCTTTGACAGAATTTTCAGGGTTTCAATTCCTGCTGTCATTGCAAGCGGATTGCCCGATAGAGTTCCTGCCTGGTATATAGGGCCGTCAGGGGCGATTTTTTTCATGATCTCTTTATTGCCGCCGTACGCGCCTACAGGGAGTCCGCCGCCGATTACCTTTCCTAAACAGGTCATATCCGGTTTGATCCCGTAAGCCTTTTGGGCTCCTCCGTAAGACACCCTGAAACCGGTCATTACCTCATCAAAGATAAGTACAATACCGTATCTTTTTGTCAGCCGTCTCAGGCCCTGCAGGAATCCTTTTCTTGGCAGTACACATCCTGAGTTTCCAATGACCGGTTCCAGAATTACGCAGGCAATACTTTTTGAGTTCTTTTTTATGGTTTTTTCAAAAAGCTTTAGATCATTAAAAGGCAGTGTAATGGTATGCCTGGCATAATCCTTTGGCACTCCGGGGCTTGTAGGAACGCCGAATGTTGCGGCGCCGGAGCCGGCCTTTACAAGAAGGCCGTCGGCATGTCCGTGATAACATCCTTCAAATTTAATGATTTTATCCCTTCCGGTAAATCCCCGGGCAACCCGGATAGCGCTCATCGTTGCCTCTGTTCCGGAATTAACCATTCTCATCATTTCCATCGAAGGGTATGCCTTTTTGATCATGCCCGCAAGTTCTATCTCAAGGCCTGTGGGTGCTCCGTAGCTTGTTCCTTTTTCAGCTGCTCGGTGCAATGCCTTAGTAACTTGCGGGTGTGAATGGCCAAGGATCATGGGCCCCCACGACAGTACGTAATCAATGTATTCGTTTCCGTCAGCATCATAGAGCTTTGAACCTTTTGCAGACTTTATGAACAACGGGCTTCCGCCAACAGCCTTGAATGCGCGGACAGGGCTGTTAACTCCGCCCGGCATCAGACGTTTTGCCTTTTGAAAAAGTTCTCTGGACTTAGTGTGTTTCATAATTAAATAAACTGATCAATCCCTGATCATTTTATGCTCTGAAATCCCCTGTGTTATTGACCATATATTAAACAATAATTGAATTGACCTTGTCAAAGTAGTGCGTTTTCCGAAATGGAGACCGCGGGATAATCCTTTCAATTATAAGGGTTTTATCAATGGAGCTTGACAAACTATATACGCATTACATAAAATATACAAAGGTGATACATTGTAACTCAAATGCATATGTAAGACAGAAAAAAGGACTTATTATGATAAATAAATTAACATCTAAGAACATTGCTTTGATTGCGATTATTGTTCTCTTTTTGTTTGTAGTAGGTTGTTCAGGCAGTAATAATTGGGCAAATCCCCAGGCATTATCTAATCTCGCTCCGGTTGTTGTGATCACTGCCCCTTTAACCAGTAGCACATTTGATGACGGATCAATAATAACTTTAATCGGCTCAGCAAATGACTCGGAGGACGGTGTATTGCCCGGCACTTCACTGGTCTGGACATCAGACAGGGACGGTCAAATAGGAACAGGTTTAACAATAAACAGTACAACATTGTCCCGGAACACACATGTGGTAACCCTGACAGCAACAGACAGGAGCGGTGCAATGGGAACAGCCACAGTTACTTTAACAGTGAGAGCGCCGTGGTTTGACCCGCAGTGGGGCCATCGCCAGATGATAACAATAAGTTCGGCAATGACGCAGGCGGGCCTGGTGAATTTCCCGGCGCTGATAAAGATAACAGACCAGGCAAACCCTTTATTTGATAATGCTCAGCCTAACGGCGATGACATATTGTTCACCGAGGTCGATGGGGTAACTCAGTTGGATCATGAAATTGAATATTACATGGACACTGCTACCAAGGAGCTGGATGCATGGGTAAAGGTGGCAACCCTTTCATCAGTAACTGACACAATATTGTTCATGTATTACGGTAATGGCATTGCTCTAAACCAGGAAAATGTTAACGCGGTATGGAGCAATGATTTCCAAATGGTTCAGCATCTTGAAGAGAATCCGGGTGATGGGTTTGCAGGTCATGTTGACTCTTCTCCTGTTTATCCTCCGGAGAAGACGGTTCCTTATAATTTCATGCCGCAGAACTTTACAGATGGAGGAGGCGGAACAACTGATGCAATGGGGAAAATAGGCGGTGCAGACCTCTTTGCGGGTGATAATGACTTTTTAGCCGGCAGTGGATTTAATTCTGTTTTTTTTGTAGATCTTTGGCGTCCTAACTTTACAGACGCAGCTGATCCAAATGCTTCATGGACATTTTCAGCCTGGATCAAGACACCCACCGGC
>CAZNPC010000188.1:0-2782 GCA_964574765.1 uncultured Nitrospirales bacterium | reverse complement strand
ACGATTTGTATTTTTAAACCGCCGGTTTTTATAAATTATCACGCCGCCGCTGACATTAGAAGATACAACACATCCTTCTCTTAGAGTGAAACGAATCCAGGGAACTAAACATCGATGGGAAGGATCTGTAACAAAAAATTATCGTTTTACATTCGAGTTTATTGAAAATACAGTACTTTTCAGAACCATCGGAACTCATGACATCCTTTCCCGCACCCGGAATTAGAGAATTTAGGAATTATTTTGAATGTTGGGTTGTAGAACCCAGAAGTCAGGAGTCAGAATCCAGAATTGAGCCCATATACGCCTGTAAGAGTTTGCTGACCTCTGATACTTTTCCATTTAATATAGTTGGGTCACAATATCCAAGATCTTTTGAAAGAATTAAATAATAGCGGCATTCTTCCAGTGACCCTTGAGCAATATTTAAAAAACGAGCTTTATCTGCCTTGCCTTTCTTCTTGAACCCTTCTTTACCCTGTTAAATAAGACTTAAGCCTTCCTTTTATAAACATCTTTCCATGATATGTTTTAAGATACTTCTCTCTTCGGTTTACATCATCTTTATTAAGACAGGCCTCATAGTAGACCAGATTAAGGGGCGTACGGTTTTTAGTTGATTCTACAAGTTCTTTATTATGCTGCTCAAGTCTTAGCTTGAGGTTTTTAGTATACCCTGTGTAAAATTGTTTGTCTTTTTCACTTCGCAACACATAGGTGTAGAACACATCAACCTCAAGCTATTTAACAGGGCAAGGTATTGGCAGGAATTGATATAGCGGCTCGCCTGAACTGCGATGTCAATCCATATATCTCAGTTTTAGGAAACTTTTCAGTTAACTTATACACTCCCAAAACGAATTGATGCGCCTTTTGCCAGACGATGAGATCTTCAAAACTCTTCGCCGGCTTTCTTTTCATTCGATCTCCTGTCTTCTGCATTCTGGCTTCTTTCTTTCTCTTATCTTCTGACTCCTGGATTCTATATTCCGTCCTCAGCCCTCCGTCCTCTGTATCAGCATTTTCTCGTCTGTTCTCTGCGGCTTTGCGCGAGACTTTTTTTCTCCCAGCATTCCAGCATCCCGGCATTATCTCTTATGCCAGCATTGTTTTTTATCCTTGACTTATCATGCATTCATGCTATCTTAAATTTTTATATTAATTTTAGGAGGATTTATGAACACCATAAAAACTGTGGGCAGCAGCGGGCAGATATCCTTGGGCAAAAAATTCGCCGGTCAAACTGTAATGTTGGATGAAATCGACACAGGCGTCTGGATTGTCAAGCTGGGGCGCTTCATTCCCGATAATGAAAGGTGGCTTCACAGACCGGATGTCCAAACCGATCTCAACGAAGCAATTGACTGGGCAGAGAAAAATCCGCCCGAGGATACAAATTTTGAGGAATTAGAAGCCCGGATCAAATGATGAGCCAGAAAACACATCAACACATACGTTTGGATTTGAACAATCCTGTCTTTCAACGCCTGCTTTTCAATCTGTCCAAAAGCGATCAGCACAACACACTCAATACTTTGCGAAAATTGGCAAACATGACATGGCAACAGGTATATTCAGATTATGGTCTAAAATGGGAAGTTATTTTATCACAAAAAGGGCCAGGCGGTAACAAGCTTTACAGTTTTCGAATCGGCAAGGGATTTCGGGGAATCGCATATCGCGACGGCTCATGGCTGCGCCTGTTGTCGTTACACCCTGATCATGATTCAGCTTATCAGTAGGCGCGGCCTAAATTTATTCCTCTTTTACTTCTTTATCCACGTCTAATATTTTTCTCTGACACGGGTCACCTTCGGCGACACAGAATTTACACTGTTTCAATTCTTATCCCATAAAATTTACGTCAGCGTGTGTCTGCGGCTAATTCAATCTTCACCCCGCCCAATGGAATCTATTTATTGCATTTATTCCATCGGGGGGAAAAATGCTGCAAGCATCCTGCGGAGCAGGGTTTCACTGGGGCGGAATTCATGACATCCTTTCCCGCACCCGGAATTGCAAATTTGGGGTCAAACCTTGATTAGTGCACTGACAGCGGTAGTGTCGGGTTTGCGCCTTGACGGCTTATAAAGAGACAGGTACCAGGTCCTCCAGAGGCGGACAAGTGTCGGGTTTCGGAGAAAGCCAAATTCAGAGCTCCTGATCTCGCGTAATTTCAATTGCAACTTATTCCGCCGTAAAGACCAAAGTCATACGGGTACCGGGGTAGACATATGACTCTTGATTCATAACATCACATAGTTGTTTAAGGGCACTATTTGCTCGGGGAGTAGACATTGTATGAAACTTGACGTTCATAATTCTCCGCTCCTTGTCCGGTATTATATCTGCCGGTTGTTGAAAAACACTTTTTAAAAAGGCACGGCCTTCGTCATTATTGCGGGCAAAGAACGGCGCTATCAGGTTAAGCAAGCAGGTCTCGGCACGATAGCAAACCATTTTAACCCCATCAGTAAACATTTTACGCTCAGTTTCAAGACGAACAATTTCGTGCTCAGCCAGTAAATGTTTTACAGCTATTCTATCAGGTATTTGTTTCAGGTCGATCTTTAATTGTTCGATTTCTTTTTCAAGTTTGAGTATCTTCTTCTTATAACCAGAATTTGCAATATTAAAGTCCCTCATGGTAGGATGGCGCGTTTCATCATTTTGAAAAGCTTTGTCTCCATACTCTTTTTTTAGCTTCTCAACTTCCCGGTTGTACCTTTTTATCAGTTTCCTTTTTTCTTTTTTTTCGGGATTCGGCACCAAGCGCTCTACA
>CAZNPC010000187.1:0-2798 GCA_964574765.1 uncultured Nitrospirales bacterium | reverse complement strand
CCGGACCTGGCGGAATTCACAGCACCCTGTTGCACAGGGCCCAATGGCCTGACTGAATTTAGAGTATAGAGTCATGAGTTATGAGTCACAGCAACGTATAAAGTAATAGTTCCTTATTCTTTCAGATAACTCGTAACTCATCACTCTTAACTCTAACATGGCGGAGAGGGAGGGATTTGAACCCTCGAGACGCTATGAACGCCTACACGATTTCCAGTCGTGCTCCTTCAGCCGCTCGGACACCTCTCCAATTTTGGCGCCAAATATTATAACATCTTGGGGTTATTAAAGACTGTTGCCAAAAAATGTCATTTAATAGGACAAGAAACTCGTAACACTATAATATTTCATATTTTATGGTAAGAAATCGCTATTATATATCCGATAAGGAAGCGACAAAATTATTTTCTCACGATATGGTATTTACAATACTATCTCATCAAGGACGCTCTTTCACAAGCGATTCGCTGTTATTCGGTATGTCTATCAAACTTCATGGAATGTAGATCAATTGTGACGTAGGTAAATGAAGTCATTTGTCCTGGCTGAATGCAAACCGTATTACCCAGTTTTGCATGCCATATACCGCTGACTTCCGGAGATTCATGGATATGTCCGTGAAGCGAGAGTAATGGTTGATTTTTACGTATGAAATTATAGACAGCTTTTGACCCCACTTCTTCACCATGTCTGCATTTATCCAGCCCTAATCTGTATGGCGGCATGTGAATTACATATATACTTTGTACCATATTCTCAGGTCGTACCAGATTATTTAATTCATCTTCTATTGTCGGAAGCGTTCGGGCATAGGTGAACCAGTCATCCAGCTCTTTAAATCCTTCCGGCGCAGACAACAATCCTGTTCCAAATTGTTTCTGGAATATATAATCTTTTGTATCCATCCTGCACCGGTCTTTAATACGGAACGGATAATCTACTACCCGGTTCATGCCCACGAATTCAATGCCGCCGATATCGAATTTCTGCTGTGCCATATTGATTATGAACGGATATTTATTGCAAGTTGTATCAAAAAGTGCAGCTATGATATTGAAGACAATAGAGACATATGCTGTCAACCCTTCGGGGAATTTTGATGTTAAGGTTTTAAAAGGGAAATTTGGTGATTTCAAAAGGCTACGTGCAGGTAATTACAGGGTTATATTTGAAGATGATAAAAAAAATGTTATATTAGTTTATGAGATAAAGCACAGACAGGAGGCTTATCATGATTAAAACACAGGTTATTAAAGAGGACAACAAGCCGGTTGCCGTAGTGCTTGACTACAATGAATACAAGCGATTAAGGGAGATTGAACAGGACAGACTTGATTATGATTCGGCCCTTGATGTAAAGAAAGAAAATAAAAAGTGGGTATCTCATAAAGACCTCAAAAAAGACCTTGGATTGTAAATCAGACTACCCCCTCCCTTACGGACATACCGCCATGCAGCTCGAAGAGTCAAGTCTTAACGACCTGACGAGACTAAAAAATTATGAGTGACAAGTCGGCCATGAGCGAAGCTTTTAGGTCTCTACGGGGACATGGAGTTAATCATCGCGATTTCCTAACTACTTTTACGCCGCATAAATGCCCTTACATATTTTACTTCTTCGTAACTGACAGAACCCTTAAAGTGCTCGATAACAGGTTTGAGCTGCCATGACTGAAGAGTCAGGAACAGCTTTCTTATATCTTCTTGCTTAGCCCGCTCAACAAGGCGGGTCATATCAATCTCACGTCCGTCTATTATTAATTGTTCGATATGTCCCGCAATAGTAGATTCAGCCAGGTTGCGGCCCTCTGCAATTTTCTCTACAGAATGTCCCTGTGATAAAAGGTCGAATGTCTTCTCAACTGTCTCTCCTGTTATCTTTTTCTGAGCCGGATTGACAGGTGAAGCACAGGATTGCTTTTCAGGGATGAGAATTTCCGGATTTTCATCGATATATGTCCTGACCGCCTTTATGAATTCCTCTCCATAGCGCTCAAGCTTGGCAGCGCCAACACCGGTGGTCCCTGCCATATCAGATAGAGTTACAGGATAGCGCCGGCACATATCATGAAGGGTCCTGTCCGAAAAGACAATGAAGGGAGGCACATGCTGCTGATCGGCAAGGCTTTTGCGAAGGGCGCGGAGTTTTTCAAAAAGGGCTTTATCATAGTCTTTGAATTCGCTGCCCTGTCCGGTGCGGCTCTTCTTTTTTAGGGGCTCTTCTCTTTTCAGGGCGCTTACCTCTTCATTGCCAAAGAGGACTCTTTTCCCCTTCGCAGTGATTTTTAGCACAGGATACCTGTCACCATCCTGATGTATGATTTCCTGGGCAAGAAGCTCATCCACGATAAAGCGCCAGTGGTTTTTGTCCCTGTCTCTTCCAGTGCCGTATGTCTTGATTTTGTCATGCCCCAGTTCCCGAATGCGCTTTGTATCGGCGCCAATAACAATTTCAATAATGTGCATTATACCGAAACGCTGGCCCGTCCTTGATATGGCTGACATGAGTATCCGGGCGTCGATGGTGACATCAACTTTTTCAATATTCCCTGTGCAGATGTCACAGGTATTACAGTTATCATCTTTATAATCATCGCCGAAATATTCGAGAAGCTGCCTGCGTCTGCAGACATTATGCGATGCATACTTCACTACCTGATACAGTTTTTCCATTGCAACTGCCCGTTCCCTCTCATCTTCTGTCCTGTCAATGAAATATCTTATTTTCGGGATATCACCTCTGCCGAAAAAGAGAATACATTCCGCAGGCTCGCCGTCACGGCCCGAACGTCCTGTCT
>CAZNPC010000186.1:0-2807 GCA_964574765.1 uncultured Nitrospirales bacterium | reverse complement strand
TGCCAGCAGAGATGCCAGTATAGTTCCAAAACTTGATATGCTTTCCTTCTTCATTGATAATCACAATGCTGTCTTTAATCTTACTGTTTTGCTAATTATTATGCTTATCATAGTATAATGCTTTCCCAAGTGATCGGCAACTTCTTTTTGACTATATCCATATTTATATACCGCCTCCAGGATTTTATAATCCGGATTTTATAATGAGGTTTTAACAAATATAGAAGGGGGATTAGAAGTGATAAGGGAAAATTGTTTAAAACCCCCTACTCTCCTCGGCGAGTCTTCGACCGTCAAGGAGAGAAGGGGAAATGAACTACCCCGAAGCAGCAGAGCTTCGAGAGATTCTTTTGATTAAAAAATAAGCGACTATTGGAGAACAGGCCGGGCATTTACAGATTGCACAGGACGGTTGTTGCCACGATGCACAACTTGCTCAAACGCCTTAACCTGTTGTTCGGAAATAGCAACAGGCTGCTTCATGACAAACCAGCGCACACCTTCTGTACACGGCGGTGTTGTCAGTGAACCGTTAAAACGATAATAGGCTTTATCTTTAGGCAACAATTCCATTGCGTTAATATCCAGACCGACAGCATGTTTGTCACCTGTTTTCTCAGGCATTTTCTTCCATAACGATGCAATCAGACGATTACTTCCTCCCTCCGTAAACATCACGGCAACAACAGCCAAGTTACCATCTTTATCCGCATGTACGAGATGCGCTTCCATCGGGAAAGATTTGCCGTTGATATGATTTTCACTCGGAGAATGAAAGTGGAACTGTTTTAATTCAAAAGCCTTACCGTCAATGGAAATGGCGCTTCCTTTTGCATAGTTTGCCTGAATAGTATGTCCGTTATTCAAGATTTCCGTCACCAAAGTCCGGTAGTTGAATTTAATTGCCTCCAGATCCGCCTCAACAAAGCCTGTCAGATTAATTGGCGACTGGTTTTTACCCTCAGAGCATGATGCAAATTTTTTATCCAATTCACCCCACTGTTTCGGTCCGGAGTGGCCGCTATACCCCCAATGAACTTTTCCACTACCATAGGCTGCGCCACTAACCAAAATCGCAGCCCCTATCAACGAAATAACTATTTTTTTCATTTTACTCCTCCTTCTTCTCCTCTGTTTTTTTATGAAACTTTTGCCTTTACCAATACAAAGGGCCTGTCGTAAACTGAATTTTCAAGTTTAGGACAGGCCCTTTTAAATCCTGAGACTATTTAAAAAACTTACTGAACTTACTCTCTATATTAATGGGATAATAAGCAACGCAACTATGTTTATAACCTTGATCATAGGGTTAATGGCCGGACCTGCTGTGTCTTTATACGGATCGCCGACAGTATCGCCGGTGACTGCTGCCTTGTGGGTTTCAGATCCCTTGCCGCCGTAGATACCGTCTTCAATATATTTCTTCGCATTATCCCATGCGCCGCCGCCGCTTGTCATTGCTATAGCCTGGAAGAGACCTGTTATGATCGCTCCGATAAGAACTCCGCCAAGCGCCTGCCTGCCTAAAAACACGCCTACAAGTATCGGTACAACCACGGGGATAAGGGCAGGAAGCATCATCTGCTTTATGGCAGACTTGGTAACTATATCAACGCACTTTCCGTATTCAGGTTTTGCAGTGCCTTCCATAATGCCTTTTATCTCGCGGAACTGCCTTCTGACTTCTTCAACAACGCCGCCTGCCGCCTTTCCAACCGCCTCCATAAGAAGCGCTCCATAGTAATAAGGAAGAAGACCGCCGATAAACAGGCCTGCTAAGACCATCGGATTGGAGAGGTCAAAGGTAAGCGTCTCTGAAAATGACCTTGAGTACTCGGCAAAGAGCACAAGCGCTGCAAGGGCAGCAGAGCCGATAGCATAACCCTTTGTAACTGCCTTTGTGGTGTTGCCTACCGCATCAAGCGGGTCTGTTATCTCACGGATCTCATCAGGAAGCTCTGCCATCTCGGCAATACCGCCTGCATTATCAGTAATCGGGCCATAAGAGTCAATAGCCACAACTATACCTGTCATTGAAAGCATTGAGACCGCTGAAAGGGCAATTGCAAAGAGGCCGTATCCAGCAGCATTCTCAGCGCCGCTAAAGCCGCCGCCAAGGCCATATGCAGCAAGAATAGCGCCAACTATAACAAGAACAGGCATGCCTGTTGACTTCATACTTACAGCAAGCCCTGCAATAACATTTGTGCCGTGACCTGTCTGGCTTGCCGCAGCAATATGTTTTACAGGAGAATACTTGGTTGCCGTAAAATACTCTGTAATCATAACAATCAAACCGGTAAGCGCAAGTCCTATTAATGCGATCAAAAAGACACCGCCTGCTGTAAAGACGCCTGCATCAGCCCCTGAAAGCCCTGCTATGAATCTCTGGGACACAATAAAAAATGCGCCTGCTGCCAGAACACCTGAAACAGCCAGTCCCTTATAAAGGGCGCCCATTATATACTGGCTCTTTCCAAGCTTGACAAAGTATGTGCCTATTATTGAGGCTATAATGGATACGCCGCCCAAAAGAAGCGGAAACTCAACCCATGCACTATCAGCGCCAAAGACTGTCTTTGCCAAGAGCATTGCTGCAACAAGAGTAACCGTATATGTCTCATAAAGGTCGGCGGCCATACCTGCGCAATCGCCTACGTTGTCACCAACGTTATCAGCAATAACAGCAGGATTTCTCGGGTCATCCTCAGGGATTCCCGCCTCAACCTTACCAACAATGTCAGCGCCGACATCAGCAGCCTTGGTGTATATGCCGCCTGCTATACGGGCAAACACACTCATGAGAG
>CAZNPC010000185.1:0-2848 GCA_964574765.1 uncultured Nitrospirales bacterium | reverse complement strand
CAGACGTCATAGAGCAGTGCGGCGGACTGAAGGAAAATGCCGTAAAGGTAATATCCGGAGGCCCTATGATGGGATTTGCCCAATGGACACTTGAGGTCCCTGTTGTAAAAGGCACGTCAGGCATTCTGGTTCTTACTGAAGAAGAAAATATTGCGTCAGATGAGTATTCGGCCTGCATCAGATGCGGAAGCTGTATTGATGTTTGCCCAATGGGGCTTAATCCGTCTATCCTGAGTATTTATGCTGAGAAAGGCTTTTATGAAGACGCAAAGGATAACAACCTTTTTGACTGTTTTGAATGCGGCTCATGCGCCTATGTATGTCCGGCTAAAAGGCCCATGGTCCAGTTTATGAGACTTGCCAAGTCTCAAGTTAAGCCGTAAAAAGGAGACAAATCCTAAATCCGAAGCACGAAATTCTAAATCAATTGAGATTTAGACATTGTTTAGGATTTAGATATTAGGGTTTAGGATTTTATTTAAATATGGTTGAGAAAAAAGAACATCCTTTAATAGTATCGGTCAGCCCGCATGTAAGAGGCGAAGAGACCATAGGCCGTATAATGTGGACGGTGAACTTCGCCCTTCTGCCGGCGTTTATCATGGCATTATATTATTTCGGCCCCCGGGCGTTATATGTGACCGGTCTTTGCATTATTTCATGTGTTTTATCCGAGTATGTTTATCAGAAAAGCCTTAAACAGAAAATAACTGCGTTTGACGGAAGTGCCGTCCTGACAGGCCTTTTGCTCGGGATGAACCTTCCATCGAGTCTGCCTCTGCAGCAGTTTTATATCCCTGTAGTCGGATCGATTATGGCGATTGTTATTACGAAACTGCTGTTTGGGGGCCTTGGATATAATGTATTCAATCCGGCACTTATAGGCAGGGCTTTCCTTCTGATATCATGGCCAAAGGCAATGACCATATGGGTTGCTCCTACAGCGGCCTTTGTTGCTTTAGACGCAAAGACAACAGCAACTCCGTTAGACATACTTAAAGAAGAAGGGCTTGGACAGCTGTTAGAGATCTTTGGCGACAAAATGGATCTTTACACTCAGCTGCTTATCGGCAACAGGGGCGGATCGCTTGGAGAGACATCAGTTATTGCCCTGCTTCTCGGCGCGGGGTATCTTTTTTATAAGAGATATATTACATGGCATATACCACTTTCTTTCCTTGCTACAGTTGGAGCACTTGCCTGGATATTTGGAGGCAAGGACATTGAGACAGGGAAACTTATTTTCTTCGCCGGAGATCCTCTCATTCATCTGCTGAGCGGCGGACTTATATTGGGCGCGTTTTTTATGGCAACTGATTACGTGACCTGTCCCTCGGTGAGGAAAGGACAGATAATATTCGGGGTAGGATGCGGTGCGCTTACAATGCTGATAAGGCTGTTCGGAGGTTTTCCCGAGGGAGTAATGTTCGCAATTCTGCTGATGAACTGTTTTGCGCCGCTGATTGACAGAAGCGTGAAAACACAGATGTTCGGCGCGGTCCCGGAGAAAAAGGAGCAGATACAATGACGACAAAGGATATGGCAAAGATAACCTTTAACCTTGTTGTTATATATGTTGTCGGCGGGTTGATAATGGCCTTTGTATATGCCAAGACCTCTCCTATTATGTTTATTAAGGCAAAAGAGGAGAAAGAAGCCGCGCTTAAGCTGATGATGCCTGAGGCGGACGAGATCGCCATACTGGGTGACTGGGAGCCCCATGAAAAACATGCGGAATATTATGCCGCGCGCAAATGCGGGGAAGTAAAGGTAACTACTGTTGAAAATGAAAAGACAGGCAAAATGAAAGAGGAGACAGAGTGTATTGATCCTGAGGATATTGGTTATATTGTTGAAGGGTTTGGAAAGGGCTATTCAAGCTATATTCATATTCTCGCGTCAGTTGATAAGGATTTTACAGTACAGAAGATCAGCATACTTAGCCACGGCGAGACCCCCGGACTGGGCGATGAAATTGAAGAAGAATATTTCCTTGGTCAGTTCAAAGGCAAGACTGTTGACAACCTTGTAGTTATAAAAGGAGAGACCGAGGATAAGGTCCAGGCGATAACAGGCGCTACAATATCCAGTCGGGCAGTAACAGAGGACGGTGTCAGGAACGGTGTACAATTCTTGACAGATAAACTGTCCAAAGAGGAGCAGGAATGAGTCAGCATAAGAGCAACTGGGAATTAATAAAGAACGGGATGTTCGGGGAGAACACGATATTCCGTATGGCTATCAGCTTATGCCCTTCGATTGCTGTTACAAACAGCCTGGAAAACGGAATATCCCTGGGAATAGCGGTCATATTCGTACAGACAATGGTTAATTTCACTATATCTTTAATGAGGAATTTTATTCACCCCAAAATCCGTATCCCCATATTCATGCTTGTAATCGCGGGATATGTAACTGTTATAGACCTGCTGATGGCAACCTACGCGAGGGCTGTATATAAAGATATAGGCCTGTATATCCAGATAATAGTGGCGTTTGCGTCGATATTTGCAAGGGCTGAAGTCTTTGCGAGCAAGAACAGGATCTGGCCTTCAATTTGCGATGGCTTTGGCATGGGGCTCGGATTTTTACTGGCAATGATAGTGATCAGTTTCTTCAGGGAGTTTTTGGGTAAGGGCGAGTTGTTAGGGTATTCACTGATCTCAGGGAATCCCTTGCTTATCATGGTACTTCCCGCCGGAGGCTTCCTGGCGGTTGGTTTACTTATGGGATTTTTTAACTGGATCGATATAAAATTTTACGGCGGTAAAGGGGCATCAGGAGTATAAAACTATGGATTATGTAAAACTTTTTGAACTGGTTGTTTCATCGGCATTAATAAACAACT
>CAZNPC010000184.1:0-2866 GCA_964574765.1 uncultured Nitrospirales bacterium | reverse complement strand
GCGTTTTTAAGCGCGCCCCCTGTACCCAGAACCGGATCTTCAGGAAAAAGCCGAACTTTTTCATGAAAGTCAGAGTTCTTAACCCATTGTTCCATTATCTCTTTTTTGTGGTGCAGGTTTATTCCGATCTTATCAACCGGCAGATCAGATACCCTTTCAAGCACAAACTGAAGAACGGGTTTGCCAAGGACTGGAAGGAGGGGTTTTGGGATGTGGTTTGTAATCGGCCTCAGTCTTTCGCCGAGACCCGCGGCCAGGATGAAGATATTGAGCGGTTTATCCATTCTGCGTTACTTATACATCAAATACTTTCTTCTTATTTTTTTATTAAATTCCGAACACTGATTCTGCCACCACTTTTCCATATGACCGAGTGACTTTCCGCTTTCAATGTCTTTTCTCAGCCTGTCAGTTCCGGCCAAGATATCGATCGGTAGTTTCTTTTTCTCATACTCATAAGGAGGCTTTTCCCATTGAAATTTCGAGGGATAAAGGTCATACACTGCCTTCAGAACAGCAACTCCTGTTTTAAAAGGTTTGAACTTATTCCTGTCGGTGACGTGAAGCTGGGCCCCTCCGCACATACTGGCCTTATGTTTCTGAAAGGCCGGTAGAAAATTGACAGGCCTGAAGACAACTCCCGGCAGTTTGTACTGGTCAAGCCTCTTAATTAGTAGTTCAGGATTTATGAACGGAGCACCGAATATTTCAAACGGCCTTGTTGTGCCGCGGCCTTCACTGAGATTAGTGCCCTCAAGAAGGCACATGCCCGGATAAACTACAGCTGTATCAGGTGTCGGCATATTCGGAGAAGGCATAACCCAGGGCAGACCTGTATTGTCAAACAACATCTTTCTTTTCCACCCCTTCATTGGAATAACATGCACATCAAGGGAAGGATAAAACTCATTTTTCAGATAAAGGGCCAACTCCCCTGCTGTCATGCCATGCCTGACCGGCAAAGGGCGCTGACCCACAAATGAGGCAAAGGCCTCATTAAGTACGGGGCCTTCAACACCGGTTCCTGACAGGGGGTTCGGCCTGTCTAGGACAACTACTGACTTGCCCGTTTCAAGACACGCCTGCATACAGAGCTCCATCGTCCATATAAAAGTGTAATAGCGTGAACCAACATCCTGAATATCGATAATCATTACGTCAATGTTTTTGAGCATTGCGGGCTCGGGCTTTCGGGTACTGCCGTAAAGACTATAGACAGGAAGCCCTGTCTTTTTGTCTCTGAATCCTTTCCATTCCACCATATTGTCCTGAGTCTCGGCATATATCCCATGCTGCGGGCCGAAAAGAGCCCTTAATTCAAATCCTTTAGAAAGTGAAAGCAGGTTAACAGCGTGCACAAGCTTACTGTCGACAGAAGCCGGGTTTACAAGAAGGCCTGCTCTTGAGCCTTTCAGTTTTTTCGGCCAATGTTTATGAATTCTGTCCAGTCCGGTCTGTACCATCATCTTAACCTCTATTATCCTGCCGTCTGATATAAAACAGTTCTTTGTTCTGCTTGACTCAACAGTTTATTTTAGATAAGTTATCACCTGAAAGGTGTACGCGTCAAACTATTTAATTTCAAAACTACTAATAAAGGAACGGGGGTTTAATGAAATACCAGGTCGGCAGGGCGGGAAAGATCATAGTCGGGAGGTTTGAGGACAGGGAAGACGTGCTGGAGAATCTCATTTCTATCGCGAAAAAGGAAGATATACGCGCAGGTGTCTTTTATCTGGTGGGCGGAATGCGTGAAGGTCGGATTGTAGTCGGACCTGAAAAAGACGAAATGCCTCCAAAACCGGTTTGGCGTCAGCTCGGAGAAAGCCATGAAGTGGTCGGCCTTGGCACGATCTTCTGGCATAAGGACGAGCCCAGGATACATTTTCACGGTGCTTTCGGGAAAAAAGACAATGTTTCAGTAGGATGCCTGAGAGAACAGTCAGAAACATTCCTTGTACTTGAGGCAATAATTATTGAGATACAAGGAGTTAAGGCCGAAAGAGAGCTTGATCCTGTATCAGGAATGACACTGCTTAAAATCGCAGATTAGCGCAGACAAGCAAGACAAGGATGATCACTGATAGAAAAAAATAGTTATAACCTGAATTGAGCTGTTCTTATGTGATCATATGCGCAAAGTAGGTGTAAATAAAATATCTGTGATAATCTGTAATTAATCTGTGATTTTCTGCGTTTATTCAAGGGGGTGTATAATGAATATCCTCGAAGCTGTAAAAGAAAGAAGAAGTATCAGGAAGTTTCTTCCAAAACAGATCCCTGATTTAATTCTTGAAGACCTGAAAGAGGCCCTGATCTGGGCGCCAAGTGCCGGAAATCTGCAGGCCAGGAAGTTCTATTTCGTATTTGACAGCAAGACAAAAGAAAAGCTCGCAAAAGCGGCTCTTGATCAGAACTTTATAGCCAAGGCTCCGCTTTCGATTGTTGCCTGTGCTGACGGCCAGATAGGGCTTCATTACGGGGAAAGGGGAGTAAATCTCTATTGTCTTCAGGACGTTGCCGCCAGTATCATGGGAATGATGCTGGTAGCACACAATACGGGCCTTGGAAGTGTGTGGATCGGCGCCTTTGATGAAAAGCAAGTGTCAAAGATACTCGACCTGCCTGACAACCTTCGCCCTGTATCTATTGTTCCTATCGGCTATCCCGCGTCTGTACCCGGGGCGCCTGCAAGGGTTTCAAAGGAATATGCGATCAGTGAAGTATAAAACCGTTCAAACAGTTCAAGCTCCCGTAAAGTCCAAATGGACTTGAACCACGGGACAGGCTGTTCAAACTGTTTAAAATAGATAAGACGGTGTTTCATATTCCTTCCGCCAAACAAGGCATGGGAAGCTGGTGAAAC
>CAZNPC010000183.1:0-2899 GCA_964574765.1 uncultured Nitrospirales bacterium | reverse complement strand
AAACAAAATATTAATAATTTGTCGATTATAGCAAATGACGCAGTGAGTGTAAGCGAATGAATATAATTAATATCAACTCATTGCATTGATGCTCCTTCTTAGGAGCAACCAACAGTAAGGCAGTATTCCATGTCTTATAAAACGACCTCCTATTCCCTCATCTTCTTAATTGCCACTCAGTTCGTTCTCCGCCATCTCGATGGCCTTGAACATTCCCTTTGCCTTGTTTATGGTTTCCTTGTATTCCAGTTCAGGGTCAGAATCCGCGACTATGCCGGCGCCCGCCTGTATATAAGCGGTTTGTTTTTTCAGACCCGTCTGATCCGCCGAGGCGGAAAAGATTATCGTCCTGATGGTTATGCACATATCCATATTGCCGGAAAAGCTGAAATATCCAACACACCCGGCATAAGGCCCCCTTTTTGAAGGCTCAAGCTCTTCAATGATCTCCATGGCGCGTATCTTTGGCGCGCCCGTAACCGTGCCGGCGGGAAATGACGCTCTCAGGACGTCAAACGCGTCCAGGCCGTCCTTCAATTTGCCGACCACATTTGATACAAGATGCATTACATGGGAATATCTCTCAACAGTCATCAATTCATTGACCTCAACAGTACCGGTTTTGGCAACTCTTCCAACGTCGTTTCTGCCGAGGTCGACAAGCATAATATGTTCAGCCAGCTCCTTGGGATCATTTCTAAGCTCCTGTTCCATAGCAAGGTCTTTCTCCCTTGTTTCCCCTCTTTTTCTTGTGCCGGCGATCGGCCTCAGTTCAACTGTGTCACCCTCCAGCCTAACCAGTACCTCAGGGGAGGAGCCGGCAAGAGCGGTCTTCCCGCTGTTGATGTAGAACATATATGGAGAAGGATTTATGACCCTGAGGGCCCTGTAGGCGTTTATAGGATGAATATTCACATCTCTCTGGAAATTCTGTGACAGCACTACCTGTATTACATCTCCGGCATGCACATAGTCCTTTGCCTTATTAACAGCACTTATGAAATCCTCTTTTGAGAAATTTGAGGTAAATTCCGCATTCAATGGTGCCTGACTTTTGGGAAGAGAGGTTTTTGATCTGAGCCTCTTTACAATTTCTTCTATCTTGCTGCGGGCTTTTTCATAGGCATCTTCCGGATTTCCATCAACGTGGGCGTTAGATATGACCTTTATCTTTTGAGTCAGGTTATCAAATACAAGCAGGGTGTCAGTCAGCATAAGAAGAATATCAGGAATATTTTGCCCTTTATGCCGTTTGTCCGGAAGTTTCTCAAAAAAACGCACCGTATCGTATCCGATATAACCGACAAAACCGCCGAAAAACCTCGGCAGGCCGGGCATGATCACGGGCTTATACTTTTTTAATTCTTTTGATATGATCTCAAGAGGGTCATGTTCGTAACTAACTTTTTCTTTAGTGCCGTTCCTGTTGATCGTCAGGTTTTTCCCTTTGCCTTCTATTGTCAAAGACGGATCACTGCCGATAAAGGAGTACCTTGCCCATTTCTCACCGCCTTCCACACTTTCAAACAGAAAGCCTGATTTGCCTTTCAATTTCAAAAAGGCTGATACCGGCGTCTCCAGGTCTGCAAGGATCTCCTTATAGACAGGTATAAGATTGCCCTCTCTGGTTTTCTCTTTAAATTCAGCTAAATCAGGGTATAGCATAACGTCGTATTGTAAACTACTTGCAAAATCTTTATCAAATTTAACTCAATGTCATATTGACAATGCCAATGCTTATTAATTACTATTTATGTCTGTTTTAGAGTATAATATTGAGTTCACCCTCACCATTTTGCTTTGCAAAATGAGCCGCGAGGGCCGTGGAATTAAGAATTAACAGATAATATTTTAGATTTAAGCAGTTAGAATTGTCGATTAACTAACAACTATTAACAAATTACGGTTGTAACTTTTTTATTTGCGGGAGTAGCTCAGTGGTAGAGCTCCACGTTGCCAACGTGGTTGTCGCGGGTTCGAATCCCGTCTCCCGCTCCACTGAACCACATGGGGTTCAGTGCCATGAACCCGACGTGGTTCATGGCATTAAATGAATGCCATAACATATAAAGTAATTTTCAGTCTGCGCCTGCCTGTCCGGTAGGCAGGTTCTGATATCTGGGTTCTTGGTTCTGATATATCGGCGACGTACCCAAGTGGCTAAGGGGGAGGTCTGCAAAACCTTTATTCAGCGGTTCGAATCCGCTCGTCGCCTCCACTGAACCACGTGGGGTTCAGTGCCATGCACCCGAAGTCATGAACTCAATGCAGTTCAGGGCGAGTGGTTCATGGCATTTTTCAGTTATCCGGGCCTGCCTACCGGCTCGATACTTCTTAAAATGAAATGAAAGTTATTGCTTTTTTAGGCAGTCCGAGAAAAGGCGGTAATACCGATCTTCTCTTAAAAGAGGCGGTAAGGGGCATTGAAGATTCAGGGTTAAGTGTTGATGTCTTCCATTTGAATGATATGGACATCAGGCCATGCCAGGACTGCGGAGGATGTGATGATACAGGGGAATGCATTGAACATGACGATATGGACGGAGTGTATGAGGCAATAAGGACTGCCGACAGAATTATTTTAGCCTCCCCGATATTCTTTTTTGCGCTCAGCGCACAGGCAAAGATCATGATAGACAGGTGCCAGAGCTTCTGGTGCGAGAAATACGTGTTAAAAAAACCGCTTCCCAAAGGTGAATTTGACAGGAGAGGATTGCTTATTCTTGTCGGAGGAATGAAAAAAGAAGTAGGCCCGCAATGCTCGGAATCGTGCGCAAGAGCTTTTTTCAGGACAGTCAGCGTGCCTGAGCACTTCACCCTGAGTTTTCTGGACATTAACGCAAAGGCAGAGATACTTAAGCATCAGACAGCTATGCAAGATGCCTATGAAGCAGGGAAA
>CAZNPC010000182.1:0-2921 GCA_964574765.1 uncultured Nitrospirales bacterium | reverse complement strand
ATATCCAGCAGGAACCGCCGATGTTCTCAGCGTTAAAACATAAAGGCAAACCATTGTATAAATACGCCAGAAAAGGAATCAATATCACCCGCAAACCCAGGAATATAAGAATAAACAGCATAGAACTGCTCAATGTCAACCTACCCTATGCCGAGTTTATTGTCACATGTTCAAAGGGCACTTATATAAGAACGCTCTGTGATGATATCGGAAAGAAACTTGGTGTAGGAGCGCATTTGTTTAAACTTGAGAGAACTGCGATCGGACCTTTCAGGGTCAGTGACGCTGTTGATCTTGACGGGCTGGATAAAGAAAACAGAAAGGATGCGTTCCCCGTTAGGAAGCCGGGCTTCCTGCCCAACGGGGTGTACACTATGGACAGCGCGCTCTCCTGGATGCCTGATTGCGCAATAAATAAATCACAGGTTAAGGCTGTCAGTAACGGCGCGCCCTTAAGTACAAATGACTGTCCTGACCTTTCTGATAATATTACTGAAGGCATGACTATTAAGGTTAAGTCTCCTGACGGGACGCTGATCGCCATAGGCAGTTTTCAGCCGGACAGAAAAATAATTAAAATGGATGTGGTATTCGGATAATACATCAGTACCGTCCAAAAAATAAAAAGAAGGCGGGATAAAAAATGAGACCAGTAGACACCCTGATATTCGGATTTATCTCAGCCCTTACCGCTGTCACGATAATTTTCATGCGGCAGATCCCGGATGCGTACAGTATTCTCTCTGTTTACGTTTTCCTCTCAGCCGGTCTTGTATTTCTTATATTTATCAGCAAAAAACATAAAGGCAGTATACTAACCTTTATACACAATGTGGCCTATCCCTATCTGGTGATAGTGCTTATATTTAATACTCTCGGCGGACTGATCCGCTACATAAACCCGGTATCCTACGATCATATTCTTATCAGGCTGGATTATCTCATCTTCGGAGCGCATCCGACAATAGCGCTGGAGCAGATTGCAAGTCCAATTCTTACAGAACTTCTGCAGTACGCGTATTCATCATATTATTTTCTCCCGATCATTCTCGCTACAGCGCTGATAATAAAAAAGAAGGACTCCGAGCTGGACAGGGCAATTTTTCTTGTTGTTCTCTGCTTCTTTCTCTCATACATAGGATACATTTTCATCCCGGCGATAGGCCCCAGATTCACAATGAACCACATTCAAAGCTTTGACCTGCACGGCGTTCTGCTCAGGGACATTATAGACAGCACCCTTAACGCCCTTGAGGGCCTGAAAAGAGACGCTTTCCCCAGTGGACACACTGCCGTAACCCTTGTGGTTCTTTACCTCGCGCACAGGTTTGAACGAAAACTGTTCTGGATATTTCTGCCCTTTGTGCTGGCATTAATGTTTTCAACAGTTTATCTGCGTTATCATTACGCGGTTGATACTTTCGCAGGCATTCTGCTTGCAGTGTTTACCGTCATCATTGGAGAAAAGTATTATAGTTGGCAGCTAAATAAGAAAAAAGTCACTAAGTCAGTAAGTAATTAAGACATTAAAAGGCTATTGTATGATTCAATAAGTTAATTACTCAATAACTCAATTACTTAATTACCCTGTCAAGTTCATATTATATATATGGATAAAAAGCATAATCAGGCATTGACAATAGAAATAAAAGTTGAGCCTCGTTCAGCAAGGCCTGGAATTGCAGGCCCCTATAAGGACGGCCTAAAGGTGAGGCTGTCCTCTCCTCCTGTCGAGGGCAGGGCAAATAAGGAACTTATAGCGATCCTTGCCAAAGAGTTCAAGATCCCCAAAAAAAATGTTGAAATAATATCAGGAAAGAAATTTAAGAATAAAGTTGTCAGATTACACGGAGTCAGCAGTAAGAAATAAGAAGTTGAGAAGATAAGAAATTCAGTGGTTCAGTGCCTTCAGTGGTTCAGCCGTTCAGTTTTCATTGCTAATTGTTAATTTTGCATTTTTAATTTTTAATTTCTCTTCTTCGGTACTCTCACATACTTGTCCCAGTACTCAAACAGCTCTGCTGTGGCGTAAAGGTCTCCGAGGCAGTATCTGGCGATCTCAAGATATTTCTGATCATTAAAAAGGTCATTGACCTCGTGTCCGGTTACGCCCTCCTCTTTCGGGCTTTTTATGCCAAATGCCTTACACCACATATGAAGGCTGAATTTTTTCCTTACCGCGCCGTAGAAGGTAAGCCGGTCAAGCAGGTCAATATGCGAAGAACTGGTGTATCGGTTCGGCATGAGATCCCTTGTCGGCTCAATTTTATTAACAGCAGACCTGATCATGAGAAAAGGCGCGTCAAAGCCTCTTCCGTTAAAAGTTATAACCTGGTCATAGTGTTTCACAGCATCCCAGAACTTATTTAATATTCCCTCCTCTGTATCAGGTACAAATTGAATACCGTTCTCCTCAACAGGGTCTGACAGGCCCTCCGGCGCCTGGTAATATACTGCCCCTCTGTTTGTCTCAGGGTTCAACATACCTATAGCAGCGACCTGGCCGGTAAGCGGAGAAAATCCAAGGCTTTCTTTTGCCTCCTGAATTTCCTCCTCAGTACTGGCAAATTTCAAAAGATATTCCTTTGACATATCGTCAAAAGAATCAAAATCACTGCCGATAGTCTCTATGTCTAACACGATCTTTCCGGACATGTGGGTTTTTAACATGTTTCACCTCAAATAATCAACGGCTTGAACAGCTTGAACGGTTTGATCGCTTTGAACTATCCTTAGCTCTTGAAAATATTAGTAATTTTAAGATATATTAATAGTTCTTGCGTTATTAATAACCTGACTAACAATAGATTTCGAACGGAGGTCTGATAAAATGGCAAAAGCAATTGAAATTCGCTGGCACGGCAGAGGCGGACAGGGTACAGTGACCGCAGCCAAGGTGCTGGCAGACGCATGCCTGAGCG
>CAZNPC010000181.1:0-2933 GCA_964574765.1 uncultured Nitrospirales bacterium | reverse complement strand
GCCTGGTTGAAGGGTTCATTACAGCAGGTGTAGTTAATTACGTGAGAAATGCAAGGCCTGAAATAATTGAGAGCGTATTAGATTCAATACCGGTTACAGCCGGTGCTTCCATGAAAAATATCCTTGTCACGCTGGGGCTGGCGGCGTTAATTACCGGCGGGGTATTCTCCTGGTTTGCATCAACACATCCTGATGGGCTTGAATGGTCACTTAAAAAGGTTTATGGAAAAACAGAACTGGCCGCGCCTGAAAAAGGTATCATCCCTTCGCTGGGAAAGATCCAGGAAAAGACAGCCATCCTGCCGGATTATGATTTCCGGTCGGAAAATAACGCCGAAGATGGAGAACCCGTTGAGCAATGGCCTGCTGTAAATTCAGGCACTTCAGTATCGGGAATTCTCGGCAGCGTGATAGTAATGGGGATGATATTGCTAATTGGATTCGGGATAAAATTCGCAAAAAAATATAAGGGGTCAAAAGGATCTGATTCCAGGTTTTAATTATGCCTGATTTTGATACAGAATATTTCAACATCGGTTATCTCGACACTCTGTCTTATAAACAAACCTTTATCCACAGGCTTAATCCGGGGATAAAGCTTATTGTTACCCTTGCATTTATTCTAGCCGTCGTCTCATTCCCGAAGTATGAGATTCAGGGACTGCTGCCGTTCTTTATATTCCCTGTTTTTGTTATTGCGGCAGGCGATATCCCGCTTAAAGTTATATTGAAAAAACTCCTTGTTGTCTCCCCTTTTGTACTGTTTGTCGGCATTTTTAATCCTGTACTTGACACCGGGATCATGTACAGCGTATACGGGATAAAGATTTCAGGCGGGTGGATTTCCTTTGCATCCATTATTATCAAGTTTATTCTCACTATAAGCGCCGCCCTCCTGCTTGTAGCTACAACATCATTCCCGGGAATATGTTTTGCCCTTGACAGGCTGAGGGTGCCGAAGATCTTTGTCGTACAGCTGCTCTTTCTTTACAGATATATCTTTGTGCTCGTTGAAGAAACAATGCGTATCGTAAGAGCAAGAAATATGAGGTCATTCGGTAAAAGAGGGAAAAATATCAAATCATTTACAAACATAGTTGGAGTACTCCTTGTCAGGAGCATAGAACGCTCAGAGAGAATTTATCAGGCAATATGTTCAAGAGGGTTTGACGGTCAGATCAGGCTGGTCAAGGATTTTAGACTGAGATTCACTGATATAATATTTGCCACTACTGCAATTGCTGTATTTATAATATTCAGGAGATATGATGTTGCAGAAATACTCGGAGAACTGTTTTTAATATGAGTCATCACATTATTGAATTTAAAGATGTCCATTTTGCTTACCCTGACGGCACAGAGGCATTAAAAGGGCTCAGCTTCAGAATTACTCATGGAGAGTCAGTCGGCATTGTGGGCGCTAACGGTGCAGGTAAGTCTACCCTGATTTCGCATGTAAATGGATACCTCATGCCTTCAAAAGGAACAATTACAATCGGTGATGTCAGGTTGGACAAAAAGACGCGTGTCGACATCAGAAAAAAGGTTGGCGTGGTTTTCCAGAACCCCGATGATCAGCTTTTTATGCCGACTGTTTTTGACGATGTCTCATTCGGGCCGCTGAATCTTGGATTATCAAAGGAAATAGTAGTTGAACGAGTAAACAAAGCGTTATCCAGGGTAGACTCTCTTGATCTGAAAGACAAGCCCCCTCACCGTCTCTCATTGGGACAGAAACGTGCAGTTTCAATAGCAACAGTCACCGCAATGCATCCGGATATACTCGTGATGGATGAACCTGCTGCAAACCTCGACCCGAAGTCACGGAGGCAGCTTATAAATCACCTCAAAGAATTCAAACATTCAAAGATAATAGCGTCCCATGACCTTGACCTGATACTGGATGTCTGTGAAAGATGCATAGTAATCGGTAACGGAAAAGTGATGGCTGACGGACCGGCAAAAGAGCTTTTAACAGACGAAAAATTACTGGAAGAAAATAGCCTTGAACTGCCTCTCTCTAAACAAAAAACAGTTTTTAGTACGAGCTGGAATGTAAAACAATAACAGACATATGATTGCCATCATGGACATGGGGTCTGGTTTCCTGTCCCGGTAGGCGGATAAGGTTTTTAGTCTTATTGGAGCCAGGCGGCCAATAAACACTTTAATAAAATTACTCTTTATCCTTCAATGAAGCCTCAATATCAGCGAGTCTCTCTTCGATGCCCTTCTGCTTTTTCGCGTTGACAAAAAGGTACAAAGAAACTCCCAGCCATGCAATTGTGTATGCCCCGAAAAGATAAACCCAGTTTTCCATTGTTAGTCCTCCATCTTTTTCTTCAATATCAGCAGTCTTTCTTCTATCCTTGCCAGCCTGAACCTGAAAAGGAAAAGAAATATAGTGATTACGACAAAGGTAGCGATACTGAATAACATGACTTTTTTCATCACAGGATTAAGTCCGCCGCCTTCCTGTGTGAGAAGCGGATGTATTGATTTCCACCATTTCGTTGCATACCTTACCACAGGAATATCTATAAAACCGATTATTCCTATCACTGCCGAATATTGCGCTTTCCTGAATTTATCGGCAATACCGCTTCTCAAAAGAAAATACCCGACATAAATAAACCAGAGGATGAGCGTGGTCAGAAGTCTCGGGTCCCACGTCCACCAGACGTTCCAGATCGGTCTTGCCCATATGGAACCGGTTATCAGTACAAGGGTGGACAAAAGCACTCCTATCCCGGCAGCAGCGCAGGCAGCAGTGTCCCAGTAGAATTTTTTTGTCCATAGAAAAAGTATGCTCGATAAAAAAACACCTGTAAACGCCAGGAATGCCCCTGATGCTATTGAGACGTGGAGATAAAAGATTCTCTGGACATCACCCATTACTTTTTCAGTTGGAGCTACCCTGAATATCAAAAAGA
>CAZNPC010000180.1:0-2934 GCA_964574765.1 uncultured Nitrospirales bacterium | reverse complement strand
TGCTGGATCTGATAATCAAAGAGCTGTTCCATGCTCATGCCGCCCGGGCGTTCAGCGCCTCCGCGGATGGTTTCAAGAGATTCTTCACGCAGGCGTCCTATTGTTGCATGTATAGATACGCCGAGCGCTTCATTAAGACAGGAATTACTGTCAGCATCAACAGCGAGAACAGGTTTCTGTTTTTTTTCAACGAGGTAACGGATTGTAAGTCCGGCAACAGTTGTCTTTCCCGTGCCGCCTTTTCCTGCGAAAGCTATTACATATGCCATAAATACAGGATACAAGATACAGGATGCAGGATGCAAGATGCAGGCAAAAAGAGGTAAGGGTAAAGAAGCCGGTATGGTAGTTGGGTAAAGGTGAGGTCTAAGAAATAGACCAACTACTTAACCTGTTAACTAAACCGGCATCTTGACCCTAACCATAACCGAGTTTTAAATCATTTTTTCTGCTTAACCCCATATTTTTTTCTTACTTCCTCCACCTTTCCACAGGTGTATTCACCCTCAGGGCAGGGGGCGTGAAGACATGCAGGGCCTCCCTTATAAAATATTGTCGGCGCAACATTTTTAACAAGCCTCAGCATTTCTTCTGCCATTCGCCTGATCTCCCACTGCGCACGATTACAGCATCGTTGCCTGAAAAAATGCAGAAGCTCTCTTGCATTCATCGTGACCATTATCTTGGTCTCTGCTGCATTTGGAAGGACAAAACGGGCATCCTGATTGGCTGCCTCTCCTTTAATGTTTTTTTTATTTAACTTTGCAATAAGGAGGTCATATGTCTTTTGTGCTTCAATCATGAAGTGTTCATATACTTCCTTCGCCTCCTGATCCCCGGCTATAGATGGTGGAATTATATAATCGAATGTTTCTTCGACTCCCGACTTCTCAGATACATACCTTTGCGATTGCTGTGAGTATGACGCAAGCCTGTGTCTTACAAGCTGGTGCGAACACGCCCTTGAGATACCCTCAATAGCAAATGTAAAAGAAGGGTGCTCAATTGGAGTCATATGCCCCATCTTTACAAGTCTTTCAACAAAAGCCTTCTGGTCTTTTGTCTCGATCTTGCTTTTAAGGGATTCAACGTCAGCAGGGCTGTAGCAGAGCTTTGCCGCCATGGCGACCGTTTCTTCCGGCTCAGGTGTGTAACGCAAAAGGATTACTTTTAACCGGGTTTCTGACATTAGGTCTCCTGTTTACTCCGGTTTTCGATTTTTTTGCTCATATCAGTTATGATAATCCTGCAGGAAGAGAGAAGTCAATTTCTATTGTATGGAAGAGGTATAATGCCTGAGAACACGGGTCTTAAAAATACAACAAACAAACCGGGGTGTAGGTAAATGGGCCTTAATCTAATATATTTTGTATACGGCCTGGCTTTTTTTACCATGGGTATTAAAGTTTGGGCCAGAATAATATCCTTGATGGACAACAGGTTTGCCAGGACTTTCGGGTGGCTTGCGGCTTTCGGGATAATTCACGCTGTTGATGAGTGGATAAAGACATTTGTGATAATGGGGCACATCAGTCCTGCCCCTTTGGTTATTGCGACCCTGTTTTCCGCCCTATCATTTGCTGCACTGCTCAAATTTGGAATCGAAATCATTAACATCAATAAAAATCTGGCTATGATAATACGTCTGGGTCCGGCAATCCTGTTCCTCCTGTGGTTTTTGTTTTACCTTAAATGCCTCTTTTACGAAGATGGCCCGAAGTTGGCTGAAATATGGTCAAGGTATACGCTGGGTCTTTCCGGCACCTTACTTACGGCTTATGCCCTTATCTCCATGAGAAAAATAATTTCCAGGAATCTCCAGATTTCCAGGAATTTCTTTTTTGCAGGGGTCTTCTTTGGTTTTTACGGTATGCTTACTGTAATCGTTCCTGAATTGGATTTTTTTCCTGCCTCGGTCCTGAATGATTACCGGTTCACCGCTCTGATTGGTCTGCCTCTCCCGATATTCAGCATGTTATCTGCTATAGCAATAACTCACTTCATGGTTAATTCATTAGATGTTTTCGATATTCATGAAAAGAGGACGCTCGCTGCCCAGGTGAGGAAGACGATCAGGGATTTAGAGGAATCCGAGGAAAAGTATCGCAGTCTTGCGGAGACTGCTTCAGATGCCGTAATCATGAGTGATGAAGAAAACACGGTTTTGTTTGCTAATCGCGCTACGGAGAATATATTCGGCTACAGTACAGGAGAGATGCTCGGTCAACAGTTAACCATGCTGATGCCCGAATCTCTGCGGCATATTCACGAGGCTGCAATTAAACGGTACATTGAGACAGAGAGGCATATAGTGGAAGTTTCAGGGCTGCATAAGAGCGGTAAAGATGTTCCCCTGGAAATCTCTTTCGGCGGATTTGTCAAGGAGGGTAAACATTTTTTTATAGGCATTGTCCGTGATATCACCGAGCGCAAGCGAACGGAAGAAAAGCTCAGGCAGCGTCATGAGACTTTTCAATCGCTCTATGAATCAGCCATTATGTGGCGCGGCTCCCTGATTGACCGTTGTGATCAGGTTGTCACTACCCTTTCACAACTGCTGAAGGTATCCCGCGTTACAATCGAGAGATTGGAGGGCGAGTGGATCAAGGTGATCTCCATGATGGTGGAAGGCCGACTTATCCACGAAGGAATGATGCCCCTGGCAGGTTCTCCCTGTGAGAGAGTTCGTGAGGAAAAAGGAATCTGTCAATATCACGGCAGTTTAAAGGAACTGTTCCCGGAAGATGACTTTTTTCATGAGCATGATATCGGCGCTTATTTAGGAATACCTATCAAGAGCAGAGAGGGAGATGTAATTGGAGTCATCCAAGCGATGGACCGGGAGGAGCGGGTGATAATGGAGGACGAGGTTCATCTGTTCGAAATTTTTGCCGGGTATGTTTCCCGCGAGATCGAACAAAACGTTACAGAGGA
>CAZNPC010000179.1:0-2968 GCA_964574765.1 uncultured Nitrospirales bacterium | reverse complement strand
AATTATACATAATATATCTTATCGGACATAAGCTATATAAAAGCTGTGTTAAGAATTTGTTATTATGGAACCTCTACCCTTTGCAGATCCGCTTTCCGCATGTAATCAGCAAGGATTGCACAAATTTTAGGCAGTATAAATTTGTTTAATAATCAATGTGTTATATATCGCGGGAGTGTTGTTTTTTATGTACGCAGATAAGCTTGTTATTGTCAATAGAGCAGGCATCCACTGTGACTATCTCCCTTGGATCAAGATGATCTGCTTTTATCAGGACACTAATGTAGTTTTGAGAAATTGCCTTATATAAACCGCTTGTTGGCTCTCTTTTCTCAACTACAACATCCAGTGTATGCCCCAACTGCTTTGCAGTATATGTATTTTTCTTATTTTGGGCCATTTGGTGTAATAGGGCCGACCTCTTCTTTATTATTGTCCCGTGAAGGTGCCCTTCCATGTCCTTAGCCCTGGTATCAGGCCTTTTTGAATATGGAAACACATGCATGTAACTTAAGGGCAATTTTTCCAAAAGCGCTGCCGTTGCTTCAAAATCCTTTTCAGTTTCGCCTGGAAAACCAACGATCACATCAGTACCAATTGCAATATCAGGATAAGCTGAGTATATTTCATTGATCAGGTTTTCAAAATATGATACAGAATATCTCCTGTTCATTGCCTTTAAAATCCTGTCTGATCCGCTTTGAAGCGGAATATGAAGGTGCGGACATATCTTTTTCTTTTTTATTAACTCAATTAAACCATTATTTAATTCCTGCGGCTCTATCGAACTCAGGCGTATTCTCGTACCGGGATATACATTTGTTATTCTTTCCACAATCCCTAATAAAGAACTTTCAGGCTGTAGATCCAACCCGTAGCAGCCTATATGTATTCCGGTGAGGACAATTTCTCTGAAGCCGTCTCTGATTAATTCACCTGCCGTCCTAATGATTTCCTCTGGCTGAATACTTTTGCTTTTTCCGCGTGCCATTGGCACGGTGCAGTATGAACATAAAAAATTACACCCGTCCTGAATCTTCAGGAATGCCCTGGACCTTCCCCGCACGGCGGGTTTCCATTTTGCCGGTTGGGAATCCGAGTGGCTCATTTTATTGACATGCTCATAAATGCTTTTCTTTTGGGCATTCCCAAGAACAAGATCTATACCCTTGATCTCTGACAGTTCCTCAGGCCTGAGCTGAGCGTAACAGCCGGTAGCTATTACCCTTGCCCCTGACCTGACCGCTCTTCTTATCATCTGTCTTGACTGATAATCACTCTTTGCCGTTACAGTACAGGTATTTATAATACAAATGTCCGGGGACTCATCATATCTGACAATATTGTGTCCGTTTTCATTAAGAACTACGGATAAAGACTCGCTCTCAGATTGATTGACCTTACAGCCTAGTGTCTTAATTGCGATTTTCATTTAAAATCACCACAGATAATCACAGATCTAAAGAAACAGATTAGCACTGAAAAAAAATCTGCGATCATCAGCGTTCTTTGTTAGTGATCATCTGCGATTAGTTCTCCTGTTAAGGAGTGCTGTTTAGCTTCAATTATCTTTACTCCAACAATATGCCCAATATCTTGTGGTCGCCCCTGGAAAAACACAATTTTGTTTGTCCTCGTACGCCCGGTCAATTTATCACCGCCGCTGTCACTTAACCCTTCAACAAGCACCTCAAGGACTTCTCCTTCAAGTTTTTTGTTCTTTTTATACGTAATAGATGATTGAATATCCAGCACTTCAGACAGCCTGCGAGACTTAATCTTTTCATCAACGTGCCCTGTGTGATCAAGTGCCTTTGTATCAGGCCTTTTTGAATACTTAAACGCGAAAATTCCGTCAAATTCCATTTCTGAAAGTGCTGTGATAGTACAGTTAAAGTCCTTATCCGACTCTCCGGGAAAACCCGTGATTATATCTGATGTTATTGCCACCCCGGGAATCTTCTTTCTGAGCAGTTCTATCTTTTCCTTGAAATCCTGATAGGTATATTTTCTGTTCATTAAACGCAGAATATTGTCAGAACCTGCCTGTAATGGCAGATGAATGTGTTCACACAGTTTCGGCAGACTGCTGACTGCATCAATAAGCCTCTCTGACAGGTCTTTTGGATGCGAAGTCACAAACCTGATCCTATCAATCCCCGGGATCTCATGTATCACTTTAAGTAAGTCCGGGAAGTTTATATTTCCATCAAGGTTCTTTCCGTATGAATTCACATTCTGTCCAAGGAGGGTTATCTCCTTATAACCCTGATCAGCAAGTCCGCTAACCTCATTATGTATATCACTGCTCTGCCTGCTTCTTTCCCTCCCGCGGGTGTAGGGAACCACACAGTAGGCGCAAAAATTGTCACAGCCGTACATAATAGACACCCATGCCTTCACCCGCCCTTCCCTGTGTATGGGCAATGTCTTTGTGTGATAATCAGGATTGTCGCTTAAAGCCGTCGCTTGCCCCCGCGTCAAGATTCGCTCCGAATCTGCGGGGGGAGTCTGTGGTCTGAAATTAGATTTTACGTCCCTCGTCCACCTGCCCCGTTGTTCAAGTTCCTTTAGAACTTTACGGGGTCGTCCTTCATCCTTCGTAATGGCGTTACCGTTGAGCCACTTACCGAGGCTGTCAATATTGCCGGGGCCCAATACAAAATCCACAATCGGAAATCTTTTAAACAGGGAACTGCCTTTTTGCTGTGCAATGCATCCTGCCACAGCGACCTTTAAATTTGGATTTTTTGCCTTTGCAGTTTTAAGCCGGCCCAGGTCGCTGAAGACCTTGTGTTCTGCCTTTTGCCTTATACTGCAGGTATTTAAAACAACCACATCAGCGTCCCCGGCCTCATCCGCCCTGTCATAACCTGATTCAGCAAAAATCCCCGCGATCTTCTCGGAATCGTGGACATTCATCTGGCATCCGAAAGTCTTAATGAAGACTTTTGGACGCGAATTCTTG
>CAZNPC010000178.1:0-2970 GCA_964574765.1 uncultured Nitrospirales bacterium | reverse complement strand
AAGCGCTTTATTAATATAATTGCTGCTGCCGCGAAAACTTATTGCCCGGGTACGCTGCTCTTCAGGGGGGTGAGCCCTGTAGCGATACCTGAATTTTAGAAATTTTTTCACTGACCACGGCAGTAATCTGATTAAATTAGCTGCGCGGACATTTGCCATTATCGGACCGGCACCCAGGTTCCATGAAACAGACAGTTTGGATGCATGTTCTTTTTTCAAGGGCTCGACTGAAAAGACATCCTCATTTCCCAGTGAAAAATTCTTCTTATAGTAATCCGTATAAATTCTGGCCCCGTAAAAATCCTCTTCGTATAGCGCTCTGTCTTTCAGCAGCTGCTTTTTCCAGTATTTATCCACATACGGCAAAACCTGAAAATGAGTAGCTCCGGTACTATCTGTGGTATCCAGCCAGTACAATGTTTTGGATTTATCCCTGATCTTTTGTATAAGGGCCAGCGCGGAAGCCCTGTTTTCCCACAGGGGCCTGAAATACTTACTGTCAAGCATAAGAATATCACACGCATATATATCTTCTTTCAGCCTTTCATAAAACTTTAGGGAAATGCCCATTTCCCCTAACCTGTTTTTGTTTGCCAGCAGCGGATAGAAAAAATAGAATGAAATAAAATCGTTATTTGTAAGGACATTGATTCTTGTCATTTCCAATGCAGGTAATATTCCTTCAATTCGAGTCTATCGCTAATTACGGAGCCGTCCATGTTATATATCCCGTATCCCAGGGAGCTTACATAATCTGCAAGTTCATCAGCCGAATGGCCAAGGAGGTCCAGGTCCCTGGGATGAACGGAAAGGATCAACTGCGGTCGAAATTCCCTTAATATGCGTGCCCCCCCTTTAAAACATTAAGTTCGGCGCCTTCAACATCTATCTTTATAACTTCAGGGACCACATTATTCTCACGGCAAAAATCGTCAAGACTGATCTGTTTTTTCTCGGTCCTTGTATATAGATGAGGATTTTTCGGCAAAACAACCGAATTCATTCCGTCAACATCTTTATCCTCATAAAAGGATGCCCTGTCTTCTGTAGTTTCGCCTACCAATGAGGGAATAAGTCTGACGTTCCCTATATCATTGTATTCGAGGTGTTTCACAAAGAGGTCGCAGTTTCGTTCAGCAGGCTCAAAGGCATAGATCATGCCGCCCTGTTTTAAGACCCTGCTTACAGGCAGTGAATACAGGCCGATATGGGCGCCTATATCAAAGAAAATGTTCTTTCCGCGGCATAACTCAATACATTTTGCAAATCCGCAGTTATGGGCCCTGCCCCAATTCTCAAAACCGGCGAAAGCGAACTGATGGTCAAGCCTTATATTTCCCGTTCCTCCGATATCGACTTCAACCCAGGCATTCTTTGCCACAATCCTGACAAGCTTTTTGCCGATAAATCTTAAAAACCGGTAAATTGGGTTAGAAGGTTTAATTAAACCGCTGTTTCTGACGCTGCCGCCAAGGCTGACTAATAAATTTACGATCTTCCCTGTCATTTTATATTTTCGGAAACAGTCTGATCGTCCACCATTTTCGCAAATTCACCGCCCCGGGCGTATAACTCGTTATAATTTCCCTGTTCAACTATCTCCCCGTCCTTAAGCACAAAGATCATATCGCTGTTCTTAACTGTAGAGAGTCTGTGAGCGATCAGTAAAATGGTCTTTTGTCCCCTGAAGTCATCTATATCCTGCTGTATCTTTTTTTCAGTATATGAGTCCAGATTGCTTGTAGCCTCATCAAATATCAAAATATCAACGTCCTTGTACAATTCCCGTGCTATGCTTATCCTTTGTCTTTCTCCACCCGATATATTGAGTCCACTGTCCCCGAGAACTGATTCATACCTGTCGGAACTCCCATCTATAAAATCTTTTATGTGGGCCTGCTCGCAAGCCTGCTCCATCCTTTCTCTGCTTATATCATCACTCCATAGAGTTATGTTGTTCTCAATACTGTCATTGAATATCACATTCTCCTGAGTTATATAGCCTACCTTGCTCCGTAGGGCCGACTGGTCAATTTCCTCATAACTTACATCTCCGAGGAGCAGCCTGCCTCTGTCGGGTCGCAATATGCCCGTAACAAGGTTTGCTAATGTAGATTTTCCTGAACCTGTCCTGCCGACAAAGGCAACTGTTGATTTCGGCCGGATGGACATATTAATGTCTTTCAGAATTGACTTGCCGCCGTACCCAAAATAGACACTGTCGAATCTCAACGGCTGCAATAGATCAGGGACAGATTTTCCATTATCCAGATCCTCTTCATTTTCTGTCAGCTCTTTCTCTAAATTGGTAAAAACGTTTATGCTTCCTATAGACATCAGGAATTTCCCGTAGATCTGCGGGATACCAAGAAGCTGGGACCCTGCCCTCTGAAATAAAATAAGGATAAATGCTATCTCAATTATTTCTCCTCCTACTATAATGACGTGATAATATATAATTACTGCCATTACCATAATAACGATCGGTTCAAATCCATACTGAACAACAGCAGCCAGGAATGTCTGCTTGTACATAAGTCTTCCCAGTTCTTTGCTTCTGTTGAATATTTTATTCAGAATGTTTTTGTATGAATGTGTCGCTTTGAAATATTTGAAACTTCCGAGCGCCTGTATCAGGAAAGACTGGAGACCTGCGGACTGGGATGAAGTTCTTACTGAGTAGTCGATCACGCGGCTGTTTATTCTCCTCATTATCAACATAACAGGCAGTATCACTATACCTACCAGAACAGCTACCATAAAATTCATCATCAAAGGAAGGGCAAGATACATAGAAGCAAATACTGTCCTTATAAGGACACTGGCAAACATTTTAAAAGCAAAGCTTACGTGCTGAAACTCTACAGTGACGGCATTATTCAGATAGCCGGTTCCCTTCTGGAGAAGGTATTTATACTTTGCCTTAAATATTTTTGATATTATTTGATATCTTAATTTAACGAGAAGGTC
>CAZNPC010000177.1:0-2976 GCA_964574765.1 uncultured Nitrospirales bacterium | reverse complement strand
AACAAGGAACTGTCCCTTGGTATATGGCTGGTGGAATAACAATTCTATCAGTTCCGGTCGTGGCATCAACACGTAGAGTCATATAAAACCAGTTAATCAAGGGCTGCATTATGTCAAATTAACGTTATTTTGACATTATTACGTTAATATGAAAGTTTCCCGCAATGTTTCAGTGCGTGAAGTTTTTGAAGCAAAAAACCTCGAAGAAATCGTCTGGATTTTATGAAAAAAATCTTATAGAAACAGAACGTCCCACAAGGATAAGGCTTGTTCAAGGTTTTTTCAGAGATACTGTTCTCGCAAGCTATGATTATAAATGCTCATTCTGTAAACTGGAAATAACACAACTATTACTTGCGAGTCATATAATACCATGGAAGGACAATATTGTAAGACGCTCCGATCCAACCAATGGACTTTGTTTATGTGCTTTACATGACAAAGCATTTGATAGAGGAATACTTGGAATAGACGATGATTACAGGATACTTTTATCACATGTAGTAAAAAAACAGTCGGCTTCGACAATTCACAGAGTTTGGTTGATAGAAATAGAAGGTGAGGAGATTATCTTACCAAGGCGGTTTAAGCCTGATCCTAACGCACTTAATTTTCATCGAATAAACATATTTATAAAGTAAGGAGGTTTCGATTATGATGGCGATGAGACATACTTTAAAACTTTGTTCTACAGATATTTTCCAAATTATAGACGCTTTAAACTCACGAGCCGAGGCATATCAACAGACTGCTCGTGTTTTGTCTGATGAATGTGAAGTAAATGGAAAAATTGTTTTCGAAGATTGTAGTGATCCCTTTGAGGTAAAAGCAATAGCTAAACATTATCGAGACATTGCAGAAAGTATCGAAAACCGAATATCATCTGATTGTTAAGTCGTTTAATTTGTAAAAAAGAACAACGACGATATATACGCCTTTTTATTTCTTTCTCAACTTTTTAAATTCTTCCATTGTAAGACCGGTATCGGAAAGGATGGACCACAGGGTTTTTCTTTTTATAGTTTTTCCGGAGTGAACCGGAACAGTTGTTCTTTTTTTATCACTTGCCCTGAAATATATAGCGTGGTTGCTGCCAGACTGTCGTTTAAATTCAAATCCTATTTTCCTCAATACTTTTATGACGTCAGTAGATTTGACAGCCGGGAATTTAGAACTCATACAGCTACTCGCAGTGTAGTGACTGTTACATCATCATTGGGGATCAATTCTCCTTCTTCTTTGTAGTCCTCGATGAATGCATCAATAGCTGCTTTCATCTCAGTCAATGTTTCCTCATAGGTTTCACCTTCAACATGGCAGCCCGGAAAGGCAGGACACATTGCGAAATAACCTCCTTCTTCGCAAGGTTCAATTATTACGGTAAACCTATGTTCTTTTTTTCTTCCCACTTAATAGCCTCCCTATTAATATCCTTATTACATTATATAAAAATTATTATATTCTGTCTCTATTTTTGTAAGCGTCAAATAAACCCCACCCGATTTAAGCTGGAAGGGCAAGGGAGTTGAGAACAACGTACTGCGGCAGGAGAGACTTGTAATCTTTCCCGGTATTAGCCGAAGGCAGTTTCTCAAAGAGATGGCGCAGATAGGTATAAGGCTCCAACCCGTTGGCCTTGGCGGTTTCAATCAGGCTGTAGATAGCGGCGCTTGCCTCAGCGCCCGGCGCCTGTCCTCTTTAATATTTAAAGTTGCCGAAAACTGTCTTTTTCATTAAAATGGGGATGTTGGAGATAAAAAATTCAGCACCTGAGCAAACGTTTTTGAATAATTAGCTATGAACACTGAAGAACTCAAAAAAGTACTTATGAATGCTTTATTTAAGGATGATAAGCGGATCAGAATTGAATAAAAGGGGAATTTAAACCATGTTTCGTTTTATCCATGCAGCTGACATTCATCTCGATAGCCCTCTTAAAGGTTTAGAGTTGCCGGAAGACGCACCTTTAGACGAGAGCAGGGCATCGAGTCGTCGTGCCCTGGAAAACATGGTCGACCTTGCAGTTCGTGAGGAAGTCGCTTTTGTCTTAATTGCAGGGGACCTTTATGATGGTGAATGGCGGGATTTCCAAACCAGCCTGTTCTTTAATCAATGCATGGTTAAACTTAGGGATGCCGGGATACGTGTTTTTGTTATATCGGGTAATCACGATGCTGCAAACCAGAATACCAGAACCTTGCAATTGCCGGATAATGTTCATATGTTTTCTTCTCGAAAGGCTGAGACGGTTACTGTTGATAATATAAATGTTGCTGTTCACGGACAGAGCTTTGCAAACAGAGCAGTGTCAGATAACCTGAGTTTAAATTATCCAAATGCCAAAAGCGGGCGCTTCAATATCGGGTTATTGCATACCGCTCTCTCCGGGCGGGAGGGTCATGAGCCTTATGCCCCCTGCACTGTCGATGACTTGAGAGCAAAAGGTTATCAATACTGGGCTTTGGGCCATGTCCATAATCGTGAGGAAGTTCATAATGATCCATGGATAGTTTTTTCCGGAAACATTCAGGGAAGACATATCCGGGAGACCGGGGCCAAGGGATGTACTATGGTTACGGTCGATGGAAACCAGGTCAGCGACGTAGAGCATATAGACCTCGATGTCCTGCGCTGGAGCTTGTATGAGGTCGATCTCAAGGACTGTTTAAACACGGATGAGGTCTGTGATCGCGTGCAGAGGGTTTGTGAGAGGGCATTGACAGACGGCGACGGGCGTCCGGTTATAGTTCGATTGGAGCTGAAGGGAACAACCCCGTCTCATCAGAAATTACACGCTCAGTCTCCTTACTGGACTGAAGAGTTCAGGGCAATTGCTGCCAATCTCGGCGGTGCCGGAGTCTGGCTTGAGAAAGTTAAGCTGAGAACACGGGAGCACACTGACCCTGAATCATTAATTCAGGGTGACACTCCGATAGGAATGCTGCTGACCAATCTTAAGGACCTCGCAATAGATGT
>CAZNPC010000176.1:0-3011 GCA_964574765.1 uncultured Nitrospirales bacterium | reverse complement strand
AGTCCCGGTCGTTTTCAGCCGCCGCATGCAGAATAAATACCGGGTGTCTGTCCGCTGAAATTGCAGTTTGCGTAAAGACAGTCCGGTATATCAATTTTTGTTTTTGCAGACGCGGTTAAGCCCCTCTTTTTTTGCCCGGTACATGGCCTTGTCAGCCTGAGCAATAAATTTGTGGCTGTTCTTGATCTTGTTATTTAGCTGGCAGATACCGATACTGACAGTAAATCGCACGAACTGATTTTTTTTGACATGAACCTTGGTCTTTTCGATCTTTGAACGGATTCGTTCAGCTACCTGCATACCGACACTAAGAGGCGTCTGGACCAATATCAGCACAAACTCATCACCGCCAAATCTCCCTGCTATATCAGTGTCCCGGAGTGTTTCATTTACTATGGTTGCTGTCTTGAGTAGAATCTTGTCGCCTGCCAAATGCCCGTATGTATCATTGATATACTTGAACTTGTCAATATCAAACATTATAAGAGACAGGGGATTTTCATATCTTCCGGCCCGGCGGATCTCTTCTGACAACCTGCTGTCAAGATGCTGTCTGTTAGACAGTCCCGTGAGTCCGTCTATCTGTGACATGTACTTGAGCTCTGTTATAAATCTTGTCCTTTCTTTTTCTGCCCGGTTCCGGTCGGATATGTCATGGTCAATGGCAAGAATGAATTTTTCATCTCCTATTTTCATAAGTGACGCGCTTACTTCCACAGGAAAGATGGACCCGTCTTTTCGTTCGTGAACAGCTTCAAATCGCAGAGGGCTTCCGCTAAGTATGCGTTTCAGTCTTGATTGGGCTCTGCCAGACGATTCTTCGGTATCAAGGTCTGTGATATCCCTGTTGAGTATCTCTTGTTCAGTGTATCCATGCATAATACAGGCCGCTTTGTTGGCTGATAATATCTTTCCTCTCTCTTTGCCTTCAATACCGAGAACAAAGATCGCGTCACTTGACTGTTCAAACAGAGAACGGTAACGGGTTTCGCTCTCGCGAAGGGCATTTTCCATTTTTGTCCGTTTGGTTATATCCCGGCAGACCTCAATAATATGGGTCACATTGCCTGATTTATCGAAAATCGGCGCTGCGGATATCTCAACAATGATCTTACAATCTTTACAGTCGAAGTGTGTATGCGTAAGAGTGACAGGTTTTTTTGTCCTTAATATTTTTGTGAGAGGGCAGGGATCTAATTTCCCTTTGCAGGGAGATTCCGAACGGTGGGAAACCTGATAACAGTAAAGTCCGGCCTCCACAGGATCAATCCCGCCGGCGATGGCTCTAACCTTTCTGTTGGCAAACGATATTCTGTATTTTGTGTCTATTACTATTATGGGGTCTTCAATATTGTCAATGATGCCCTGCAGATGATCTTGAGAAGTTTCAAGGGCACTTATTTTTTTTATGGCTTCATCTTCATATACTTCCATGGATGTCTGAAGGCTCCTGATTCGAGCCTGCAGTCTCTCGATTTCTTCGATAAGTTTAGCCATGCTTTTGCCGGACATATTATAATTATATTAGCATGCTATCATGATTCTGCAAAGTAAAATCGAGATGAAAATAGCACAATAAGTATCCTAAATATCTTTTTTTTCTGATACAATATTTAAGGTATGCCTGTAATACTGGTTACAAATGATGACGGAGGAACTTCCCGGGGGATCAGGATGCTTGCAAAGGCCCAGAGGTCTGTTGGTGATGTTTATGTGATTGCCCCTCAGAGAGAACAGAGCGCGGTCGGTCATTCACTTACTCTTCACAGGCCGCTGAAATTTGAAAAGATCAATAAAAAAACATATTTCATAGGCGGTACTCCTACTGACTGTGTAATTCTTGGTGTTAACAAGCTCCTGCCTGATAGGCCCGATCTTATAGTGTCAGGTATAAATAACGGCGGCAATATGGGTGATGATATAACATATTCAGGTACTGTGGCTGCTGCCATAGAGGGTACGTTACTGGGTATACCTTCCATTGCAGTATCTTTTGCAGGGGAGATGGACAGCCGCAGACCTCAGAGGCTTAGGGAGGCCGCGCGGTTCTCTCAGAAGCTTTCAAACCATATCCTGAAAAAGGGACTGCCTCCGGATACTCTTTTAAATGTGAATATTCCGGATGTGTCGAAGATCAGAGGGACGAAACTTACAAGGCAGGGTAAAAGAGTTTACGACAACTCCATACAGGAGATACTCGATCCACGTGGAAGAAAACATTACTGGATAGGCGGAGGCGTGCCAACGTGGGAGTCAGGAGTGGATACAGATTTTGAGGCGGTTCAAAATGGTTTCATTTCAATTACACCGATTCATCTCGATCTAACTAATCACAAAGCGCTGAAAATTATTAAAAAAAAATGGAGGATCTAGCTAGAGAACCACAGATGACCGCTGATTAGAAGAAGCTGATGATCGCAGGACTGATTGACGGCATTCAGATCTGTGACCATCTTCGTTTGTATATATCTGTGTTAATCTGCGTTTAGTATTATGAAACATTACGATGTAATTATAGTTGGCGGCGGCCCGGCGGGTATTTTTGCCGCCCTTGAGCTTGTCAATTCAAAAAAGGGTCTTAAAATACTTCTGCTTGAAAAAGGCAGGGACATTGATAAAAGATTCTGTCCGACAAAGGATGAAAATGCTCCCTGCAAGACATGTTCTGTATGCAATTTACTGTGCGGCTGGGGAGGTGCCGGCGCATTCAGCGACGGCAAACTCAATTTGTCAAAGGAAATCGGCGGTAATCTTACAAGGTATGTTGATGATGAAACTCTTGATGAGCTGATTTCATACACGGATCAGATATACCAAAGATACGGAGCACCTTCCGATGTCTACGGTGCTGAGCCGGGAAGGGTAAATGAACTTATTGAACTTGTAGGGAAAAGCAGACTTACTCTTATTCCGTCACGTATCAGGCATATCGGCACTGACCGGTGCCCCGGGCTTCTGAAACGGATAAAGTCTGACCTTAACTCCCATGTAGAGATCTCTTTTCGCAGTGA
>CAZNPC010000175.1:0-3035 GCA_964574765.1 uncultured Nitrospirales bacterium | reverse complement strand
TTTAAAGGACTTGAACTGAGAAAAACCGAAAGTTATTAAGTTATTTAGTTATTAAGTCATTACAATAACTCAATGACTCAATTACTGAATGACCTGTTTGCTTAATGACTTGTTTATATATTAAAGAGGAGGCATTTTGTTAGTCACGATAATAACACCGTTTTTTAACGAGGAAGAAAACGTAGAACCGCTTTACAAAGCGATCAAATCAGTAATGGATGACGAAGGAAGTGACTATGAACTGCTTTTTATAGATGACGGCAGTACGGACAGTACCTTCCAGCGCCTTGAAAAACTTTCATCTGAGGATGAACGGGTTAAAGTCTTGAGCTTCAGGCGCAACTTCGGACAGACGGCCGCGTTTGCCGCGGGTTTTGATCACGCCCGGGGTGATGTAATAGTGACGATTGACGGCGACCTTCAGAATGACCCGAAAGACATTCCGAAACTTCTCGCCCGTATCGGGAGATATGACATTGTCAGCGGGTGGCGGAAGAAGAGAAAGGACCCGTTCCTTAACAGAAGGCTTCCTTCGATCATTGCCAACTGGATCATAAGCGTTGTTACAGGTGTAAAACTGCATGATTACGGGTGCACGCTTAAGGCTTATAAAGCGGATGTTGTGAAGAATATCAATCTTTACGGTGAAATGCACAGGTTTATACCGGCAGTTGCGAGTTTGTATGGAGTAAAAATAGCAGAGGTAGAGACAATTCACCATCCGAGGCTGTACGGTACTTCAAAATACGGGATATCAAGGACAATAAGAGTATTGCTGGACCTGATAACAGTCAAATTCCTGCAGAGCTTTTCAACAAGGCCTCTTCAGGCTTTCGGCCCATTAGGCATGTTATGCGGGTTTAGTGGTTTTGTGATAAACCTTTATCTTGTTGTTTTAAAAATATTGGGTCAATCAATCGGCGGCAGGCCGTTACTTTTGTTCGGCACACTTCTTATCATAGTCGGCATTCAGCTTATAGGCATGGGGCTTCTTGGAGAAATGCTCGTCAGGGTATATCATGAGAGCCAGAAAAAGCCAATATATGTATTAAAGGGCGTAGATTCTCTTGACGTCCCAAAGAGTCCTGAAATTGAAAAAGACCCTTAGTTTTGCCCTAAAACTCCTTGTAAGCGGTTCACTTCTTCTTTACCTGTTTTATTTCTCCGGTATTGTTGATGTGCATGAGGTGTTTAAGACCATCAGACACGCGCGGGTGCCGGTATTAATACTGGCCATGTTTGCTTATGTCTGCGCCTCTCTTGTTTCCACCGCGCGCTGGTCACTTTTTATTCCGGTATACATGAAATATTCAAGGCTTGTTTCGCTGTTTTTTATCGGGTCTTTTTTCAACACTTTTTTGCCCGGTCTCGTGGGAGGGGACGCGGTAAAAGCATATTATCTTTACAAAGATATGGGTAAAGGCAGGGGCGGCGGCTCACTTGCCTCGGTATTTATGGACCGTTATCTGGGGTTTATTGCAATGACAGGTATCGCGCTGGTTGCGTTAATAGCCGGTTATTCGTATGTTGAGGGTACTAAAGTAGTACCGGTTATCCCGATTCTCTGCGGGATAGTTATTGTGGCGAGTCTTGTCCTGTGGGGTGTTAACTGGGGAAAAATAAAATTTCTCAATCCTTTTTATACACCTCTTATGGAATTCAGGTCTGAAAAGCAGAAAATATACAAAGGACTTCTGCTGGGAGCGGTTGTTCAGCTGTTTGGCATAATCTGCATATATATTCTTTCGATCGCGATAGGCCTTAACGTCCCGATCATTTATTTTTTTATTTTTGTACCGATCGTAAACGCGCTCGCGGCAATTCCTGTTTCATTTGCGGGACTTGGAATCAGGGAGACCGGTTTTGCAGCGCTTTTTAAATTAGTCTTTGATAAGGTCGGGGTAAGCTCTGACCAGGCGGTCAGCCTTTCAATACTTCTTTTCCTGACAATTTTTCTTGTCAGTCTGATAGGCGGAGTTGAGTATTTGCGCCTGGGCAAGCCGGCCCAAAAAGAGAGCGGTCGCCGGTAAATATACTTCCGGATACAGGGGATCCTTATGGACTATTCCAAAGATAAGCTTTTTGATATTGCAGGAAAGTTTGAACTGGGAGGAACTGTCTCGGAAATCCGGCGATACGGTTCAGGGAGGATAAACGATACATATCTTGTGACCATGCAGGCCTGGGATAACAATAAAGTTATACTCCAGCGCATTAATGGAGAGGTTTTTTCTCATCCCGAATGGGTCATGTCAAATATCCGTACTGTTACGGACCATATTAAAGACAGGCTAAAACAGAAAAATAGAATAACTTCAGGCCGGAGATGGGAAGTCCCCACCCTGTTTTCCGCAAAAGACGGAAAAGATTATATTGTTGACGCTGATAACTCTTTCTGGCGGGTAATGAGATTTATCAATGCCGCTACCTTTCAGGAGATCAGGGATGAGGCCCACGCCCGGGAGGTTGGCTATGGACTCGGCATATTTCATAGTCTCATAAGTGATCTGGAAGCAGACAGGCTTTATGATACTATCGAAGGGTTTCATATCACACCTGAATATCTGCGTTTGTTTGATAGTGCCCTTGAAAAAAGGAATGTTAAAAATGGATCCAAAGACTTTTCGTTCTGTACAGACTTTATAAGCGAGCGGAGACAATGGGCGTCTGTTCTTGAAGACGCCAAAAAAGGGAAAAAGCTGTCTCTCCGGCCTATTCATGGTGATCCGAAATTAGACAATATCATGTTTGATGACTCAGGCAGGGCGGTCAGTATAATAGACCTTGATACAGTAAAGCCGGGATTGATCCACTACGATATTGGTGATTGCCTGAGGTCCTGCTGTAATAATCTTGGAGAAGATACTAATTATACAGGTGACATTTATTTCAGGACCGATCTTTGCAGGGCGATCCTGCAGGGTTACGTATCAGTGGCAGGCAGTTTTCTTAATGAAAATGATTACGAGTATATTTATGATTCAGCCCGTCTGATCGCTTTTGAACTGGGGATCAGGTTTTTTACTGATTACCTG
>CAZNPC010000174.1:0-3066 GCA_964574765.1 uncultured Nitrospirales bacterium | reverse complement strand
GCCTCATCAATAATTATCACGGGTGTAATACCTTTTGTATAGTCCTCATAAACTTTCTCATATATCGTGTCAAGCAGTTCGTCTTTGGCACGGGTTGTATCAATGTCAAACCCTTTGGCAACCGATTTCAAAAACTGTATCGGTGTCAGCCGGGGATTCAGCATTGATATCACCCTGTACTCTTCTCCCAGAGAATCCATAAGAGCACGTGAAAGGGTTGTCTTGCCGGCACCAATCTCTCCTGTCAGCAAAATCAGTTCCTTCTCCTCCACTCCCTGCATCAGTCTTGCCAGAGCCTCTTCATGAGATCTGCTGTAAAACAGAAATTTCGGATCCGGCGTTTTACTGAAAGGCCTGATCTTTAGTCCAAAATATTCTTTAAACATATCAGACTCCGAGATATCTTACGCCGCCCTGCAAATTAATGAAAATATGTTCCTGTAAGACTCAATTTCATACTCTATCAGGTCCGCACTTTTTTTCTGCCGGAGAATGACTCCTCCATCATGGCTTCGACATCAAGAACAAGAATGATATCATGACGGCCTACCTCAGCCGCACCGGCAAGCCCCTGGATGCCTTTTAAATGTTCTCCAAGAGGTTTAAGTATTATTTCAGTCTGTTCAGTAAGTTTGTCTACAAGAAGGCCCAGCCTCCTGTTTCCAAAACCTACGACAACCGCATAGAACTCTTCACACGGCTTTTCCTCGAATCTGAACACCCTGGCAACCCTCAGAAGAGGAAGCATCTCACCTCTTATTTCAATAACCTCCCGTTCCTCGATCGTCTGTATCTTGCGCGGATTGACAGTAAACGTTTCAGAGATAGAAGTCAGCGGAATACAGAACGCATGATCAGCAACCTGAACAATTAACGCCTTGACAATCGCAAGCGTTATAGGCAGGGTAAGGGAAAAAGACGTGCCAGCTCCCAGTTCTGACTCAACTTCAATAAAGCCTCCAAACAGTGACAATTTTTCCTTTGCTATATCCATCCCCATCCCCCTGCCCGAGACTTCGCTCACTTCTTCTTTTGTGCTAAGTCCCGGAAGAAAGATCAGGTCCAGAATCTCTTCATGTTCAAGCTCCTGGTCCCCGGGTATCAGTTTGCGCTCTATCGCTTTCTTCAGTATCTTGTCCGCGTCAAGACCCGCACCGTCGTCTCGAACCGAAATAATTACATTATTCCCTTTTGGAAAAGCCTTAAGAGTTACGGTACCTCGCTCCTTCTTACCCAGAGCCTTTCTTTCATCACTGGATTCAATCCCGTGATCAATAGAATTACGTATAATATGGATTAACGGGTCAATTATTTCTTCCGCAAGCAGTTTGTCTATTTCGGTATTTTCTCCAAAAAGCTCCAGGTCAATCTCCTTTTTAACCTCTTTGGTATACCGTCTCACAACCTGCGCAAGACGCGTGAAGATCTGGCTGAAAGGTATCATCCTCAGTTCAAGTATAAAACTCTGCAGTTCTGATAATTTCCTGTCAAGTGTCTGAGCGATCTTATGAACGTCCAGCGTCAAAGGGGTGTAACCGACAGTCTCTGCTAATTCCTGTCCGATTCTTACAACGGCACCCTTGGCCAGAACCAGTTCACCCACTGTATTAAGGATCTTGTCAAGTTTTTCTATATCAACCCTTACCGTATTAGTTGAGCTCTTCAATGACACATCCGCCGGCTTGGGGATATAGTCACCAACCGACACGGGCTTTGAATTCCCTAGTGGAGATATCTCCTCTACTGCAGCGTTCTCAACCTTTGACCTCATTTCATCTATATTCAGATCACTGCTGGTCAACAAGTCAAAACCAATGGAACCTTCAGGAATCCCCTCAGAACTTGGAAGCGTCGCAATTATCTCCCCAAGTCCTTTCAGTACAGCGTTAAGGGCCTCCAGGCTATCAGCAAAATCTGTAAGTGAAAAGACTGCCTTTGCATAATATAGCCCTTTCCCATCTTTAATACTGCTCTTAAGCCTATGCTCCTCATATTCAGAAAGGACTTTTAAAACAGACTGACTGATACCAATATCTTCGATTGAAAGATCATCACCTTTTGACCTGGCGGCCTTTCTGAATGACTCGATATGCTCTACATAATCACTGACATCATCAACTTCCTTACCTTCGCTGACCCGCGCAACAAGGTTTTTAAGAATATCAATGTTGCTGAAAATGAAATTTATTGCGTCATCGCTGAAATCTATCTTGCCCAGCCTTAGGTCATCAAGGACCGATTCCAGAGCATGACTGAGGTCAGTTATGCCCTGGAGGCCAAACAGGCCCGACAGGCCCTTCATGGTATGTATAGCGCGAAAGACTGAATTAAGGGCATCTGGGTTAAACGCGTTCTGAAGCTCCAGAAGGGAATCATTGGCGCTTTCTATTATATCCTCCGCCTCTGAGATGAATTCCTTGTTTGAAGAGTTCATATACCTAACGCCTTTTTAACAACAGCTCCAAGCTCTTCAGCCTCGAAAGGCTTAATCAAATACGCAAATGCCCCAAGTGACATTCCTCTTTGTCTGTCTTCTTCACTGCTTTCAGTAGATACAATAATAACCGGGATACCCCGATACTTATCATCCTTCTTAATAAAATTAATAAGTTCCAGGCCGTTAATATCAGGCATGTTTATATCAACCATGACCAGATCAAAAGAATTTACAGGCAGAACCTTCAGTGCCTCAAATCCGGAAGAAGCTTCGGATATTTCTATATCGCCGATATCCTCAATAGCTGATTTAATAAACGACCGCGTTATTTCTGAATCATCCACAACAAGAACAGACTTCATAAATACAACCTCTCTTTTTAAGGTTTAATTTTATGTATTATCGAATAAAAGAGTGCCCTTCTGCACACCTGATAATTTGCACCGGACAACCGATGATACCTCCCGTGATCGTCAGGAAAACAGTACTTCCAACGCCTGCATTGGTTCTGACAAACGAAACAGCAGAATCAGGGATTCTATCTTTGCATGCTATTACGAGGAAATTCATTTTGGAACATCCACTTCCGACCATGTTCACATGATGAGTATATCAGAAATAAATTATAG
>CAZNPC010000173.1:0-3133 GCA_964574765.1 uncultured Nitrospirales bacterium | reverse complement strand
TCAGGTCTTGTTTCTTGCATCCCCCCTCTGTTTTCCTGATTTAGTATAAAAACAAATCTATTTAACGTCAAAAATTAACAAGCTTTTTTCAACTTCTCCAATATCCTAACCATACCTAATGTATCCAAACCGCAATATTCCAGAAGAGCTTTGCAGATTTGTTCATTTTCTGTCGAATCCGGTGATTGGCACATCTTCAGATATGCCTCTGAGGCCATCCTGCCTTCACATATATCCATATCATTGTAACTTAATTCTGACACGAGTATAGGCAACACTATTTTCATGGAATATGATCCATTCATCTTATAATGGTAATAGTCCTTGCTCCTAAAGGGGGCTGCAAGATCTCTTATGTTTGATATGATTCTGTCGATTTTTCTCTTATATTTCGGGAACCATTCTGCAAATTGATTTAATACTCCCTTTTCAAACGACATGTTATACACTATTACGCAGGCATCCTGAGGAATTTCCTTAATAAGCCTGGCAATAATTCCCTCTCTGGGATCTGTGTCTGGAGGTGCCAGATACTCATGATGCCCCATCTTACTCCCTTTTTTTTCTAAATAATCCAGTGAATATTGGAAAGGCACTTTCTGGTATGGACGCAGGCCATCGTAAGGCGGTATGGCGCAATCAAAAGTTTCGAAATCGAGAAAATACAGTGGATACCACAACGAATCAATAAATTTCTTAATCTTACCCTTATCCACAAGAATTTTCTTTTTAAGTGTGGCATGAGCCTGGATTCCCTGATGATGATTTAAACTATCCAAAGGAACATTCTTTAGATGTACAATTCCCTGTTTATACAGATCGAACTTATTGACCCCGATCCCCATAAGCTCAAATATTGAATCCTCTGGTATATGCTGCCAACAGTGTCCCTGAAAGTCACAATCATAAGGTGTACTGCAGTATTTACCAATATCAATCTCAGGTATATCCCCTTTAAGCATTTTTTTCTGTTTTGCAAGGTCTCGTTTAATAGAATCCTGTTTGTCTTTTACTCTTTTGGTAACATCAATTATCTCAAACAGCTTTTTTACTTCAATTTTGCCTTTTCGCACGTATTTATTATTTATATGTACTAAAAAGGCCTTAGAAACCGGAAGGCCTGCCCCTTTTAAAACATAATACTGTACAGCAATATCATCTAAATATACGTTTTTCCCCCCGGTTGAGCTCTTGACCTCATAAAGCTCCCAGCCCCTCTTGCCTTTATGCAAAATATCAACCTTAACAAAAACATTATCATGGACAAATGCAGCTTCATATAGAGTGTTAGTACCTTTTTCAATCTCAGAGCTGGTAAGGGCAAGTTGTTTTGAAAGAGTCCCTTTACCAAAAGGTATTTCAACTCCTCCGGGAAAAAGTTTTTGGGCATAAATTCCTACGTCCGTGCCGCTTTGAAATAAGGCCTGCTGTGCCTCTGAAATTTCATCTCGTAATTCTGGTTGGTGTTTATACAGATAAAGGGATTTGTGACACTGAAGGCCCCTAATGAAAGAGGATTTACTGAGAGATAAGTTGTCTGTTTTCATAGATTTTATTATTTTAACACTTCATTAACTGCCTGTGAAAGGGTAAAAGGGGACGGTTCTATTTTTCTTCCTTTCCTCAATCTTCAGCATATCCAAACCCGCCACAAAAATAGGCGGGCAGGCCCGGGGTGGATACTACCTGGTCCCGACTTGTCGGGATCTCCGCCCTGTCATATGCAGGGCTTCGACTTGACATTGTCTCTCCCAAGAGGCTATTGTTAATAAGTTGAGTTGTATTCGGATGAAATTTGCCCCCACAAAGCTTCGGAATACTCCCGAAGCCTTTTTTTCGTCTTGAAACACAAAAAAAAAGGAGATCATGAAATTTACAGAATTTGACTTAGACAGCACAATTATGGCTGGCGTAGAAAATGCCGGCTATGTAACACCAACACCTATTCAGGCCCAGGCGGTCCCGCCCGCGCTCAAAGGAAGCGACGTTATGGGGCTTGCCCAGACCGGAACAGGCAAGACAGCTGCTTTTGTCCTGCCGATACTCAACAGGCTGATACAGACGCGGGACAGATGTGTCCGCGCCCTTATCATCGCGCCGACGCGTGAGCTTGCGGAACAGACCCGTGAGGCAGTCCGCACCCTTGGGAAAAAGACCGGCTTACGCAGTGTCTCAGTGTACGGCGGGGTGAACATCAAACCGCAGATCCAAAAGATCCGAAGCGGTGTGGAAATTGTGGTCGCATGCCCGGGACGTCTGCTCGACCACATCGGCCAGAAAACGATCAGCCTGAAGGACGTGGAGGTGCTTGTGCTGGATGAGGCTGACCGCATGCTTGATATGGGATTTCTCCCGGACATACGAAAGATCATCAAACACATACCAGCAAAACGGCAGACAATGCTCTTTTCAGCCACCATGCCTGACGATATAAGGAAGCTTGCCAATGATGTACTGAAGGACCCAGTCACGATCCAGATCGATCACAAGAAACCTCTTAACTCAGTAGCGCATGCTTTGTACCCGGTACGTCAGCACTTGAAGACAGGTCTTCTCCGCGCACTGCTGAAGGATATAAATTCTGAGTCAGTGCTTGTTTTTACGCGCACCAAGCACCGGGCGAAACGTGTTGGACTGATGCTTCAGAAGGACGGGTACAGCGCTGCATCACTGCAGGGCAACCTTTCGCAGGCCAGACGTCAGCAGGCGCTTGACGGGTTTCGCGACGGCAAGTATCAGATACTGGTCGCCACTGATATCGCTGCCCGCGGCATTGATGTCTCATGCATATCGCACGTCATTAACTATGACATTCCAGATACAGCCGACGCTTACACTCACCGGATCGGCAGAACAGGCCGGGCCGCGAAGAACGGCGATGCCTTTACATTTATAACAGATGAAGACAAGGACATGGTCATGAGTATTGAACGCGTTCTTAAAGAGAAAGTTGAGCGGAGAACGCTTGAGGGCTTTGATTATAAAGCAGCCAAACCGGCCCGCAATACTGAGTTTAGCCGTCAGCCGCTTGCGTGGCAGGTTAAGAGGACAAATTCGAAGAAGAAGGTATCCTCAGCCAGGGGTTCTAGCCCGTTAGCTGCGCCACGGGTTTGGAGTAAGGTCCCGCTGGACC
>CAZNPC010000172.1:0-3163 GCA_964574765.1 uncultured Nitrospirales bacterium | reverse complement strand
TATATTCGTTCGATGAAAAGACGGATCATATCCTTGTTGATGAATTCCAGGACACGAATAATTTTCAGTGGGGCATAATCGATAAGCTGACGGAAGAATGGCGCTCCGGTATTGGCGCGAAGAGAGAAGACGGCACAGTTCCTACGGTCTTCCTGGTTGGCGATGAAAAACAGTCTATTTATCTGTTCAGAGGCGCGAATGTTGAGATCTTTCACAGGGCAAAGACAAAGCTGGCGGAATGGCTTAAGGATGAATTTTGTTATGAGGAGGTTACGGAGAATTTCAGAAGCCTGCCTGCGATCATAGATTTTACCAATGCTTTATTCTCTAAAGTAATGAGAACTGCTGATGATGGCAGGGAAAAAAATAAAGATATACCATTATGGGTGACTGGTTACCGTGCGTTTAACGCCTGCAGGTCGGATATGCATAACACGGGAAGGGTGGAGATAATACTTCTGGACGATGATGAAGCCGGTGCAGCTGAAACGAGGAATAAAGAAGCTGATATTATTGCAAAGAGAATCAATAGTCTTGTTGATGACTTTCGGGTAACGGAAAGATCTGATGGGCATGAGGCAGGTTCAAGGCCATGCAGGTATATGGATATAGCTCTCCTTCTGAGGAAAAGAACACATCTTAAGAAATATGAGGAGGCATTCAGAAGGTACAACATACCGTTCGTTGCTGTAAAAGGAATTGGGTTTTATCAGGAACCTGAAGTGGCGGTATTGAGGGCATTAATTTACTTTCTGTCGAACCCATACGATGATTACAGCTTGTATATACTGCTCAAGAGTCCTTTTTTCTCAATTGATGAAGGCTCTATTATTGAAGCGGTAAATGGCGAGGGAGATTGCCTTTTTTCAAAATGGCGGAATATGCGCGGTAGTTTGGACAGTTCAGTCAGTCTGCTCGAAGAATGGCTTTCGAAAATTCAGCTGTCACCGATCTCTGAATTAATAGAAGACGCCCTTTCTGCTACAAGGTTGTGGGAATTTTTCCATGAAGCACAACGAAGGGCGAATGTTAAGAAATTTATCAAAGTGGTGGAAGGCCTTGAAGCGGAAGGCAAATCACTGCTTAAAATCAGGGACTTTCTCGAACGCACGGAAGAAAGGGCGGATGAGCCTAAAGCAAACGTAAATACCGAAGGAATGGACGCGGTCAGGATAATGACGATCCACGGAGCTAAAGGACTTGAATTTCCAGTGGTATTCGTGCCGGGAATTGATGATGCTTTCTATACAGGAAGAGGCGACAGTCTTATATATGACCGTGAAGGGAAATTGTTTTTTAAATACGCGCCGCAGTCCACAGTACGCAGGCTTGATGAAGATTTCGCCCTTCATTCAATGAAAGAAATTGAGGAACAGAAGCGACTGTTTTATGTAGCGGTAACAAGGGCCGAGCAGGCGCTGTTCCTTGCCGGGAAGTGGAATGACAGTGATAAAGGTTTTCTTGGTTTTCTAAAGCAGGGGCTTGGCCTCCATAAGACAGAAAAAGGAAGGACGAGGGGCGTCGAAGCGACCCGGAGTTTACTCGAATCGAGCGGAGACCCGCTTCGGGAGGGACCCGTAGGCTTCGCACGAGGCCCGTTGCTTCGCCCGCCTCGCCAAGACGAGTCGAGGCCGGGCCCCGAGGCGAGCGAGCGAGAGATACGGAACGGGAGAGAAAAGATAAAAGCAAGGCACCCCCACAGATTCGGATCGAATCTTGACGCGGGGGCAAGCAGAAGCCAATGGGCAATATCAGAAAAGCTGGATGGGCTTTCAATGCGATCAGCGCATGAGATCGATGCCATGTACAAAAAAGCGCCTGAGCGCCGTTCTGCCCGGCAGAATGACAGAGATACGCCTGCCGTGTTTGTACCACTGGAGATTAAAGAGACGCTGAAATGGAAGGCAGTAACATCAACAGTGGATATAAAACGTCAGCATGGAAAAGAATGGGCTATTATCGGAGATATTTTCCACAGGCTGTTTGAAGATATATCAAAAGGCATAATAACAGAGAAGGCCATTTTGGAAAAGGCGCAGAAAATGCTGCTTGCAAAGGATATAGTAAAAGGACGGAAAGATGAGTTGTTATTCATAATTGAAGATGATATCCGGCTTCTGAAGGAAAAAGGCATATGGCAGGAAGTGATAATGCCCAGGGACAACTCCTTTTCAGAACTTCCTTTTGTACTTGAGTCCGGGAAAGATGTCTATTCCGGGAGGATAGACAGGGTCATTAATGTTAACGGGTGTTATAAGATATATGATTATAAGACATTTCCTGTTGATGAAAAGGAGATAGGTTATTTGTTAAAGGGATATTCAGGCCAACTTGGAATTTACAGCGAAGCAGTCAAAAAACTGTTTAAAACAGAAAACGTAATATCCTATATTGTCTTTACGCATATCGGGGAGATAAGGGAGGCAGGGGTGAAAGACCGTAACACGTGATGAGTGACGAGTGACGAGAGAAAACAGATAGGATGAAAGACCGTAACATGCGGCGTGAGGAAATATATATAATACAACAGGAGAAATCATGAAAATAGCTATTGCGTCTGACCATGCCGGTTATAAGTATAAGGAGGACATAAAGGTATTCCTTGCTTCCAGGGGATATACTGTTCAGGATTTTGGCACAGACTCTGAGGAATCGGTCGATTACCCGGCGTTTATAAGGCCGGCGGCTGAAGCTGTTGCACGCGGAGATTGTGATCAGGGTATTGTTCTCGGCGGCAGTGGGAACGGAGAGGCTATTGCTGCCAACAAAGTAAAAGGCATAAGATGTGCAGTATGCTGGAACAGAGATTCGGCCCGGCTTGCCAGAGAGCACAATGACGCGAACGTAATATCTCTGGGTCAGAGAATGATAAGCGCTGAAACAGCCCTTGAGATAGTCGACACATGGCTTTCCTCGAAATTCGAGGGAGGAAGGCATAAAAAAAGGATCCAGCAGATAGAGCCTTAATGTATAATAGAACTTGTAAATGTCAATTATTTCATTGACAAATTATATATTTAGAAGTATAAAAAGACAGCTGTCCTGACAGAATTCAAGACCAGGAAGAAACTCTGATTACAATATATAGATCAAGAAAGGAGATACTATCATGAAAAGAATTATTTTTTTGGCAGTAATGGTTTTATTGGTGTTCGGCCTTGTT
>CAZNPC010000171.1:0-3211 GCA_964574765.1 uncultured Nitrospirales bacterium | reverse complement strand
ACCATAAATAAAATGAAAAAACATCTTTCCGAACGAGACATATGCACAAAATTCATCACACCTGCTATTACTAAAGCAGGCTGGGATATTCAGAAACAGATACGTGAAGAAGTAACTTTTACTGATGGCCGTATCTATGTCAGAGGTCATTTGACCGCGCGTGGCAAGAAGAAGCGTGCTGATTATATTCTGTACTATAAACCTAATATCCCAATCGCTATTATTGAAGCTAAAGACAACAATCACACAGTTGGCGCGGGAATGCAGCAGGCCCTGGAGTATGCTGCTGTTCTTGATATTCCGTGCGTTTTCAGCAGTAATGGCGACGGTTTTATCTTTCATGACAGAACTGCTTCAGGTGATGTGGAAAAAACTCTCAGCCTTGATCTGTTTCCACCACCTGCGGAACTCTGGTCAAAATATAAACAGTACAAAGGTATCGAGACCTTACAGCAGGAAGAGGTTGCAAGTCAGGACTACCATTTTGACGGAAGAGGCAAAACACCAAGATATTATCAGCAGATTGCGATAAACCGCACTGTTGAAGCCATTGCTAAAGGTCAAGCCAGGATACTGCTTGTTATGGCAACCGGCACAGGTAAAACATATACCGCATTTCAAATCATCCATCGCTTATGGAAGTCCGACACCAAAAAGAGGATACTCTTTCTCGCAGATAGAAGCGCTCTTATAGACCAGGCCCGCAGGGGTGACTTTAAATACTTCAGAGATAAGATGACGGTAGTTCAAAACCGCAAAGTTGATAAAGCCTATGAAATATATCTCGCTCTCTATCAGGGACTGACCGGCAGTGATGAGGCAAAGAATATTTATCAGCAGTTCAGCCCGGACTTTTTTGACCTTATTATCGTTGATGAGTGTCATAGAGGAAGTGCAGCTGATGACAGTGCATGGAGGCAGGTTCTTGAACATTTCAGCAGCGCAACCCATATCGGTTTAACGGCAACTCCAAAAGAGACAGAGGAGGTTTCCAATATTGAGTACTTTGGAGACCCCATATATACCTATTCGTTAAGACAGGGTATAAATGACGGTTTTCTGGCTCCCTACCGCGTTGTGCGTATAGGCCTTGATGTTGACCTGGAAGGCTGGCGTCCTCCGGCAGGGTATCTGGATAAAAACGGTGATCCTGTTGAAGACCGAATATACAACCGGACAGACTTTGACCGCAACCTTGTTGTTGATGAGAGAAGAGAGCTTGTTGCGAAAAAGATAACAGAGTTCCTTAATGGTACCGACCGCTTTTCAAAATCAATTGTCTTTTGCCAGGATATTGAGCATGCCGATGGGATGAGGACAGAGTTAGCCAAAGCCAACAGTGATCTTGTGAAAGAAAATTACAAGTATGTAATGAAGATAACCGGCGATGATTTAGAGGGTAAGCGTGAACTGGATAACTTTATTGACCCTGAACAGCGGTATCCGGTTATTGCGACGACCTCAAAACTGATGAATACCGGCATAGACGCTCAGACATGTAAACTTATTGTACTGGACAGCAATATACGGTCAATGACCGAATTCAAACAGATAATAGGCCGTGGTACCCGTATAAATGAAGAGTACGGTAAACGATACTTTACTATTCTTGATTTCCGAAATGTTACGGACCTTTTTTCCGATCCTGATTTCGATGGCGAGCCAGTACGTATCAAGCCTGTATCACAAAATGATGATATACGTGATATTGAAAGTGAAGAAGAAAGCATAGCTCAGCCGGTCATTGATGAAGAAGGCTGTGAAGAGATAACGGACTTTGAATATTTAACTGATAATAGAGACGAGCAGCCTGACTATCCCTTGCCTGATGCTGAGCCACTGGTAAGTGAAGAGTCACATGAAAAAGTATATGTGAACGGCGTGGATGTCTCTGTACTGAATGAAAGGCAGATGTTCTTTGATAATGATGGTAAACCCATTACCGAGAGCCTGAAAGATTTTACCCGGCACCAGATACTGAATAAATACAGCAGCCTCGACGACTTTCTGCAGAAATGGAGCAGCGCTGAAAAGAAAGAGGCGATCATTGCTGAATTCAGGGAACAGGGAATCCTGGTTGATGATCTGTTGCAGGCAGTAGACCGCGAGTGTGATCTGTTTGATATCATATGTCATGTCGCATTTGACATGCCCCCGTTAACACGAAGAGAACGGGCAAACAATGTTAAGAAAAGGCACTATTTCACAAAATATGGAGACAGCACAAGAAAGGTACTTGAAGCTCTCCTCGATAAATACGCAGATGAAGGCGTTCAGCATATTGAAGATATGAGGGTACTACAGGTTAACCCTTTTAATGAATTTGGCAGTCCCATGCAGATAATAAGTGAGTTTGGTAAAAAAGAGGATTATCTGAAGGCAGTAAGTGAACTGGAAGACGAAATATATACCGAAAGGACTGCATGAGAAGCTGTGCCGTCATTCCCGCGGTCAGTTGGGCGGGAATCCAGAAAAAGAAGGAACTGGATACCCGACTAAAACCTCGGGTATGACAAAAAAATAAAGATAGATGCCTTGTCGTCATTCCCGCAGTCCTTAGGCGGGAATCCAGGAGCAGTTAATGAAAACTTATTGTGTCTATATTCTATGCAGCAAACGTAACGGCACACTCTATGTTGGAATGACATCTGATCTTATTAAACGTGTTTATGAACACAAAAACAGTCTGGCAGATGGATTTACCAGAAAACATAGTGTGCACCATCTTGTATGGTATGAAACGCATGAGACACCTGATGCCGCCATACTGAGAGAAAAACAGATTAAGAAGTGGGAAAGGAAATGGAAGTTGAGGCTTATAGAAGAGAAAAATCCTGAATGGAAGGATTTGTATGATGATCTATTATAGTTTCCGGACTCCCATTGACTAAATAGAGTCTGTTTATAAACTCAACAATAGAGCCGTCATTCCCGCGATCTGTTGGGCGGGAATCCAGTCTTTTCAGTGAGTTCTGGATACCCGACTACAGACCCCTGCTTACAGACTGCGGGGGCAGGCTTCGGGTATGACAAAAATAAAAAACAGTAGTTTATACACAGACTCTACTTAGCCCTGCTGTCGATATTTTAATGAAACTGCAAGGGGAGTTTTACTTGGCTGGGAGAGGTTAAATGATTTACAAAAACAGGCTGAAGTATCTGCTGATAGTTACATGCATTGCCGCAGTGATATTTCCGGTTGCCAACATTT
>CAZNPC010000170.1:0-3233 GCA_964574765.1 uncultured Nitrospirales bacterium | reverse complement strand
GTCAGGGTGGCACAGGCTGCATCCAAAGGCATACAGTCAGCTCTGAACGTTGCATTCAAGGGAGGCTCTGTTACAGGCATCATGGTTGTGGGCCTGGGCCTTATGGGACTTGCCGGGTTCTATGCCATTGTAAAGAGTATGGCGCCTGATCAGGCATTCCACGCGCTTATCGGCCTTGGTTTCGGCTGTTCACTGATGAGCGTCTTTGCGCGTATCGCAGGCGGTATTTATACAAAGGCTGCTGATGTGGGCGCTGATATCGTTGGTAAAGTTGAGGCAGGCATTCCAGAGGATGACCCGAGGAATCCTGCTGTTATTGCTGATAATGTTGGTGATAACGTTGGTGACTGTGCGGGTATGGCAGCTGACCTTTATGAGACATACACTGTTACGCTCGTTGCAGCCATGCTCCTTGCAAAGACGGTATTCGGAGCTGACAGCCCCTGGGTTGATTTCCCGCTCCTTTTAGGCGCTGTCTCAATCATTGCATCAATATTCGGCACTTTTGCTGTCAAGCTTGGAAAGAACCAGTACATCATGGGTGCCCTTTATAAGGGGCTTGCTTTAGCAGGTGTTCTTGCGCTTGGCGGTTTTTATGGTGTAACCAGCTGGTTCGTGGGTCTTCCCGGAGCGGGCAGTTACATGAGCGTTGGATCAATATGGACGACAACGCTTATAGGTATTCTTCTTACCGGCCTTATAGTAGTTATCACAGAGTACTTTACCGGAATGTATGGCCCGGTCAAGTCAATAGCTCATGCAAGCACCACTGGTGACGGCACAAACGTTATCCAGGGTCTTGCGGTCAGCATGAAGTCAACTGCTGCACCTGTTATCGTCATCGCTATTGCCATCTTCTGCGCGTACAGCCTGGGCGGAGGCTTTGCGGGCAATGCTTTAGGCGGCCTCTTTGCTATCGCGTTGGCAGCGGTATCAATGCTTTCAATGACAGGTATTATTGTTGCTATTGATTCGTACGGCCCGATCACTGATAATGCCGGCGGTATCGCAGAAATGGCAGATCTTCCTGATGAGATCAGGAACATCACCGACCCTCTCGATGCTGTTGGAAACACAACAAAGGCTGTTACAAAGGGTTATGCCATCGGCTCAGCAGCTCTGGCGGCTCTCGTGCTCTTTGCAGAGTACTCAAGGAGTTTTCCCACAGAAATTTTATTTGATCTTTCAAACCCTAAGGTGCTTATCGGCCTCTTTCTCGGCGGTTTGGCATCATATTACTTCAGCGCCCTTCTTATGGAGGCTGTCGGAAAAGCAGCAGGCGGTGTTGTTGACGAGGTCCGCCGTCAGTTCAAGGAGATCCCCGGCATTATGGAAGGGACTGCAAAACCTGAATATGGAAACTGTGTTGATATAGTTACCAAGTCCGCGATAAAGCAGATGATGGTTCCGGCGCTCATCCCGGTTCTTCTGCCCATTCTTGTCGGCAAACTGCTTGGTCCTGAGGCACTGGGCGGACTGCTCATAGGAGCTATTGTTACCGGTCTCTTCCAGGCCATTGCCATGACATCCGGCGGAGGCGCTTGGGACAATGCCAAGAAATTCATTGAAGACGGTAATCTCGGCGGTAAGGGGTCGCCTGCCCATAAGGCTGCGGTTACAGGTGACACTGTCGGTGACCCGTATAAAGATACAGCAGGTCCGGCTATTAACCCGATGATCAAGGTTATTAATATTGTGGCTCTGCTTATAGTTCCTCTGCTTTAATGAATTCGAGGTGGAGTATTTAATAAAAGGGGCTGTCCCGAAACAGGGACAGCCCCTTTTTTATGTGTTATTTCTCCTTAATACAGCTTACATTGAAGTGTGTTAATGTATTAAAATATGAATTCATTTAAAGATTGCCTCCGGACAAAAAAGGAAATTACAACTGATAATATCTTCTCTGATTTATAAATCATGAAAAAGGGAAAATACGGCCATATAGAGATTCCTCTGAAACGGGTACACATAGAGTTAACAAATGTATGTAATTTTAATTGTGTCTTCTGCCCTAAATCAGAGATGAAAAGGCCGTATGGCTTTATGGAAACGGGACTTGCTAAAAGGATAATAACTGAAATAGGACAAGAGGGTATATGTGAAAAAATTACCTTTCATGTTATGGGCGAGCCGACCCTGCATCGGGATTTTTTTGAAATCCTTGACCATGCACAGAATGAAAAAGTTAAAGTTGGGCTTACCACTAACGGCGCAGGGCTGGGAGGGAAAACAGGGAAACGCCTCCTTGATTATGACCTTCACCAGATAGATGTATCGCTTCAGACACCTGATAAGCAATCTTTTGAACTGAGAAAGGCGGGGGCACTGTCATTTGAAGATTATTTAAACGGTATTATGGACTTTTTCTATCTTTATTCTGCCAGGAAAAGGGACACGACCTTTAAGTTCCGTTTTTTAAACACAAGATTCCAAAAGAAGGGAATGGAGAAAAAGACAGGCCCTGTCAGTGTGATTTCATCTACTGAGGAATTGCGAAGCACATTCCGGGTCTGGTCAGGAAAAATCTATGATGCGCTCGGTATTGATGATAAGCAGAGAGAAAAAGCAGGGAGAAGAATTAATCACCTTGTTTCGTATAAATGGAATGTTGTTGAAATCTATCCGGGTGTTTTTTTTGAAACCTATGTGATGGATGATTGGGTAAATACTTTCAGTAATGAGAAGATTTATAATGCCTGGGCAGGTTACTGTTTTGGCATGCGGGACCACTTCAGCATCCTGTATAACGGTGACGTTGTTCTTTGCTGTGTTGATTATGACGGATATACTGCACTGGGCAACCTTCATGACTCTTCATTAAAACAGGTGCTGTCTTCTGATGAACTGGGTGAAATTATTGACGGTTTTAAGAAATTTAGAGTTGTCCATCCATACTGTAAACGTTGTCTTGGCAGTAAAACAGTGTCTTCATGGCTGTTTAAACCAGTGACAGCTGTTATGGGTTTGAAGGTTTTGAAGCCCTTCTTTTATAAAAAAACACGCCTGCTTAAGTGAATGCTATGAAAACAGGCTGTTTTAGTTTTTCAAAGCGATATCATAATAAATGATAAAGGAGCATGTCACAAAAAAGGACGGCAGGATAAATATGAACATCCCTGAACTGGTCGCCCCTGCAGGAAATCTTGAAAAGCTGACGATCGCACTTCATTACGGCGCAGATGCTGTTTTTCTGGGTTTGTCCCGGTTCAGCCTGAGGGCCATGGCGGATAATT
>CAZNPC010000169.1:0-3234 GCA_964574765.1 uncultured Nitrospirales bacterium | reverse complement strand
GGGGCATCAAAGTATTGTCCCTCTTTTTTATAGATAAGGTAGCAAACTATCGTCAATATGATGATTCAGGCAATCCGGAGAAAGGGAAATTTGCAAAGTGGTTTGAAGAGATTTACAAAGAAGTGACAGGCAAGACTGCTTATAAAAAATTAATTCCATTCCCTGTAGTAGAAGTACATAACGGATATTTTGCTCAGGATAAGAAAGGAAGATTCAGGGATTCGTCGGAAGGCAGGGTAACGCAGGCAGATGATGACACTTACAGGCTGATAATGAAGGATAAGGAGAGGATGCTGGATATTAACGAACCTTTAAGATTTATATTCAGTCATTCGGCGTTAAGAGAGGGATGGGACAGCCCGAATGTATTTCAGATCTGCACATTGAATGAAACACGGGCGGAGCTGAAAAAACGTCAGGAGATCGGCAGGGGCCTGAGGTTGGCAGTAGACCAGACAGGCACAAGGGTGCAGGATAAAAACATCAACAGACTCACCGTTATTGCCAATGAAAGCTATGAAGACTTTGCAAAACAGCTTCAGAAGGAGATTGAAGAGGATTGCGGTGTGGAATTTAAAGGCAGAATCAAAAACAAGAGGGACAGGGTTAAGGTTAAATACAGAAAAGGGTTTCATGTCGATCCCGCATTTCTTGAATTGTGGGACAGAATAAAGCATAAGACTGTTTACAGGGTTCAATATGATACTGAAGAACTTATAAAAAAGACGGCCAGGGCTATAAAGAATATGCCTGAAATAAAGAAGCCATCAATACAATCCGTTAAAGTGGGAATCATGGTCAAGGAACCGGGTGTCGAATATGAGATAAAGAGTTCAAAAATTCTGTTGCCTGATATAAAATTTGAAATTCCGGATATATTGGGATACATACAAAGCAGAACAGAACTGACACGGTCAACCATCCTAAAAACCCTGAAGAGGTCTGCCCGTTTAAAAGATCTCCTGATCAACCCTCAGCTTTTCCTGGATATAGTCATCAAAGAGATAAAGAATATCCTGTCTGAGTTGATGATAGAGGGTATAAAATACGAGAAGATCGGTGGACTGGAATATGAGATGAGATTGTTTGAAGAGAATGAGATAGAAATCTATAATAATAGTTTAGCCTTTTCTGTAAAGGACGAAGAAAAAACTATTTACAGCAATTTTATTCCGTTAGATTCCGCTATTGAAGAAAACTTTGCAAAGGAGTGTGAATCGCGTGAGGATATTGAATTTTACTTTAAACTTCCTTTCTGGTTTAAGATCAGTACTCCGATCGGCAAGTACAATCCGGACTGGGCTTTAATATTCAAGAATGAAAAGAAGATTTATTTTGTGGCTGAAACCAAGTCAACTACAGACTTGAATAAACTGAGAAATGAAGAAAAACTGAAAATTAAATGCGGAGAAGCGCATTTTGAGGAATTTGAAGATATTGAATACAGACATGTTAAGTCTGTTATGGATTTGCATTAATTTCTATCGAGGCTCAGCCTCCATAATTACTGGATTCCCGTTCCCCGATCGGAGTCGAGGACAGGTTTCACGGGAGTAACGAAAAAGGTGCGATTCCGGTCAGGCCGGAATGACAGAAAAAAGAGGGCCTAATGGGTAGGGTCAAATCCCACCCAAGGCGGGTAAACTTTCATCGTGACAGTTTGTACAATGAGACATAGGGGGCACAGGCCTGCTTCTGTCCGCTGTTGAAAGGCCCAAATCCGGTTTTGAAGATACAGAACTTTATCCGGACATTTTTGCCAAGTCTGCCGCACTTATGGAGTCTCCGATAAAAAATCATCCCTTTATGGGTAGGGTCAAATCCCACCCAAGGCGGGTAAACTTTCATCGTGACAGTTTGTACAATGATGCATAAGGGTCACAGGCACAGACAAAGGACAAATACGAGTAGTTTCAAGGCTAACATTATATCACTTGTTTACAGTGGGAAATAAGATGCCGCAAAAAATCAGACGAAATGAAAATAATTTTCATAAGCTCGGCAATATCAGACTTTAAAGAATACTGCCTAACTGACTTAGGCACAGGACAGGCAGGTTGGAATTGCTGTAACATCTTTCGGGAAGATTTACGATAACTATATTATGAAAAAGAAATCAGGCCGTTATGATACTTCACATCTGATCGAAAACCAGTACGAGCCCGGTTCGCGGGGAAGGGTGCTCAGGAACTTCCTGCACATTACTCGAAAACGTGATATGGATCTTGCTGAAGCAGAGCAATATGCACTTGCCATACCGGAGATTGGAGGCAGGTTTGATCAGAAACATTGTTTTACCGCTGCTGACATCTGCGAGCTTCATAATGTCTGGCTTGGAGATATTTATGTGTGGGCAGGTCAATACCGTCAGGTGAACGTCTCAAAAGGCGGATTCGCGTTTGCTGCTGCCCGTTATATTCCAAAACTGATGCAAGAGCTTGAAAAAGGCGCTTTGCGCAAATATACCCCTTGCACTTTTAACACCGATGAAGAAATTATTGAAGCGTTGGCAGTTGTGCATGCTGAACTGATGCTGATTCACCCCTTTCGGGAAGGAAATGGAAGGGCCGGCAGATTGTTTGTTGTACTGATGGCATTTCAGGCAGGACTACCGGGGCTTGATTTTTCAGGCATCCGGGGAAACAAGAGACAAGAATATTTTACTTCGGTGCAGGAGAGCGCAAGCAGGGACTATGAACCGATGAAGCGGATTTTCAGCGGTGTGCTTTCAAGGACGAGGCGGAAGCTTGGTTAAATATGCGAGTCTTGCTAACCGCTTTTTTAGCGGCAGTGCGGACACCTTCGATCGAAGAAGAAGAAATGACAACAGTTTCAATTATTTTTTTTCGTTTGTCTGGATCTTTGAGGTATATATTGGTTTTTAACAGTGATTTCATTATGTACTATTATAACTGAATTCATAGTAATATTCATTGAATTTGTTAAAGATTAAATTTGGATAATAGATGAGCCCGGCATTGGGTAGGGTCAATGGGTAGTGGGTAGGGTCAAATCTTTCATTGGGTAAGGTCAAATCCCACCCAAGGCGGGTAAACTTTCATCGTGACAGTTTGTACAATGAAGCCTCCCACCGCATCACAAAAAAAGAGGCTGATGCCCAAAAAAACTTGACTTTCTCCGGAAAGTACGGGATAATCGTACTTACTGGAGACAATCAACATGAAAAAGGCCCATCCGCCATATTTTGACTACATTTACCTGATGGACTCATTG
>CAZNPC010000168.1:0-3244 GCA_964574765.1 uncultured Nitrospirales bacterium | reverse complement strand
TAGAAGGTCTGAAAATAATCATGAGGTCTCTCAACGTTCAGGAGGGGCATATCGGTATAGAAGAAAACAAACCTGACGCGATAGAGGCGATGCGGTCCGCAGTGTCCGGCGAACCGAACATTAAAATCTGGCCTCTTGAAATAAAATATCCGCAGGGCGCGGAAAAGATGTTGATAAAGGCTGTAAAAGGCAGAGAAGTTCCAAGCAAGGGGCTGCCCATGGATGTTGGTACCGTGGTTCAGAATGTGGGAACAGCGCTCGCGGTTTACGAGGCTGTTCGTTACGGTAAACCTCTAATAGAACGAGTTGTGACTGTAACAGGGAATGGTATTAATGAACCAAAGAATATGATGGTGCGAATCGGAACTTTAATGTCAGACGTTATAGAACAGTGCGGCGGACTTAAGGAAAATGCGGTAAAAGTAATATCCGGAGGCCCTATGATGGGGTTTGCCCAGTGGACACTTGAAGTCCCTGTTGTAAAAGGCACATCAGGCATTCTGGTTCTTACTGAAGATGAAAATATTGCGTCGGATGAGTATTCGGCCTGCATCAGATGCGGAAGCTGTATTGATGTATGTCCCATGGGGCTTAATCCGTCGATCCTGAGCATTTATGCTGAAAAGGGCTTTTTTGATGAGGCAAAGGAGAACAATCTCTTTGACTGTTTTGAATGCGGTTCATGCGCCTTTGTATGTCCGGCTAAAAGGCCCATGGTCCAGTTTATGAGACTTGCCAAGTCACAAGTTAAGCCGTAAACGGCTTAACTTGAGTTATTAGTTCATAGTTGTTAGTTGTTAGTCTAAAAACTATGAATGCAAAGTAAACTTTTAGTGAACGAATATGATAATAAGTAAATCCTTACATTGTGCTTACCCGCCTTGTAGTGTGGTGGGTGACCACTAAACAAACAACTAAAAACTTTTTTTGGAGATAGATATTGGTTGAGAAAAAAGAACATCCTTTAATAGTATCGGTCAGCCCGCATGTAAGAGGCGAAGAGACCATAGGCCGTATAATGTGGACGGTGAACTTCGCCCTTCTGCCGGCGTTTATCATGGCATTATATTATTTCGGCCCCCGGGCGTTATATGTGACCGGTCTTTGCATTATTTCATGTGTTTTATCCGAGTATGTTTATCAGAAAAGCCTTAAACAGAAAATAACTGCGTTTGACGGAAGTGCCGTCCTGACAGGCCTTTTGCTCGGGATGAACCTTCCATCGAGTCTGCCTCTGCAGCAGTTTTATATCCCTGTAGTCGGATCGATTATGGCGATTGTTATTACGAAACTGCTGTTTGGGGGCCTTGGATATAATGTATTCAATCCGGCACTTATAGGCAGGGCTTTCCTTCTGATATCATGGCCAAAGGCAATGACCATATGGATTGCTCCTACAGCGGCCTTTGTTGCTTTAGACGCAAAGACAACAGCAACTCCTTTAGGCATATTAAAAGAAGAAGGACTTGGACAGCTGTTAGAGGTCTTTGGCGATAAAATGGAGCTATATACGCAGCTGCTCGTCGGCAACAGGGCCGGATCTCTTGGAGAGACATCGGTCATAGCCCTGCTTCTCGGCGCGGGGTATCTTTTTTATAAGAGATATATTACATGGCATATACCTCTTTCTTTCCTTGCTACAGTTGGAGCACTTGCGTGGATATTTGGAGGCAAGGACATTGAAACGGGAAAGCTGATTTTTTTCGCGGGAGACCCTCTCATTCATCTGCTGAGCGGAGGCCTCATGCTGGGCGCGTTTTTTATGGCAACTGATTACGTGACCTGTCCTTCTGTGAGAAAAGGGCAGATAATCTTCGGCATCGGCTGCGGGGCGCTTACAATGCTGATAAGATTGTTCGGAGGTTTTCCAGAGGGCGTGATGTTTGCAATACTCCTGATGAACTGTTTTGCGCCGCTGATTGACAGAAGCATTAAGCCAAAGATGTTTGGTGCGGTCCCGGAGAAAAAGGAACAGGTACAATGACGACAAAGGACATGGCAAAAATAACCTTTAACCTTGTTGTTGTATATGTTATCGGCGGGTTGATAATGGCTTTTGTCTATGCCAAGACATCTCCTATCATGTTTATTAAGGCAAAAGAGGAAAAAGAGGCCGCTCTTAAGCTGATGATGCCTGAGGCGGACAAGGTCGCCAAACTGGGCGACTGGGAGATCCATGAAAAGCAGGCGGAATATTATGCCGCGCGTACATGCGGGGAAGTAAAGGTGACTACAATTGAAGATGAAAAGACAGGAAAAATAAAAGAGGAAAAAGAGTGTATAGGCCCGGAGGATATAGGATATGTTGTTGAAGGGTTTGGAAAAGGATATTCAAGCTATATACATGTCCTTGCTTCGGTTGATATGGATTTTATTATTCAGAAGATCAGCATACTGGGCCACGGCGAGACCCCCGGACTGGGCGATGAAATTGAAAAGGATTATTTTCTGGATCAGTTTAAAGGCAAAAGCGTTGACAAACTTGTAGTTATCAAGGGTGAAACAGAAGAATATATACAGGCGATAACAGGTGCGACAATATCCAGCAGGGCAGTTGCAGAGGACGGCGTCAGGAACGGAGTAGAGATGCTAATAGAAATAATACCAGGCGGGGTGCAGGAATGAGTATGCAGCATAAGAGCAACTGGGAACTGATAAAGAACGGAATGTTCGGGGAGAACACGATATTCCGTATGGCTATCAGCTTATGCCCTTCGATTGCTGTTACAAACAGCCTGGAAAACGGAATATCCCTGGGAATAGCGGTCATATTCGTACAGACAATGGTTAATTTCACTATATCTTTAATGAGGAATTTTATTCACCCCAAAATCCGTATCCCCATATTCATGCTTGTAATCGCGGGATATGTAACTGTTATAGACCTGCTGATGGCAACCTACGCGAGGGCTGTATATAAAGATATAGGCCTGTATATCCAGATAATAGTGGCGTTTGCGTCGATATTTGCAAGGGCTGAAGTCTTTGCGAGCAAGAACAGGATCTGGCCTTCAATTTGCGATGGCTTTGGCATGGGGCTCGGGTTCTTACTGGCGATGATAGTGATCAGTTTCTTCAGGGAGTTTCTGGGTAAGGGCGAGTTGTTCGGGTATTCATTGATCTCAGGCAATCCGTTGCTTATCATGATACTTCCCGCCGGAGGCTTTCTGGCTGTCGGCCTTCTGATGGGATTTTTCAACTGGATCGATATGAAATTTTACGGCGGTAAAGGGGCATCAGGAGT
>CAZNPC010000167.1:0-3258 GCA_964574765.1 uncultured Nitrospirales bacterium | reverse complement strand
ATGGCCGGCATAGATATCAACGCGGTTCACGTTGGTATTGCAGGCGGACACGTTAACAGCTTCCTCAGTCACGGAGTTGTGGCCCTGAGAGATAAAGAGATCGGTCAGCAGGAGATCGGGAAAGTTATAGATGCGGCAAAGGCGATAGCCATACCACTGGACAGAGAGGTGCTTCACGTCGTTCCTATAGGATTTACCGTAGACGGGCAGAATGGAATAAACGATCCCCGCGGGATGGGGGGAGTGCGGCTCGAAGCAAAAGTGCGGATAATAACGGGGGCTGTAACGTCAGTGCAGAATCTTATAAAAAGCTGTCAGAGAGCCGGATTGGAGGTCCTTGATATTGTGCTTGAACCTCTCGCTTCTGCAGAGGCAACCCTGAGCCGGGAGGAAAAAGACCTCGGTGTCGGAATTGTGGATATAGGCGGCGGTACGACTGATATAGCGCTTTTCCATGAAGGTAATGTCAGCCACACGTCTGTTTTGACGCTCGGTGGAAATAATTTTACAAACGATGTTGCCATAGGTTTGAGAGTTCCTGCTTCCGAGGCTGAGCGGATAAAGAAGAGAGACGGGTGTTCCCTTATTTCCATGTCAGAGCAGGATGAGGAAATAGGGGTTGTGTATCCGGGAGGCCGGCCGGACAGAAAAATACCAAGACGGCACCTGATCGAGATACTCCAGCCGAGGTCTGAAGAACTTTTCTACCTTATAAAAGAGGAGATAGTAAAGAGCGGCTTCTATGGAATGATGACTTCAGGCGTCGTACTTACAGGGGGGTCGGTCCTGATGAAGGGCATGGATGTGATGGCTGAAAATATTCTTGAACTGCCTGTCAGGATTGGAAGTCCCTCGGGCATCGGAGGTATTACGGATATTGTCTGCACGCCGATGTACGCAACAGGTGTCGGGCTTGTGCATTACGGAGCTGGGGAGATAATAACACGGCAGAAGTTCAGTAACGGCAACCTGTTCAACGGCGTGAAAGCCAGGATGAAAGAATGGGTCAGGGGAGTTTTTAAATAAATTTAAAATTAACAATTGAAAATTAACAATTTAAAAAAGGGGGGAGAGTATGAAAATATTTGAGCTGGAGGAAGTAAAAGACACGTCTGCAAAGATCAAGGTGGCCGGTATAGGCGGGGGCGGCAGTAACGCGGTAAATGGAATGATAGCGGCAAATGTCTCGGGGATAGAGTTTATCGCTGTCAATACGGACGCTCAGGCGCTTGAATCGTCTCTTGCCCACCATCGTCTGCAGATAGGCAGTTCGCTTACAAAGGGACTCGGGGCAGGTGCAAATCCTGAGATCGGAAGACAGGCGGCCTGGGATGACAGGGACCTGATAGAGGCCACTTTAAAAGGAGCGGATATGGTGTTTATCACAGCCGGCATGGGCGGCGGAACCGGCACTGGAGCTTCGCCTGTTGTTGCTGAAGTAGCCAAGGAACTTGGAATTCTTACAACTGCAATTGTGACCAAACCGTTTCTGTTTGAAGGGAACAAAAGGTCAAGAAACGCCGAGCTTGGGATCAAGGAACTGAAGAAACATGTTGATGCTTTTATAATCATTCACAATAACAGGCTGTTGAATATCACTGACAGAAATACGACATGGCTTCAGTCTCTGAGTCTTGCAAATGATGTTTTGAAACAGGCAATACGGGGGATATCAGACCTGATACTTGTGCCGGGGCTGATAAATCATGATTTTGCAGACATAAAGACAGTAATGGCTGACAGCGGCAGGGCGCTTATGGGTGTTGGAAATGCCTCAGGTGAGAACCGCGCCCTGGAATCGGCGAAAATGGCCATCTCAAGTCCCCTGCTTGAAGAATCCTCTATTGAGGGGGCAAAAGGTGTCTTAATCAATATCACAGGCGGGTCATCTCTCTCTCTGCATGAAATCCATGAGGCAGCCAGTCTTGTCAGGGAATCTGCTGACGATGATGTTAATATAATCTTCGGTTCGGTTATTGACCCCGACCTTGAGGAGGAAGTTATTGTCACAGTTATTGCAACCGGTTTTGAGGACACGCCAGCGAAGAAATCAATGTCAACTTATGACAAATGGAGACCGTCAAGAGATATCGTATCTCTTAAAGGATCAGAAAAAATACTGGCAAAAAACATAGATTCAAATTGCGGCGATGACCTTGATATACCGACTTTTATGCGCAAACCGGCTATTGAAGATAATGGTTCAAAGGTAGTTCAGAAAATAAAAATTGAAGATAATGACTCAAAAGTAGTCCAGAGAATAAAAGATGATTATAATTCTGAATCCAAGATCAAGTTCTATGTTGAATAATGCGCGGTCAGCCCGTCCGGTGGTGGATTAATGCTCTTTTCAGGCATGTTTATTCCCACATTGCGCGAAAGTCCTGCAGAGGCTGAGGCAGTCAGTCATATACTTATGCTCAGAGCCGGCTATGTAAGACAGCTGGCGGCCGGCCTGTATATTTATCTTCCTTTGGCATGCAGGGTTACTGAACGCGTCAATAGAATTATTAGAGAGGAAATGAACGTGATCGGGGCGCAGGAGATATCCATGCCTGCTGTTCACCCTGCCGAGATATGGCAGAAGACCGGGCGCTGGGATGATGTAGGTGAGGAGATGTTCAGGCTTAAGGACCGGGGCGGCAGGGACATGTGCCTGGGCATGACGCATGAAGAAATCGTTACCTGGCTTGCCTCGATGGAGATCCGCTCATACAGGGACCTGCCTCAGGTCTGGTACCAGATACAGACCAAATTCAGGGATGAAGCACGGCCCAAGAGCGGGATATTGAGGACGCGGGAATTTACAATGAAGGACAGTTACAGCTTTGACAGGGACGACAGCGGCCTGGAGAAGAACTATCAGAAGCACGCGGAGGCATATCACAGGATTTTCAGCAGATGCGGCCTCAAATTCTATCAGGTTGAGAGCGACCCGGGAATGATGGGCGGTGCTACAGCTCATGAGTTTATGGCTCCAAGTCCGGCAGGTGAAGACAGCGTGGTGCTCTGTGACCAGTGCGGATACGCGGCAAACACTGAACTCGCGGGTTCCGTCCCTGTTCCGCAGCCTCCGGCTGCCGGCTGGAAAGAGGATATTGAGGACATAGCGACACCGGAGAAAAGGACAGTTGCAGAGGTTTCATCATTTCTGGGGCTGGAGGCGAATTTTTTTATCAAAAGTCTGCTGCTGATCGGTGACGATGGTCCGTTCCTCGCGCTGGTAAGGGGTGACCAGGAAATTCATGAGAAAAAACT
>CAZNPC010000166.1:0-3259 GCA_964574765.1 uncultured Nitrospirales bacterium | reverse complement strand
CCGGCTTATCAACTCGTTGATTCGCCGAGGAGAAAGGACTGCCGGAATGACATATAGAGATACTGAATTTATAAACAGACACTAAATAAAAGAGTCCCAGTGTCCTATCCCCTCTCTATAAAAGAGGGAGACTATATTAAGGAAGGAATAAAACAGTGAAAGGCCCTATAAAATGGATGGCACACAACCATGTGGCTGCAAACCTTCTTATGATGATACTCATCGTGGGCGGTTTGGTTATGGGGTTTGCAATAAAACAGGAAGTCTTTCCTGAAATAGACCTTGACCTTGTGCAGGTTACAGTCGCATATCCCGGGGCAGGCCCTGAAGAGGTTGAGGACGGTATTGTTCTCAAGATAGAAGAAAGCTTAAGCAGCATTACAGGAATCAAGGAAATCAGATCTGTTGCAGCCGAAGGGTCCGGAAGGGTTACAGCAGAGATACTTCCTGGCGAAGATGCCGGTCTGGTTCTTCAGGACATCAAGGCGGAAGTCGACCGCATTACCACTTTCCCTGAAGAGTCCGAGAAGCCTGTTATTACCAAAATTGTAAACCGGCGCGAGGTTGTTTCCGTAGTAGTGTACGGCAATGCACCGGAACGGAGCCTGCGTGAACAGGCTGAAGCCGTCAGGGAAGACCTGCTCGCCATGCCCGGGATAACCCAGGTAGATCTCAGAGGCGTGCGGCCTTATGAAATTTCCATAGAAGTCAGGGAAGAAACCTTGCGCCGTTACGGACTTACACCCGGCAGGATAGCCGACAGGATAAAGCAGGCTTCAATAGACTTCCCCGGTGGGGCCGTAAAATCCAGAGGCGGGGAGATACTTATCCGTACAAAGGAAAAGCGGTATAAGGGACCGGAATATGCTGACATCACGATACTCGAAAACATTAATGGTACAGAATTAAAACTCGGCGATATTGCGGAAGTGCGTGATACATTCAGGGAGACCGACGAGTACGCCCGTTTTGACGGAATGCCTGCAGCCATGGTTGCGGTCTACCGCGTAGGCGAACAAAAACCTTTGGAGATATCCGGTATTGTAAAACAGTATGTTGAACAAAAGCGCCACGCTGTTCCTGATTCAATAAAGTTATCCATATGGAATGACTTCACAGAGTATTACAGGGGCAGGATGAACCTGCTTTTGAAAAACGCCCTTATCGGACTGATACTCATCTTCCTTGTCCTGGGTCTGTTTCTGCAGATACGGCTTGCAATGTGGGTAATGCTCGGTATCCCCATCTCTTTTTTGGGCGCCATGATATTCATGCCTTCTCTGGACGTCTCAATAAATATGCTCTCTCTCTTTGCCTTTATCCTTGCGCTCGGTATTGTGGTGGATGATGCAATTATCGTCGGGGAAAATATTTACACGCATCGTGGAAAGAAAAAGCCATATATGAATGCAGCAATTGACGGCGCAGTTGAAGTCGCGCGGCCTGTGATATTCTCGGTGCTGACTACTATAGCTGCATTTCTGCCGCTAATTTTTGTCAGCGGGACAATGGGCAAGTTTATCAGGGTCATCCCCTTTGTAGTAATACCCATACTGGTGCTATCTCTCATAGAATCACTTCTTATTTTACCGGCACACTTAAGTTTTGGAAGGCCCATAAACCCGGCAGGAGGGATCACAGGTTTTACCAACAGGATAAGGCAGGGTTTTGGTACCAGACTTGAACGTTTCATTGAAGGACCTTATCAACGTTTCCTCTCTTTATGCTTACAATACAGGTACACCACTCTATCAGTTTCCATAGCTGTCCTGCTTGTTACAGTCGGCCTTGTGGGCGGTGGTATACTAAAGTTCAGCTTTATGCCTGAAGTTGACGGAGACCTGATAACCGCATCCATAAAAATGCCCATCGGCACGCCTGTGGAAGATACCGCAGAGGCACAGGAGTATCTCGTACGCAAGGCTCAGGAAGTTGCGGAGGAATACGGCCGTGAATTCACTGAAGGCAAAGGCGTGCTTCGTCATGTTTATTCCACTGTCGGCAGCACAATCATGTATGGCCACACCGGTGGGGGTACATCATCGGGCTCCCATCTCTCAGAAGTGGCCATGCTCCTTACTCAAAGTGAAGAGCGGGGTATCCCTGCTGCCGAGATATCACGCAAATGGCGTGAAAAGGCGGGGGATATACCCGGTGCGGATTCCGTCGCCTTTGTCTCCAGTCTGGTGCGCTTTGGAAAGAATATTGATATTCAATTTGCTCACGAGGACTTTAATGTACTCGCCGATGCAGTAACAAGTATAAAAAACGCTCTGGCCGCTTATCCGGGTGTGAGCGACATTACCGACAATTTTACAAAGGGCAAGCGTGAACTGAAACTGAGACTCAGGCCGGAAGCACGCACACTCGGCATCACCGGGGAAGGACTCGGCCGTCAAATACGCGCCGCCTTTTTCGGAGTTGAGGCCCTCAGGATTCAAAGGGGCAGAAATGAAGTCAAAGTAATGGTGCGCTATCCCGAAGAGGACAGGAAGAGCCTCGGCGATCTTGAGTCCATGCGCATACGCACCCCCAGCGGCGGAGAAATACCTTTCACTCAGGCTGCATATGTTCAGGAAGGACGGGGCTACAGTGAGATAAACCGCACTGACAGAAAAAGGGTTGTTAATGTAACTGCAAGCGTTGATAGCAAGGTTGCCAATGCTGAAGAGATCCTGGTCGATCTGAAAAATACCGTGCTTAGCGGGTTGACCCGTGATCATCCGGGACTTACATACGATCTTGAAGGGGAGGAAAAGGAGCGCAGGGAGTCAATGGGGAGTATGGGAAAGGGTTTCATAATGGCCCTTTTGCTGATATATACCCTGCTGGCGGTCCCCTTCCGCAGCTACCTCCAGCCCTTTATCATAATGGCCTCAATCCCCTTTGGATTTGTGGGAGCATTACTCGGTCATTTAATCATGGGCTTTAATCTGAGCATCCTCAGCATATTCGGTATTGTGGCGTTGACAGGTGTTGTAGTAAATGATTCACTGCTTTTGATTAATTTTATCAATCAGAAAAGAATAGAAGGGGTTGAACTGCGGCAGGCAACGGTGGAAGCTGCACAGCGACGTTTCCGTCCGATAGTTTTGACTTCACTCACCACTTCCCTCGGTCTTACCCCGATAATTCTGGAAAGAAGCGTCCAGGCTCAGTTTCTTATTCCAATGGCCATAAGCCTCGGTTTCGGGGTTCTCTTTGCGACACTTATTACCCTGCTCCTTGTACCTTCGCTTTATATTATTCTGGAAGATTT
>CAZNPC010000165.1:0-3262 GCA_964574765.1 uncultured Nitrospirales bacterium | reverse complement strand
CCAGGATATCAAGCTTCTGCATCTCCTCATCAAGCGATACTCTGTCCTTTGAAGTGCCGATATTGGCATTTATCTTTGTCTTCAGTCCTTTTCCAATGCCAAGCGGTTTAATATTATGTCTGCTGTTTCTCGATATAACTGTAAGGCCGTTGGCAATGTCCATGGAAAGGCGTTCGGGTTCAATACCCTCTTCAGCAGCTACCTGTTTAACCTCGTCGGTAATGATGCCCTTTCTTGCAAGTTCTATTCTGGTCTCTTTCAGATCACTCATATTCGTTCTCCTCTTTCTTAAAATGCACTGAATGTTCTCCTTAAGCGGTTTTCCCGAATCAACCCTCGAACCCGATAATTCGCGACCACGGAGGTCGAATCGACCAGGAATGAGCGATAGGAGGATATCCTGTGCATTTTCTCCTATCTATCTTCCAATAAATTAATAATTTCATTTGCTTTGTTCTGTATATCCGACGCCTTGAATATCCCTGAGATCATGGCGACACCATTAGCGCCTGTCTTTTTCACATCCTTGATCCTGCTGCTCTTTACACCGCCGATTGCAAAGACAGGTATATTTATCTGCCTGACTACTCTTATTAATCTGTCCGTGCCCACAGGTTCACCATATTTTACTTTTGACGGTGTCCTATATACCGGCCCAAAGGTTACAAAATCAGCCCCGGCCTCTTCAGCCTGCCTTGCTTCTTTTAAAGAATGTGTTGAAACACCTATCAGGAAGCGGGACGATGGACGATGGACGATGGACGATTGAACGGCCCTTCTGACCGCATCTGCGGGGATGCTGTTTTGAGTAAGATGGACTCCATCAGCTTCAACAGCAAGGGCAATATCAACCCTGTCATTAATAAACAGCCTCGCATTGTATTTATTTGTATGCTCTCTCATTCTGTATGCCAGCTTTAACAGCTCTCTGGTACCCAGATCTTTTTCTCTAAGCTGAACTGCCCTGACACCGCCTCTTAATGCTTTTTCAACAGCCTTAACGAGTGACAAGTTATGAGCAACAAGTTTCCTGTCAGTAATGAGATAAAGTTTGAAATTTATTCTTTTCGATTTTCGTCCCTCGTCCTTCCCGATGCGGGTCTTCGCTATGGGTCGCTTCGACATCCTTCTTCCTTCTGTTCGTTGTCTGTTCCTAGTCACCGGCTACCCGTCATGGCAGTTATACTTTAATGTTTATTCTTTTCACGTTTCACTATTAACGATTAACTATTAACGGGTTTTACAGCATTCCTTCTATCGGGCTGCTTGCTGCAGCATGCAGTTTCCTCGGTATCCTGCCTGCCTTATATGCCAGACGGCCGGCAAGCACACCATATTTCATAGCCTCTGCCATTGCTATCGGGTCGTCAGCACCTGCAATTGCTGTATTTAACAAAACACCGTCGCAACCAAGTTCCATCGCAACAGCTACGTCGGAAGCAGTGCCAACACCCGCGTCAACGATCACAGGGACCTCTGCCTGTTCGAGTATTATCTTGATGTTATAAGGATTTCGTATGCCCAGACCTGATCCTATGGGTGCTGCAAGCGGCATGACCGCCGCTGCTCCCGCATCAACAAGCCGTTTTGCCATAACAGGGTCATCATTTGTATACGGGAGCACGATAAAACCTTCTTTTGCAAGTTCCTCAGTTGCTTTAAGCAGGCCGCATGTATCAGGGAACAGGGTTTTTTCATCACCTATTACCTCAAGCTTAATAAGGTCCGAAATACCCGCTTCTCTTGCAAGCCGGGAGTATCTTAAAGCGTCTTCAACAGTGTAACACCCCGCAGTATTGGGAAGTATCTTGTATTTCTTAGGGTCGATATAATCAAGCAGGTTCTCTGATTTTCTGTCTGTAATATTCACCCTTCTTACGGCAACTGTTACTACATCCGATCCTGAAGCCTCGATTGCTTCCCTGGTTTCTTCAAAATCCTTATATTTTCCTGTCCCGACCCAAAGTCTCGATCTGAATTCAATTCCCCTGATTACAAGTTTATCTTCCATTTTCCTTTCCCCTCCATTTTATATATAACAGGAAATGGTCTTTGAACGGTTTAATTTTTTGAACAATTTATATAATATTCTTAATTGTAAAAAAAACCTCGGAGTTCCACTTATTCGTACGAGCCTGCCTGCCGGCAGGCAGGAATGAGTGAAAGGACCGTTCCCTGTTATATATATCTCTATCCTCCACCTACAAAGTTCACAATCTCTACTGAATCGCCTTCTTTAAGCCGGACTTTCTCATAATCCTGCTTTTTAATAATAGCCATGTTAACCTCAACAGCAACCCTTCCCGGCTCTATTTTCAGGTTTTGCAGAAGCCCGTCCACAGTAAACACGTCCTGAAATTCCGATAAAGTTCCGTTTAAATTAAGTTTCATTTCCCTCAGTCTCTATCTATCAGCTATGAGCCACGAGCTTGTCCGCCTCTGGCGCGGCTATTTGCTATATATGTATGTCTCTTTTCCCCTGCTCAATAAGCCTGAATTTTTCTGAAAAGCCATTACGGCTTTTAGCGCTTTCATGCTTCAATCTCTGTATTAACTGACGGCTTACACTGCATGAAGCATGGTCTTCTATATACTCTTTAAGAGACAGCAGTGCGTTTTCCTGACAGAAATCCCTGATACTCTGCTTTTGGGCAAGGAGTCTGAACTTTTCACCGCTTCGTCCCTCTCTATAACATGCCGTACACAGGCTTGGGACAAGTCCTAAACTCGCGATCTTTCCCATAATTTCTTCCAGGTTCCGCTTATCGCCTACCTCAAACTGCGCTGTGTCGCGGTCTTCAACATAGCCCCATGGACTTGTCCTGGATCCTGCTGACACCTGCGATACACCTATTGAAAACAGTTCATCTCTCAGACCGGACGGTTCTCTTGTTGATACAACAACTCCGACATAAGGCAGAGCGAGACGGTATATCGCGACTATTTTTTTAAAATCACTGTCTGAAACCCTGTACTTTTCATTATTCACTCCTGCTCCTTCCGCAGGCTGAAGCCTTGGCACGGAAAGTGTATGAGGGCCAAAGCCGTATTTCGTTATGAGCCTGTTACTGTGGGCTATCAGGGCCCGCACTTCCCATTGCCAGTCATGCAGACCCAAAAGCACGCCCATGCCGACATCTTCAAACCCGCCTTCTATAGCCCTGTCCATAACACCAAGCCGCCACTGATAATCAGCCTTGGGCCCGGACGGATGCATCTTCATGTATGTGGGAATATGATAGGTTTCCTGAAAACACTGATA
>CAZNPC010000164.1:0-3313 GCA_964574765.1 uncultured Nitrospirales bacterium | reverse complement strand
TCTGGATACCCGCCTGCGCGGGTATGACGGCAAAAGTGATTTGCCAGAGACTTGTGCAATAGCCTTAGACTATGAACAATAAATTTGTTGTTTTAGCTTATGCTAACGCGAGCCCGTTTCCGTATCATTCATGGACGCCGCTGGCGATACTGGCGCCAGGCGCTTATCTGGAGAAGCACGGCATAGAGGTCGAGTACTTTGATGAGCGTATACATTCAAAGAAACGTTTCAAAGAACTGATAAAAAGAAAACCACTTCTTGTCGGGCTGTCTACCATGACGTGCTTCCAGATAAAAAACACGCTGAGGCTGGCCTCTGCCGTCCGTAAGATCGATCCCTGCATACCTCTTCTCTGGGGAGGTACACACCCCTCGATGTGTGCTGAGCAGACACTGGAATCTCCGCTGGTGGATTTTGTTGTCAAATGTGAAGGTGAACAGACTCTTTATGAACTTGTCAGGGCGCTTATGGCAGATGAAAAAGATTTTAGCGGTATTGACGGGCTGGGCTGGAAAAAAGACGGGGTCAATGTAATAAACAGGGACAGGGATTTTCTTGATATTGAAGACCTGCCTTTTCCTTATGACGGAAAAGGCGGTCCCGTGCTGAAAGAATATCTTAAGAAGACCGACACCCTTGAGAATATCGGTTATGAATCCTCCAGGGGATGTCCTTATAAATGCGGTTTCTGCTACAACGTATTCTTTCACAGGAATGTCTGCAGGATCAAGAGCCTTGAAAAAGTAAGGTCTGAACTGGTCAAACTGAAAGAAATGGGTGTTCACAAGATGACCTTTTATGACGACACATTTCTTGCCGGCAATAAGGAAATGATAAGCAGTGTTTGCGACCTGCTGAGAGAACTCGATTTTCAATGGATAGCCAATGTAAGGATAAACTCATTTACTCCGGAATTGCTGAGTAAATTTAAGGACAGCGGATGCGTATATCTGTTTTTCGGTATTGAATCTCCTGATGATGAAATACTTAAATATATAAATAAGGGCCTGAACAGGAGGATGATATATGAAGGTATCAGACTGGTTTCGCAGAGCGGAATAAAGACTGTATATTCATTGATCATAGGGCTCCCGGGTGAGACCGAAGAACAGCTTCAAAAGACACTGGATTTTGCGGATGAGATACGCAGTATGCACCCCGGATCTGAAGTGGCTATCCAGCCTTATGTGCCCCTGCCGGGGACATCGCTGTATGAAGAAGCTCTTAAGGCGGGATTTAAAGCGCCGACTCACCTTGAGGGTTGGAAAAACTTTACAAACGATGAGATAAAACATCCCTGGATAAGAGATCAGAAACTCTTGAACGCGATCTATATTAATTCATTTCTGGCGTTCAGATATGACAGGTTTTTAAAAGGCTTCTGGGGCGGACTGTTTTTCAGGCCGTTTCACAAACTTTCGCTCTGGAGATGGAAGAAACGCTATTTCAGGTATTTTTTTGAGGGCTATATCTATATACTTTATAAAAGATTTGGCGGGGTATTTATTTTTTTACGAAAATATATAAACTAGTGTACTATTCCTAACGCTTCTTTACACTTTTTCCAGTGTCATTCCGGCTTGTCCGGAATCGATCCTCTTTTAAAAGAAGGACTCTCGACAAGCGAGAGTGACAGAATAGTGTAGATCTAATTATGGGACAGTACACCAGAACCAATAAGTAACCATAATTATATTAAGTGAAAGTTTTAGTTTTAATTGACGATCGACCCGTAGGCTTCGCACGAGGCGAGCAATTAACAATTGACAATTTGTTCTATGTCTAAAATATCCATACTTTCAGAATCGTTAACTAACAAGATAGCCGCAGGCGAGGTCATAGAGCGGCCCGCGTCTGTAGTCAGGGAACTGCTTGATAATTCTATTGATGCGGGCGCAAAGAGGATTACTGTAGAAGTTTCATACGGGGGCAGGAGACTCATCAGGGTCTCTGATGACGGCTCAGGCATGGACAGGGATGACGCTTCCCTGTGTTTTGAGCGGCACGCTACCAGCAAACTGAAGTCAGAAGAAGACCTTTTTAATATATCTACACTGGGTTTCAGAGGTGAGGCGCTTGCAGCCATAGCCTCGGTCTCAAAAGTTTCTCTTACCACATCTGCCAAAGGCTCGGACATTGGGACAAAGGTCGAGTTCGATGCGGGAAATAAAAAAATGGTTACTGATGCTCCGCCTGCGCAAGGTACGGATGTGGAGATCAGGGATATTTTCTACAATACCCCGGCAAGAAGGAAGTTCCTGAAGACAGTTTCCACAGAGCTGTCACATATTATTGCCGCAGTAACTCATAAGGCCCTGCCGTATCCTGAAACAGCTTTTCTGCTTAATCATAATGACAGCGAGGTCATAAATGTTCCACCTGCAAAAGATATCAGGGAAAGGTTTGTTCAGCTCTACAGTAAAGAACTGGCTGATGAATTCCTTGAAGTTAAAGACGAGACAGACGGTATCAGGCTGTATGGGTTTACATGCAAAACAGAATTTGTAAGAGCGGCAAGAAACTATCAGTTCATATTTGTAAACAGCCGCTTTATAAAAAATCCCACTGTGAGCCATGCTGTTTACAGCGTTTATAAGGATCTGATCCCAAAGGACAAAAATCCCGCATTTTTTCTTTTCCTTGATGTAGACCCTGATAAAGTTGATGTTAATGTCCATCCGGCAAAGCGTGAGGTCAGATTTGAAAAGCAGGACGAGATCCACAGTCTTGTTGCACAAGCAGTAAAAAATGCGTTAAATCCTTTATCAGAGAGGGATGTGTCTGGACAGTTTCAGGCAGATAAAAAACCGCATGGTAGTGTACGTGAGGCCCTTGAATCAGCTTTTCGATCGGGGAGCGGCTCTATTCCATTGCAGGCAAATACCCAGACAGACTTTTTTACAGGAGAAATAGCCCCGGCTATCCGCAGATTTATTGATATTGGTGAATCTTTTGCAGTGGAGGTTACTGACGACGGGCTTGTAATAATCGACCGGCACGCGGTCCATGAAAGGGTTCTATACGAAAAGTTTCTTAAGAAAACCTCTGTTGAGCCGGAAAACCTGTTTCTTCCGGTCAGGATTGAGATGCCGCCGAAGGAATTTAATGTTATTACCAGTTACAAAGAACTTATGCATGATTTTGGACTGGACATTGAAGATTTCGGGGCCAATAACGTACTGGTAAGGGCTTTGCCCAGAGAGCTTGGCAAGGCAGATATGAAAGGGCTTCTTCTTGATATCGTGTCATGTATCCTCGAACAGGAGAAGATCGGAGTTAAAGGAGAGACAGAAAAACAGGAGCTGTTGAAAAA
>CAZNPC010000163.1:0-3313 GCA_964574765.1 uncultured Nitrospirales bacterium | reverse complement strand
GGGTTCATTATGCCCTTGGGATCGAATATTCCTTTTATACCCTTCATAAGCGAGATATTTTCAGAAGAAAGTTCCATTCCTAAATATCTGGCCTTTGCAAGACCTACTCCGTGCTCACCTGAAATAGTCCCGCCAAGCTTTAAAGCGGCCTCAAAGATGTCTTTCACTGCTCTTTCGGCATTTTCATAAACTATTTCGTCGTTTTTGTCCGTCATAATGTTTACGTGTATGTTTCCATCTCCGGCGTGTCCGAAATTCACTATTTTCAATTTATGTCTGTTCCCTATTTCCTTCAGGGAATTAAGCATGTCAGGTATATTACTCCGGGGAACTACTATGTCTTCATTAATTTTCGACGGACTTATGCGATACAGGGCGGGAGATATTGCTCTCCTGGCCTCCCATATTCTCTGCTTGGCAAAAATATCGTCTGCCACACTGACTCCGGCACCGAGTGAACTGCATATAGAAACGATCCTCTCGGTAATCTCGTGAACCGAATTCCGCGCTCCGTCGACTTCGATCAGCAGCAGTGCCTCGGCATCTGCCGGAAGGCCGAAAGGTTTATAATTCTCAACAGCCAGAACTGTTTCACGATCCATAAACTCGAGAGTTCTGGGGATTATTCTGGAAGCGATAATCTTTGAAACCGCTTTTGCAGCATTATCCAGCCCCGGGAAAGCACATAAAAGAGTTACTATTTCTTCCGGAAGCGGCAACAGCCTGAGGAAAACCTTTGATATTACAACCAGTGTACCTTCAGAGCCGACAATAAGCCTGGTCAAGTCATACCCGACCACCCCCTTAAGGGTTTTAACACCTGAAGTAAAGACCCTGCCATCCGGAAGAACAGCCTCCAGTCCCAGCACATAATCCTTTGTAACACCATATTTCAGGGCTCTGGGTCCTCCGGCGTTTTCAGCTACATTACCGCCAATTGTACAGAACTCCATACTGGAAGGATCCGGGGGATAAAAAAGCCCTTTTGTTTCAAGTACTTTCTGCAGGTGTCCGTTTATGACTCCCGGCTCTACCACGGCAATAAGGTTCTTTTCATCCACATCAACTATTCTGTTCATTGATTCCGTGGATAAAATCAGAGAGTTCTCAACCGGGACTGAACCGGCGGTCATTCCTGTGCCGGCACCTCTAGGAACAATTGAAATTCCATTATCAGAGGCAAAGGCCGCTGCCTTTGAGATCTCGCCCGTCTCAACCGGCCGAACAACGGCAAGCGGAAGGCCCCTACTGACAGATGCATCAAAACCGTAACAGTACAGATCTTCCGGTGCAGTAAAAACCCGATGGGGGAGTATGTCTCTAATATCTTTCATCGCAGGACAATTATTATACCTGTTAATACTTCCGGCCGAGGATCAGGTTCTTACGCAGAATATATGGGACTAGTCTGTAACATGGAACTTCGCGCTCTTGATTCTATCATCAAGCTCCGGGATATCTTCTTCGATCAGCCTCTCTATAGCATCATCTATGAAGGCCTTGTGTTCATTTTTCAAATTCACAAAATCCGCAGCAATCTGATATAGAGTCACATTCCTGTTATTTTTCTTGACTGTCCCTTTCATTAATACACTCGTCACCTTCGCCATAAGTATTATATCTTTTTCACCAAAGCTCATCTTAAATCTGTAGATACCGTTCATATTCAATTTGGTCGTGGTCTCTAACAGCATTCCATCCGGGCTTATCTTGTTCGGGTTAACATCCCCGCTGCCCACTATTTGTGCCGACAGCTTTCCTTTTACTTCAAAACCGGCGAACTTAATTTCCTTCATTTAACCTACCTCTGTCAGATGCATTGAAACAACCTTTGATATCCCAGGTTCCTCCATTGTAACACCATACAAATAATTTGCAGCTTCCATTGTTCTTCTGTTATGGGTAATTATAATAAACTGGATATTTTTTGACAGCTCCGAAAGAAGAGATGTAAATCTGTCCGTGTTTGACTCATCCAGCGGCGCGTCAACCTCGTCCAGCAGACACAGGGGTGTCGGTTTGATCATAAAGCCGGCAAACAGCAGAGACAGGGCTGTCAGAGCCTTTTCTCCTCCTGAAAGAAGCATCAGGTTCTGTAGTTTCTTGCCGGGAGGCTGAGCAACTATTTCAATGCCCGCATCCAGTATATTGCCTTCGGTAAGGATAAGCTCCGCCTTTCCCTTGCCAAAAAGAGAAGTGAAAACTTCTTTAAACTTTTCGTTAAGCGCCTGAAAAGCGTCCTCCAGTTTTTTCCGGGTCGTCCCATTAATCTTAGATATCGTCTCCTGCAGACTGTTAATCGATTCCAAAAGATCGTTCTGTTGTTTTGTCAAAAAATCATATCTTGTTCTGAGTTCTTCGAGTTCTTCAAGAGTGCCGAGGTTTACAGGCCCGATAGCCTGAAGTTTTTCTCTTAATTCTTCGAGCCTTTCCTCCTGTTCAGGCATCAGCGGTTCTGACATGCTATCGTCTGACATATTGTCAACGTCAACAGAATAAGTCTTCTTCATATCTTCTCTTATATGGTCACGTTTCAGTGACAGCTCTGTCTTCCTTACTTCAACGTAAGAGAGTTCCTTTCTTACCTCTGATAACTCATTTACATACTGCTTCTGCTGTTTTTCCAAAAGATTCAGCTCTGCCGCTTTAGCTTCTATCTTTTCCTTAAGCTCTGCCGAGCTCTGCTTCAGGCCGCTGATGAGAGACACTTGCGACACGACAGCCTCTTCCCTTTCTTTAATCTCATTTTCTTTGTTTCCGCTTTCGGTCTCGATCTCAACCTTCTCTTTTTTCATCTCGTCTTTTTTTGTTTCTATGCCGGCGATTTCAGAATCAAGCCTTTCACTCTCCCTGGCTAATGAGTCTGTTTTTTCAGATCCTGCCGTTCTCGATAGCATTACTTCTGTAAGCGCCGTACGCAAAGTATCAAGCAGGGTCCGCTTCTCCGAAATCATGTCCTGATTCTCCTTTACAGCAACTTCCAATACCCGCCTTTCGTCTTCAAGCACCCGGCAGGCCTTGCCCTTTGCATCCAGTTCCAGCACCGAGTTTTCCTTTTCTTTTCTCTCGTCGTCCAATTCGGCTGAAATAAATTCAAGTCTTTTCTGTTCCCTTTCGGATTCTTCTTTTAAAGAGACAATTTTAATTTTCAATTCATGATGCCCCTTCTCCATTTGTGCTATTTCAGCTTCGAGAGATGCCAGGCCTTTTTCGCTCTCGGCAATGTCTTTTCTCATAGTAGTCAGCTGCTCTTCGGCAGACGCTATATCAGACTTCCTTTTCTCCATGTTTTGCTCCAACTCTCTTAACTCGC
>CAZNPC010000162.1:0-3350 GCA_964574765.1 uncultured Nitrospirales bacterium | reverse complement strand
ACTTATCTGAAGCCTGCGTGCGATTTCTTCATCTCCAACACTTAGCCCGTCTGACATGCCTATTGGAAGCTGTGTTGACCTTCCCATAGGAGCGAAAATCTTCCTGAGCTCAACATCAGCAGACTTAAATACATCAACAACACGCTCGGCAACCTTATCAGGGTCAAGCCTGCGGTAAAGTTTCGGGTCCTGTGTCGTAATGCCCCTTGGGCATCTTCCGGTGTTACAGAGATTGCACCTGTTGTATTCATCACCAAGACAGTCTGCAGCAGCCTGCATTATGTATTTGCCGATTGCAACAGCCGAAGCACCAAGCATTATAAGCGCAGCAGTATTGGCAGCAAGGTTGCCTGTCTTTCCAACACCTCCCGCAGCAATAAGCGGCAGTTCGTTCTGCTTGCCCTGTTTAACAAGATCAAGATAACAGCCTCTTAAGTTTGAGGCAATAGGATGGCCCATTTTATCCATTGATACATTGTAGGCAGCTCCTGTGCCTCCGTCTTCACCGTCAATATAAAGCCCTGCTGCATACGGATTACGCGCAAGGTTGTTTAAAACAGCCTGTGCGGTTTTTGAGCCTGAAATCTTCGGATATACAGGCACCCTGAAGCCCCATGCCATTGACATTGACTGAATCATCTTGGCAACTGCCTCTTCAATAGAGTACTTTGTCTGATGAGTAGGCGGAGATGCCAGGTCAACGTGCATGGGCACCCCGCGTATGCCGGCAATAAGTTTAAGCACCTTATATGACATAAGCAGTCCGCCGTCTCCGGGCTTTGCGCCCTGTCCGTATTTAATCTCAACAGCAGCAGGGTCTTCTTTCATATGGGGAATTGCGTGAATAATCTCATCCCATCCAAAATACCCGGAAGCAATCTGAAGGATAAAATACTTAAGGAACTTTGACTTTAAAAGCCTCGGAGGCATACCGCCCTCGCCTGAACACATGACAACAGGCATGTTCTCTTCTTCATTAAGATAAGCAACACCCATGGCAAGCCCTTCCCACATGGGAGGAGACAGAGCGCCGATTGACATGCTTCCTATCATTATCGGATATATTTCGCGCACAGGCGGAACAAACATATCATCCTTGACACGCAAAACTCCGTTTTCCGACTTAAAAGGCAGATGCTCTGCAGGAAGAATCCTTCCCAGAAGAGTGCGTATATGAAACTCATGCCTGCCTGCATCAAGTGCAGGGTCAGTAAGCATTGATATTCTCGTGAACTTGAGTTTATCAAGTGTAGAGACGCTAAGGTCATTCCTTCTTCCGCCCCTTGTGTACGGAGAACCGCCCCTGTTTTTGTGAAACATGAATTTGTTCTGCGGATTATACTCCGGCTCTATCGCAACTGTCGGGCACACAAGCGAGCACATTCCGCAGCCCGTGCAGTAACGCTCTATGTCTGTTACCTGCCTTACAACATGAGTAGCGCTCTTTACAGCTGACGGAGCCGGCACAGCGCCTTCTGACTTAACAAGCCTTTGCGAGACAACTGTTGGCTCGATTGCCTTAATCGGGCATATGGCAGTGCAGTGGCCGCAGCGCGTACAGCGGTCTTCCCGCCAGCGGATTATATATGGAAACTCCTGTAACATAAGCTCGTGATTATAGTCTAACCTTTCAGCTGGTTCCATACAGTCACCTCCTCTGCACCCGGCTTAACTATGACCATGTCATACTTCATCGGGAATATGTCCTGTGTCTTGTCCCTTTCAGGAATCGTGCGGTCAAGCCCGCACTCCTCTGACATAAACCCGTATTTGCCTTTCACACCGCCGACAACACCCGGCCTTAATTTCTTTGCGTCCTGCACCATAAAGCATGTGCCGTCAGGAGTAAACCCTATTACGCAGTTCGGGCCGTCAATGCAAAGCGGCCTCAGAGACATCTTGATCAGTCTTAACGCTTCCCTGTCCGCACGCTGCTGTATCTCAGAATTCTTAAGCGGAGTAATTACATCCTTATAATAATGAAGCGGATATTCAAGTTCCCTGCACATGTAATGAAGTATATGAGTAAAGACTTCGCTGTCACTGTTATACCCCATGTAACCGGGATTTTCTCTGCTCATAAGAAACTCTTTAATCGGTACAAAAGCAGTATTCTCTCCATTCGTCATAGAGCAGTAGCCCTGAATAAAAAACGGATGGCATGCATAAAGATATATCTGGTAATTTGTATTCTGCCTGCCCTGTGCAAAAATAATCTTTGCTTTAAGAGGGTCTTTGGCAAGCCCGAAAAACTCAGCCAGTTCCATGGGGTCGCCGACCTCTTTAAGGGTGATGATATCCGGATAAAAAGAAAAGACATAAATTGAGCCGTCAGCCTCGCCCATATCTCTCAATGTAAGCCGTGTATTCATTAAAAGGTTTTCTTTTTCTTTTAAAGATTTTTCCTGGTATTCTTTTGGATATTCATAGACCTTTGTTATGTAATGGTCATGCCTTGGAATACTCTGACTGTTTTTGATTTCAGGAGACCAAACATATTTGACGCGAAAGCCCAGCTGTTCCATATAACTGTCAAGATCTGCCAGTCCTTTTTCAGAACAGATAGCAGAAAGAATAGGGTGGTCTTTTAACTCTTCAAATTCTCCGCCCAGGTTTTTTAAAACAAGGCCAAGCCCGGAGCCGTCATGCCCTTCTTTCATGGTGTCAAGGGCAACGATGTTCTCCATGGGTGAGAAATATTCATTTGATGTTAATGCAACTAATCTGCACATAGTTTATTCCCGTGGGACGTGGAGCTGAAAGCTCTTTACGTCCTTGACAATAATGTATTTAATTCAACATTAATGTCATCTGTATCAGGCTAAAAAAAGCGTCGATACCACTTTTAATGCCGTCAGGTATCAGACGCTGAAAAGCTCAGGATGTAATAATAACAATAAAAAATATCGTTGTAAACCCCGTACCACAAGTCACTTCCGAAGCATTATGGTATTTCTTTATGTGTTTTATATATACCATTCGTCCTCGGCTTTATCGTTTGCTGCGAAGATCTCTTTGTGGTTCGGGGTAAACTCAGCCTGATAACACACCTCCCTGTTAAACTTAAAGTTAATTTCATAACCTACCCTTATGTAATGCTAAAACCGTGCCAGCCTGTAAGTCCCTGTTTTTTATCATTTCATAATTGTAGTAAATCATACATTTTTGCATTATCATACATTTTTGTCTGGTTTTTGTCAATAAGTTGAGGAGGGGTTGTGGGGTTTCGTCCCACCGGCCGCCCGGGGCTGCGCACCCCGGACCCGCAAAAGACTTTTTATATGGGATTACGCATCCCACACCTGCGGTTCTTTTTTGCGTGGCCAAAAAATAACCAAAAAAGGCCACCC
>CAZNPC010000161.1:0-3385 GCA_964574765.1 uncultured Nitrospirales bacterium | reverse complement strand
TCGTCTTTTACATTCAGATAGAAGCTGCATCCTGTTCCGCAGTAGCAGCAGGTTGTCTTTACCCGTTTCAGTTCATGTACTCTTCCCTTGCCCCTGGCCTTTTTGTCGGTAAGTGCGCCTGTTGGGCAGGTCGATACGCACTGTCCGCAGAACTCGCAGATTGATAGTGTCCGGGCGGTACGGAAGGCTGTGTCAGGCACTGTATGAAATCCCCTTCCGGTAAAGTCTATTGTACCGGCCATGACAATCTCGTTGCATATCCTGACGCACCTGCCACAAACAATACATTTATTAGGCTCATATACGATAAAGGGGTTTGCCTGCCTGATCGGGAGGTTCCATCTCTCTCCGCCATATTCCCTGCCATCGACTTTGTATTCATAAGCAAGGTTCTGGAGTTTGCATGCGCCTGAAGTCTCGCACCGCATGCAGTCATTGGGATGGTTGGAAAGCAGAAGAGACACAAGACGTTTCCTTATCCTCTTCACGGTCCAGCTCTCTGTCCTTATGTCCATACCCTCTGACACAGGCGTTGAGCAGGCAGGAAGAAGTCTGGACACTCCCTGTACTTCAACACTACACATCCTGCAGGCACCGTATGGTTCAAGCCGCATATCATGACAGAGCGTGGGGATGAAGACCCCTGCCTTTTTCGCGGCATTGAAGATAGTATCGCCTTTAGCACAAACGGTCTTTGTACCATTAAGGATTATTTTTACTTTTTTACCGGACATAATAAACTCCCGATTTTTAATCTATCGCACCGAATGGACATACCTCAAAGCATCTTCCGCATTTAATGCATTTACCCTTATCAATAACAGCAGGCTGTTTTTTCTCCCATGATATTGCCTCAGCCGGGCATTCTTTAAAACACTTGCCGCACATCCTGCAGATATCAGCATTTACTATATACTGCCGCAGCGCCTCGCATACTCCTGCAGGACACCTGCCCTCAAAGATATGGGCTTCATATTCATCCCTGAAATATCTGATCGTTGAAAGAACCGGATTCGGCGCTGTCTGGCCCAGTCCGCACAGGGAGGTAATCTTTATGTCCTCGGCAAGGGACTGGAGAAATTCTATGTCACCCTTTTTCCCCTTGCCTTCGGTTATCTTTTTCAGTCTTTCATAAAGCCTCTTGTTGCCCACCCGGCAGGGAAGACACTTGCCGCATGACTCGTTCTGTGTAAACTCAAGAAAAAACCTTGCCATATCCACCATGCATGTGGTGCTGTCCATCACTACCATTCCGCCTGATCCCATCATGGAACCCACACTGCTTAATGAATCATAATCAAGAGGCATGTCAATATGTGATGCAGGTATACATCCTCCTGAGGGACCTCCGGTCTGTACGGCCTTGAGTTCGCGGTCCTGCAGACACCCTCCGCCTATGTCATAGATAACTTCCCTAAGCGATATTCCCATGGGCACCTCAATCAATCCTGTGTTCTTGATCTTGCCTGTTATGGAAAATATTTTTGTGCCAGTATTGTTTTTTGTCCCGATTGATGAAAACCACTTTGCACCCCGTGAAATAATATGAGGAATGGTCGAAAGTGTTTCAACATTATTAATAACAGTTGGTTTTCCCCAGAGGCCTTTTTCTGCCGGGAAGGGCGGCTTTGACCTGGGCATACCACGCTGTCCTTCAATGGACGCAATGAGCGCTGTCTCTTCACCGCATACAAAGGCACCTGCGCCCTCTTTGATGCGAATGTCGAAATCATATCCTCTCTTATAAATATTCTTTCCCAGACAGCCTTTCTTTCTTGCCTGCTTCAGGGCGATCCTCAAACGGCTTATCGCAACAGGGTACTCAGCACGGATATAGATGTACCCGCGGCTCGCACCTATTGCATACCCGCCGATAATCATTCCCTCGATAACAGAATGGGGGTTGCCCTCAATTAAGGAACGGTCCATAAATGCGCCGGGATCGCCCTCATCAGCATTGCATATAATGTATTTCTGTTCTGATTCTGTCTTTGAGCATATCTCCCATTTAATACCTGTCGGGAAACCGGCCCCGCCTCTTCCGCGCAGTCCTGATTTCTTTATGATATTAATTATATTGGAAGGTTTTCCTGACAGGGCCTTTTGCAGACCGTTATAACCTCCTGCCTCGAAATAGTCCTCGATCTCCTCCGGATCAATTTCACCGCACTGCTTGAGAAGTATTTTTATCTTCCTGTCATGAAATGCATGGTATTCCGGCCCGACAAGCAATTCCTTTACTATATTTCCATCGATGATATGCTCCTGAATAATCCTTTCAACTTTATCTCTCGAAACATGCTGATAGGTCGCGCTCGTCCCATTTATACTTACATCAACAAGCACGTCCTTTGAACAGCAGCCGCGGCACCCTGTTTTCTTGACGCATTTTTTTACTATATCAGCCTTTATACCCAGCGCCTTTAACTGTCTGCTGAAGGCATTTAAAACTTCCTGTCCCCCGGACGCAATTCCGCCTGTGCCCATACATACCTTAATCGTAAGATTTTTCACTGAAGGTTTTCTGCTTTTTTTCGCGGTAGCCATTCTATCGCTTTTTGCTCCCTCTGTCCTCGTCCAGAATATGCTCCACTTCTTCAGGTAGCACATTGCTATGAATCTTTTTATCAATCCTGATAACAGGCGCCAGACTGCATGCACCGATGCAGGCAACACTCTCCACTGTATAATGCATATCTTTTGTAGTGTCTTCGTCCTTCCCCAGGGACAGGTGTTCTCGAATGCGATGCTCTACCGGCACCGCCCCTCTTACATGGCATGCAGTGCCCAGACAGGCAGTAATAATATGTCTGCCCCTCGGCTTGAGATGAAACTGAGAATAAAATGTTGCAACACCAAAGAAAGCACTTGCAGGGATATTCAGCCTGTTCGAAAACCAGTAGACAGCCTCTCTTGGAACATGCCCAAACTTCTTCTGCAAATCCTGCAGTATTGAGATGACATTCCCTTCTTCGCGATTATACTTCCTCAGGATGGTCTCCATCTGTTTTTCCATTTTTTCAGTCATTCTTTTCTGAATCGAGAAAATATGTTTCATCCGTTCGTTTAAATCCTGGAATACCACACTATTTTCGTTAAAATTTAAGGAAAAATCAAGAAATCGCAGTAAGTTATCATATAGCGCCGCCCATGGGGTTACCGTTTCTCCTAATGGTATTCAGTACATTTATAACATATATATTGTCCATATTCCCTTTAATATGGTACTGTTTGCTTCAAAATGATTTTCATCTGCTTTTTCTGATATAATCAGTAGCTAAATACTACTTCATATATTTCCTTTACAACTCAGAAAAGTAGATTAAGTCCTAATATGTTTAAAGTCTTACATAAAGAAAATGTAGCGCCTCAGGTCGATGCATTA
>CAZNPC010000160.1:0-3387 GCA_964574765.1 uncultured Nitrospirales bacterium | reverse complement strand
AGTAGCGAAGTAATGATCTGTCTGATGCAGAAATTCTATCCGGCCATTGACGCAGCTCATCCCTGCTTCCACCAATCCATAATGAAAGGTTAAGAAAGATCCTTTCATAAAAAGGGCGTATGTCATATTGCTTTTGTCCATTTCCTTCAGCGCTATGGTCTTCATGCCCTCCTTCTCTAACTTTGTACATTGGCATAGGAACACCCCACTTCAAATCGAGTCCTTCCTCAAAAAATCGTGGAGGCCTGTCCCAATTAAAATAATCCCGGTCAAGTTTCCGCACAAGGACGCTTTTTTCAGGGTGGCCTATCCATATTCGCCTCTGCTTCTCTGGAGGGTAATCACGGGGCCAGCAGCACTGCCCGTCTCTCAGTGTCTCGCCTGTCTGGATTTGAGGCGGCCCCTGGGCATACACCAGCTCATGATAACTGTAAAAAGCATTACCTTCATCATTGGGGTCTATGATTCCAAGGGCAAGTTCTTCAAATCCCTCGACAATTACCTCCTGCCCTCTTGTATGGCAATGTCCGCATTTGTTCCTCACAAAGATTGGGTGTATGTCATCAACCCATGTAATGCCGGGGAGTTTTCCATTATGCGGAACAAGAGACTTCTCAATTATTGATTCATCGAGTTTAACCTGGAGATCAGGAGGTACTCCCGGCGGACGTGCAAAATAAACGAAAGCAAAAAATATAGTCAGAATCAATAAAAATGCAACTCCTGATTTCACTCTCATTCGCTCCCAGTTTTCCAGAAATTCCCAAATATATATAAATATACTATAATGTTTTCAAAATCGAAACTATTTTTTAATGGATAGATGAGTTTCATGAAAACAAAGGCAGCAGGTGTCTTTCTATTTCTACTCTTTTTAAGTGATTTGTCAACTGCAGCGGTCATAGAATATGATCTCGTTATCAATTATCAAAACGTCAACTTCACAGGCCGTGACGTGCAGGCGATTACAATCAATGGCGGCATTCCCGGACCTACTCTAAGGTTTAAAGAAGGGGATATTGCCAGAATCCATGTCCGTAATGAAATGAAAGAGGAAACCTCAATACACTGGCATGGGATTCTACTTCCCAATTTACAGGACGGGGTGCCATACCTGACAACTCCGCCGATTTTACCCGAAACAACTTATACATATGAATTCCCGATAAAGCATTCAGGCACATACTGGTATCACTCCCACACGGGGCTGCAGGAGCAGAGGGGGGTATTTGGTTCAATAGTCATTGAACCAACAGTGCCGTCAGTAAAATCGGACATTGACTATGTAGTTGTTCTTTCCGACTGGACGGATGAGAACCCTGATGAAGTCCTCCGGACGCTCAAAAGCGGAAGCGACTATTATTCTTTGAAAAAAGGCTCGATGCAGAGTTTATACGGAGCAATCAGGGCAGATGCTATTCGCGATGTGCTGAACCGGTCATGGATGAGAATGCCACCTATGGACGTTTCAGATGTTGCATATGACCAGTTTCTTGTCAACGGTAAGCCCTCGGCTGAGCTGGATGTTCGTCCAGGCCAAACCGTACGTTTGCGCGTTATAAACGCTTCAGCGTCATCTTATTTTTATCTGCAATATGCCGGAGGGAATATGCGGGTTGTGTCAGCCGACGGGGTTGATGTAGAACCTGTGGACATGAAACGGTTTCTGATAGCAGTTGCAGAGACATATGATATGATCATTATCGTGCCTGATATCGGAGCCTATGAATTCCGTGCTACTGCTCAGGACGGTTCAGGCTACACTTCACTTTTTATAGGAAGCGGGGAACAGATAGCAGCCCCGGATATTCCAAAACCCAATCTCTACAAAATGCACAGCGGAGCAGACAGTGGAATGAAAGGGATGACTCATGGCGCAGGAATGATGAAAATGCCTATGAATGAACGTCCCATGCCGCCATACGACAAACTTCGGTCTCCTGTTTCGACCGTGCTTTCTGATAAACATCCGGTCCGGGAGATCAGGCTTGAACTGACTGGCGACATGGAGCGTTATGTATGGTCCATTAACGGGAAGGTTTTAAGTGAAGCAGACATGATCAGGATTAAAAAAGGCGAAAATGTCCGCTTCATCATGGTTAATAAAACGATGATGCACCACCCGATGCATCTCCATGGACACTTTTTCAGGGTTGTAAATAAACATGGTGACTACTCGCCATTGAAACATACGACTGATGTACCTCCGCTAGGCGAAAGAATTATCGAATTTTACGCGGATGAAGAAAAGGACTGGTTTTTCCATTGCCATGTTCTTTATCATCTCAAGGCCGGAATGGCACGCATTGTACACTATGAGGGATCAGAGCTTGACCCGCTCATCGCAGGGATCAGAAAAAAACTGTTTAAAGAGCACTGGTATTTATGGGCGAATGCTTCATTTCTTACGCAGATGGCAGAAGGAAGACTCGTAGTTGCTGATACCCGCAATAATTTCATCGCCGCATGGGAAGCTGGCTGGGATGAGGACTATGAGGCTGTCCTGACGTACGAGAGATATTTTAACCGCTTTTTTACGGCTTTTGCGGGGGGAGTTCTCACTGACAGTGAACAGAATCACCGCGGAATAATCGGTTTTCGGTATCTGTTGCCTTTTTTGTTTGAAAGCTCTCTTTGGTTAGATACAGAAGGGGAAGGGCGATTATTACTGGGGAAAGAAATACAGCTTGCCGACAGGCTGTACGCATTCGGAGAGTATCAATACGACACCGAGTCAAAAGAAGAATGGGTAGCCGGAGCAGGCTGGATACTCAGCAAGCACTTTTCGATTGTAGCCCAGCATCACTCAGAATATAAAGGCGGCATAGGTATCAATATCCGATATTGAGAATATCTGTAGTTGGAGCTTGTTGCAACGTACCCCAACTGCTACAGACTTTCTATAACCTTCTTCAATTTCCCCTGTATTTCTGTTGCAATTTCACTGAGCGCCTCATTCTCAACAGCCTGCATGGAGGCTACAGGGTCGATAGCAGCGACTTCAACCTGTCCGTCTGAAATTTCCTGAACTATTACATTACAGGGCAGCATTGTGCCGATTTTGTCCTCTGCCTGCAATGCCTTATAGGCAAAAGGAGGATTACAGGCACCAAGGATTCTATATTCTCTGAAATCCTTGTCCAGCTTTTTTTTCATCGCTTCTTTGACATCAATCTCAGTAAGGATACCGAATCCTTCCTTTTTCAGTTCTTCAGTTACTTTCGTTATAGCATCGTCAAAAGAGATATGTAATGTTTTATTGAAATAGTAGCTCATGGATTTTACCTCCTCATGATATCCGAAATTTGCATCAAATAACAGTAATTACCACGTCTTCATCATATCAAATCTCTTTTGTGTCTTGAGCATTTGCTGATGTATCTGTTC
>CAZNPC010000159.1:0-3422 GCA_964574765.1 uncultured Nitrospirales bacterium | reverse complement strand
CTGGGCGGTTCATTGAAAAATGTTATGGCCCTGGCCGCGGGGATATCAGACGGCCTTGGACTTGGCAGCAGCACGAGGGCGGCTCTTATTACAAGGGGACTTGCGGAGATCACAAGGCTTGGAAAGGCAATGGGTGCGAAAGAAAAAACATTTATGGGATTAAGTGGTCTTGGCGATCTTGTGCTGACCTGCACAGGCGCCCTTTCAAGAAACCATACAGTCGGCTTTAAAATGGGGCAGGGGGAGAATTTGACTGATATACTTGAAGATATGGCAACAGTGGCGGAAGGGGTTGCTACAACAGAGGCTGCTTATGAACTATCAGGGAAATATGGTGTAGAGATGCCCATAGTGGAGCAGATAAATGAGACCATAAACAAACGCAAAAGCCCGTCAGATGCAGTGAGAGAACTAATGAGTAGGACCTTGAAGGCGGAGTTTTAATGCCAGAAGATACAATTTTAAATTATCAATTAACAATTATCAGTTCAAATCTACTCTTAAATCAATGATAAATGCTAATTTTGCAATGCTAATTTTGCAATTTATTTAAAGTTACTCATGGATAATAAAAAAATAAAGAAAATGCTCAGTTCAGTCAAAAGCGGTTCCATGACTGTTGAGAAAGCTTTAGATGTTTTAAAGCACCTTCCATATGATGATATCGGTTGTGCCAACGTCGATCATCACAGAACACTCAGGCAGGGGATACCCGAAGTTCTTTACGCAAAAGACAAGAAACTGGCAGATATTAAAGCTATTGCTGAATCCATGCTTAAGGTGCATAAAAGACTTCTTGCCACAAAAGCTTCAAAAGATGTTTTTAAGGCTATTAATTCAATAAGCAGACGGTACAGAAAGGACGCAGTTTATTATGAAAGGTCAGGAGTAATAAGTGTTTCAGAAGCACACAGGAAGACAGGATTGGCCGCTGTACTCTGCGCCGGCACGTCGGATCTGCCAATAGCAGAAGAGGCAATGGCAACACTGTCATTTCTTGGCAGCAAAGCGGAACTGATATCTGACATAGGTGTTGCCGGCCTGCATCGAATAAAAAAAGCTGAAAAAGTATTATCCGGTGCCGCGGTGCTGATAATTGTGGCAGGTATGGAAGGAGCGCTTCCATCAGTGATCGGAGGCATGACTGACAAGCCTATAATTGCTGTGCCGACTTCCGTGGGTTATGGCACCAGCCTGTCAGGGCTTACGGCGCTTTTTGCCATGCTTAATGCATGTGTTCCGGGAATTGCCGTTATGAACATTGATAACGGCTTCGGCGCGGCCGTATTGGCGCATAAAATTAATATGTTAACAGTTAATTAACAAGTACCATAATTCCATAGCTCCTTAGTGCCGTAGTTCTTAAAGATCTGTGGTAACGATACTATGGAACTGTGGTTCTATGGCTCTACATAAACTATGATCGCATACTTTGACTGTTTTTCAGGCATAAGCGGGGACATGTTCCTGGGTGCGCTTGTTGACGCAGGAGTATCCACTGCCAGGCTGAAAAAGGAGTTGTCACGACTGCCGGTCCGCGGATATAAGCTGAGCGCAAAGACTGTTAAAAGGGCTGGTTTTGCTGCAACAAAGGTAGACGTTGAAGTCCGAAGTCCGAACTCCGAAGTCCGAACTCCGAAAAAATGGAGTGACATTGAAAAAATAATCAAGGCTTCTTCTCTTTCCAAAGATATTAAACAGAAAGGCCTGGCGATATTCAAAAATCTTTTCAAGGCTGAGGCAAAAGTACATGGAGAGAGGTTTGATAAGATACATCTCCATGAACTTGGAGCTGTTGACTGTATGGTTGATATTTTTGGCACATTGATCGGCCTAAGTATTCTTGGAGTCCGGGATGTTTACGCATCTCGGGTGAATCTTGGAAGCGGTACCGTAAAGACTGCACACGGCATATTGCCGGTTCCCGCACCCGCTACATTACAGTTGCTTAAGCGCGCTCCTGTTTATTCATCAGGGGTTAATTATGAGCTGACTACACCTACCGGAGCGGCGCTTATTTCAGGGCTTGCGGTAAACTACTGTTCGATACCTGATATGCTGGTGTCTGAAATCGGAATTGGGGCAGGGGGGAAGAATTTTCAGAAGACACCTAATATACTGAGGATGTTTGTAGGCCAGAGTACTGAGTACTCAGTCCCCACCTCTTTGCTTCGCGAAGCGAAGCAGTGGGGAGATGTGGGGGCTGACGTTACAGTGATTGAAACCAACATTGATGATATGAATCCTCAGGTATATGACTATGTTATTGACCTGCTTCTAAAATACGGAGCGCTTGATGTATTCTTAACACCGATTATAATGAAGAAATCAAGGCCCGCTGTTAAGCTTTCAGTAATCTGCAACGATGATAAAAAGGATGAGCTGATTAAAACCATATTAAAGGAAACTACCAGTATCGGGGTGAGGTTCTATAAGGTCCGGCGAAAAATACTTCAGCGCGAGATAAAGGCCGTAAAGACGAAATACGGAAAAATCAAAATCAAGGTATCCCGGGATGAAAATGATATACTGAAAGCATCACCGGAATACGAGGACTGTAAGAAATCCGCGAAGAAATATAAAGTTCCCCTCCTCGATGTTATGAGATCAGCTCTGCCGTCAGATACGAAGAAAAGGTAAGGGTTAGGAAGCCGGTTTAGTAGTTTGGTTGAGGTTAAGTCAACACTAACGACCTGACCCATGAACCATACTGGCATCATGACCTTAACCTTAACCTAATGACCGGTTTATTACTCAGGCGAAATTGTAATAAATATAGAAGAACCTTTTCTAAAGACCAGTAAAAGTACTTCTTCATCAGATTTGATGTTTGACACTATCGAATCATAATCTTCGAGGCTTGAGACAGCTTTCTTCTTTATCTCAAGTATGACATCTCCAGGCAGAAGTCTTGACTCGGCAGAACTGCCGCTCTCAATATTTGTGACAACAACTCCTCTGATCTTTTCCGGAAGATTCAGCTGTTTATAAAGCTCAGGTGTCAGGTCCCGTACACTAATGCCTTTCAAGGCGTTTTCATATACTGTAGGAGGAGGAGCCTGAGCTTCAGCAGGAAGTTCTCCTATTGTCACAGAGAGTTTCTTATACTTCCCCTCCCTTATGACTGTAACTTCAACAATATCTCCGGGCGACGTTCCTGCCACGGTATTTCTGAGGTTATACGGCTCATCTACTTTTATATCATTGAACTCAACAATAACATCACCTCTCTTGATCCCGGCTTTTTCAGCAGGGCTGCCTTCGATGACGTCAGCCACAAGAGCGCCGTACTCTTCTTCAAGATCAAACTGTTTCGCCAGCTCGGCGTTTATAGGCTGTATTGAGACGCCAAGCCAGCCCCTAATGACCTTTCCGGTTTTAATGAGACTGTCAATTACATCTTTGGCCATATTGCTTGGAAT
>CAZNPC010000158.1:0-3428 GCA_964574765.1 uncultured Nitrospirales bacterium | reverse complement strand
AAAAGGCACGCCAGGAGACAGAACAAGAAGAGGCAGCTGAGAAAGAAGTCTCTAGCCTGGATGCAACAGGACTTGTGCACCTGCAAACAGTTATCAGTTTAATCGAACAGCGCCGGGTAAGTATGCAAGAGATTGTGAACCTGCTCAGGAAAAAAATGAGACAACACAGCATAGGAAAAAGGCAGATAAGGGGTTATAGTGAGAGAAAAGGTTATAGATGACCACCCTGAGGAGCAGAGATGGCGGAGATGGTAGAGATTTCAAGTTTTGATTTGCGTTATGAAGGCTGCCGGATGAAGAATAAAGCTGCTGAAAGGAGACTTTTGTGTTCGATTCTGGAACATGGCATCAGAGACCCACTACAGGGCGTAGATGCAAAACAGGGCAGGATTTTACTTAATGGTTTTAAGCGCTATCGGTGTGCCAAAAAGCTGGCAATTGGGATTGTACCATATTGCAGTCTGGGAACCGATGAAGCCTTCGGGATTTTAGAGTTGATGCGCATAGCTAATGCAAGAAGCTTGAGCATTATTGAGCAGGCCAAATTAATAGATGAGCTAAAAAGCGTACACAACATGACCGTTGTGGAAATAGCCAAACTTTTGGAGAAAAGTCCGGCCTGGGTAAGTGTGCGAGTAGGAATCACAGGTGAAATGAGTCCTGCAGTGATGAGAAGGATACTGAGCGGAGAATTTCCTGTATACAGCTATATGTACAGTCTTCGGCCTTTTATACGTATAAAGGGGGTAAAAAATGAGGATATTGATGCATTTGTGATTTCAGTTGCCGGCAAGGACTTGAGCATCCGAGAGATAGAGATCTTGGCCCAGGGATATTTTAAGGGGACGGAAGAGATGCGCCAGCAGATTCTAAGCGGTAACATCGCATGGGGATTGAACCAGTTAAAAGAGGTGGATGGAGAGAGTGGCCTTTTAAGCGAACGAGAACGGGGAATGATAAGGGACTTGGAAATATGCCGGAAATACATGCAGCGCCTCACCTGCCAAAGCAGCGCCAACCAGTTACACAGTAATGCATTTTGTGTCCAGGCCAATCTGCTGGCAGGAGGAATCATGAGGCAAATGGATAGTTTTGTTAAAGCAATCAGGCAGCTTTATGATAGATCCAGAGAAACGAAAAGCCATATATCTTCTATATGCAGAAGGCATGGGGATACGCCAGATTTGCCGGCAGTTGAAGGCAAGCCGTAACACAGTTCGAAGTATTATTGAACTTAAAGGCGGCATACCTGATGCATCACGCAAGGACAAACTACAGGTTGATGAGTTGCTGCTGCGAAAACTCTACGCAGAGTGCAACGGCTGGGTGCAGCGTGTTCACGAGAGACTTACCGAAGAGGAGGGCATCCAGATCGGCTATTCCACCCTGACCCGGATGATACACGAACTTGGAATGGGCAGGACACAAGATCAACGCTGCGGACAGGTTGCTGATGAGCCGGGAGCCGAAATGCAGCATGACACCTCCCCTTACCGGATTAAAATCAGTGGTAAAGAAGTCCGGGTGGTGGGAAGTCTTCTCTATTTTCGCTATTCAAAGATCAGGTATCTAAAGTTCTATCGCTCATTTAACCGTTTCAAGATGAAATGTTTTCTGCATGAAGCGCTTGCCTTCTGGGGTTATGCCGGACAGGTTTGCATCATTGATAATACAAACCTTGCCCGGCTGCGGGGAAGCGGCAAAAATGCAGTAATGGTGCCGGAAATGAAACACTTTGCCGATCAATACGGTTTTGAATTCATATGTCACGAAATCGGGCACAGTAACAGAAAAGCCGGAAATGAACGAGGTTTTTTCACCGTGGTGACCAATTTCTTCTCCGGGCGCAGCTTTGACGGTCTTCAGGATTTAAACGATTCTGCTCTTGACTGGGCCACCCGCAGGATGGCAAACAGACCTGTTGGCAAAAGCGGGCTGATACCTGCCAGGGCCTTTGAGTATGAGAAGCCGTTTTTGAAGAAGCTGCCCTCTTATGTGCCGGCACCCTATCTGCTGCACAAAAGGCAGACCGATCAGTATGGCTACGTGTCATTTGATGGCAACTTTTACTGGGTGCCGGGAAGTAGCCTGGTAGAAGTAACCCTTTTGCAGTACAGCCATAAGCTTAAGCTGTATCACCAGCGCAAACTGCTGGCTGAATATGATCTGCCTGTAGCTGGGGTTAAAAATGAGCGGTTCTGGCCTAAAGGCCAGTCAAAACCGCAGCATCAGCCGAGACACCGCAAGAATCCCACCACCCATGAAGAGCAAAACTTAAGGGCAGTCTCTGGTAAGGTAAGTGCATATTTGGACTTCGCTCTCAAAGCCAGTGGTAAACCAAAACACCGCTTTCTCCGGCAGCTTTACAGCCTGCAGCAGAAAATGGCTTTGCCGTTGTTTGTTAAGAGCATTGAGCGCGCTTTAATCTACCGGATTACGGATTTGGCCACCCTTGAACGCATCGCGGTACTGCTGATGCGCGGGGAAAACCATAAGCTTCAATTTGTAGAAGTCGATCCCCAGCTTGAAAACAGATCAACCTATCTTGAAGGCCGCTTTACTGATGAGGTGGATTTCTCTTATTATGAGAAAATGTTGGATAAGGAGCAGGATGATGGATGAAGAACTGACAAAAATGCTAAAATATCTTCGTCTCTTAAGCCTTTTAGCAAACTGGGACAGATACCTGGATACTGCCCGGAAGGGCAATTACTCTCATGTGCGACTGCTCAAGCTTATAGTGGAAGAAGAATACAGGATCAAAAAAGAAAACGCCAGGAAGATGCGGCTTAACCGCGCAAAAATCCCCGAAAAACTGGTTATGGAGACCTTCCCTTTTGCTAAACAGCCGAAACTGAATAAAAAGAAGGTGCTTTCAATATACGACTCCTTTGACTATATCAAAAAACAGCAAAACCTTATCCTGATCGGTCCCACCGGCGCAGGTAAAACAGGGCTGTCTTCAGCCTTTCTCATCCAAGCTGTAAACCGGGGGTATACCGGCCGGTTTGTTGAGTTCCCTGAGCTTATAGAGTTGCTGTATAAGTCTGTCGCTGATCATTCTGAGGCAAAGCTTATAAAAAAATTTGCCTCCTATGACTGCCTTGTAATTGATGAGCTTGGCTATGTGGAGGTGGAACCTGTACAGGTTGGCTTGTTCTTTACCCTGATGCATAAACGGTACAAGAAAAAAAACACTATCATCACTTCAAACCTTGGCTTCCAGCAGTGGTCATCTTTCTTGAAAAACGATCATCTTACGGCTGCTTTAATTGATCGTCTCACAGAAAATAGTCATGTTATCAATATGAGAAAATGTCTCAGCCTACGACCTAAGCTTGACCAAACCTGATTACCACCCCATGTCTTCTCCTGCCAATCTCTACCATCTTCTCAATATATAGCGGTAATATTATATGGTTCTCTCC
>CAZNPC010000157.1:0-3496 GCA_964574765.1 uncultured Nitrospirales bacterium | reverse complement strand
GACCATGCGCTGACGGCAAAGGCTATTGCAGCCGGGATGGGGTTGGGAGAGGATGTTAAAACAGGGGTAGAGCTCGACCGGCTTAATGAAAAAGACTTTGATGAGACAGCCTCCAGGTTGAATATATTTGCAAGGGTGAATCCCGGGCACAAGCTCAGATTGGTAAGATCATTACAAAGCAGGGGAGAGATAGTGGCAATGACGGGTGACGGGGTGAACGACGCCCCGGCGCTCAAACAGGCGGACGTAGGTATTGCAATGGGCATGACCGGGACAGAGGTCTCAAAAGAAGCATCGGATATGGTGATTACTGATGACAACTTTGCAAGTATCGAACGGGCGGTGGAAGAGGGCCGCACCGTTTTCAACAACCTTATAAAGACCATTATGTTTATACTCCCCACAAACGGCGGCGAATGCCTTGTAATCATATGGGCAATCATCACCGGGGCCTTATTGCCGGTTTTACCGCTTCATATCCTCTGGATAAATATGGTCACCACCGTAGCCCTGGCCATAACCCTCGCTTTTGAACCTATTGAGCAAGGAATTATGAAGGCGCCTCCGCGAAAACCTGATGCCCCTATCATTGAACCATACCTCTTATGGCGAATCGTTCTGGTATCCGTTGTTATGGCATTAGGCACTTTCGGGCTGTTTTTTTACGAAAGAGGACAGGGGGCAAGTATCGAGGCGGCGAGGACCGTTGCTGTCAACGCCATAGTCTTCTTCGAGATATTCTATGTATTTAATACGAGATACCTGACCGGGAGCGTATTGAGCATGAAGGGGCTGTTCGGCAACAGGATTATACTCATCGGGGCGGCAGCAGTGATTGTATTGCAGATAATCTTTACTTACTGGACAGTCTTAAACCGTCTGTTCAGGACAGAGCCGATTGACCTGTTGAGCTGGCTAAGAATCATAGCCGTTTCAGTAATTATTTTCTTTATAGTAGAAATAGAAAAGACTGTTAAGAGAAAGCGGCGCAGGATGGGTATATATTAGTGCCGTTTCAACTAAACTCTGTTAGAAAGGGTGGGGCTTTCCCTCTCTACGAGCCATTGGCCGAAGGCGGATCCCTGCCTGACCGGCAGGCAGGCGACTATGGCGGAGAACCCCGCCCTTTTCAAAAGAAAGAAATTTCTATCTATAGCATTCCCGTCCCGGAGAGACGGTGCTTTCTAACAGGGTAAACATAACAAACCCTGTTCTATATTTGGGAACGGGAAGAATTGGATAGAAAAATTTGGAACGGCATTAACATAATGACAGGTTCATGTTTGCATATATCCTTTTTATCATAGGTTTCGTTTACCCCGTTAGAAGAGCGAAGGTTTTCTAACGGGGTTTACTCTCATCATACGAAGCACGAAACCTGACTGCTCTATGAGTCGTTGACTCAACGAGTCTTAGACCGTCAGGCAGGTTTCGATATTAGAGTTTCATGTTTTAGATTTTAATATAGTTAGCGTAACGACATGTCGGGATTCGCTAAGGCGAAAAAGTCTGTGACAAAATAACGAGGTAATCGAGAAAATCTAATGCTTGCAGAAATCTTATTCCCTATAAATGCAAATGCCTTTACTTATCTTGTCCCCGGACAAATAAAGTCATCCATTAAAAAAGGTCAACTCGTGACAGTACCGTTTAAATCGTCTTACAAGACCGGTATGGTTATCGGGCTTAGTCATAGTTCGTCGGCTCATAGTAATATTGTTTTAAAACCCGTCAGGGAAATTCTCGATCATAATACTGTAATTCCAGATAACCTTATAAAGCTTGTTAAATGGACAGGTCAATACTATATGTCAACATTCGGCCTCGCACTAAAAAATGCCGTACCTCAACACCTGTTCAAAGGAGGTAAGGCAGGCAAGTCAAGGATCACATATGTTTCAGAGATCAAAAAACCGAAAAGATTCACCCTTACACATGAGCAGTATAGATCTGTTAAAGATATAAACAGGGCCCGGAACGGTGTTTTTCTTCTGCACGGGGTTACAGGCAGCGGCAAAACAGAAGTCTACATCCAGACAATTAAAGCGCTTCCTGCTAACACGGAAGCCATAATTCTTGTTCCGGAGATCGCCATCACCTCACAGATGATAGACAATTTCCGAAGCCATTTTAAAGATAAAGTTGTTTTTTATCATAGCGGCATATCAACCGGAGAAAAAATAACCAGCTGGCAGAAAATGAGAAATGGCGAGGTTAAGGTTGTCCTTGGTGTAAGAAGCGCTGTCTTTGCGCCATTCAAAAAACTCGGGCTTATAATTATAGATGAAGAACAGGAAACCTCCTATAAACAGTTTGAGGGCCTCAGGTACAGCGCCAGAGATGTTGCACTTGCAAGGGCAAAGATCGAAGACATTAAAGTGGTGCTCGGCTCAGCTACACCGTCCCTTGAAACTTTTTACAATGCCAGCACCGGCAAGTTTAAATATCTGCAGCTTAGCCACAGAATTGACCATAAGCCGCTCCCTGAGGTTGAAGTGATTGACATGTCAAAAGAAGATAAAAAAACATCCCTGTTTTCAGACAAACTTTTAAAAAACCTGAAAGAGACGGTTTCAAAAGGAAAACAGTCCCTTATAATGCTTAACAGAAGGGGTTATTCACCTTTTTTAATGTGTACAGACTGCGGATATTCATATAAATGCCCTGCATGCAGCATAACTCTTACGTATCATAAGGACACCGGGAACCTTAAGTGTCATTATTGCGGTTCATATTTAATACCAAAAACACAGTGCCCTAAATGCAGCGGGACAAAGGTAAAATACCTTGGAGCCGGCACACAAAAAGTTGAGGAAGACCTCCTGGCATTAATACCGGAACTTTCGCTTCAAAGAATGGATAGAGATACTACCAGGCGGAAACTGTCACATTACAGGATCGTAAAGCAAATGGAGGAAAAAAAGCTTGATGTTCTTATGGGAACCCAGATGGTTGCCAAGGGCCATGATTTCCCTGACGTAACGCTTTCTGCTATTGTTTCTGCTGATGTTGCTTTAAATCTGCCTGACTTCAGGTCAGGTGAAAGGGCTTTTCAGCTATTTACACAGCTTGCAGGAAGAGCCGGGAGAGGAGATATGCCCGGAAAAACATACATTCAGACATATGAGCCGGAACATTATGTGTTTGATTATGTTCGGAATCATGATTATAACGGTTTCTTTCATAAAGAGATTAATTTAAGAAAAGAGCTTTTATATCCGCCTTTCAGCAGATTAACAAGAATTATATTAAGTTTTAGAAACAAGGAGTCAGCAAAACAAACAGTTAATATCATATCAGGCAGGTTAAAAAAGCTGGACAGCCGGGGTATAGAGGTTCTCGGCCCGGCCCCTGCACCTGTAGAGAAGATCAGGAACCTCTGGAGATGGCACCTGATTTTAAAAGGCAGGGGAGCAAAAACCATCAGGCAAACAGCACATGATATTCTTGAAACTATAAAAGACATTAAGGGAATAAAAGTTGATGTGGATGTTGA
>CAZNPC010000156.1:0-3525 GCA_964574765.1 uncultured Nitrospirales bacterium | reverse complement strand
TAATGTTATGTGCAGTAAATAATTATGTGAAGTAATCCCCGATTCCGTTTTTTTTTCTCTTTCATTATAGCATTAGAATGAGTATGTCAATAATTTGCTTCACATAATTTTCCCCCTTTCGAAAGGTCATCAAGCCATTTAAGGATTCCAGGATTCTGCCATTTTTTTGGTTTTGTATTTACCTGGGGCGCTTCGATGGTCTGAAGCATTTTTCTTTTCATTTCCATATCTATTTCCACATACATGTGAGTGGTATTGATGTTTGCATGACCGAGCCAGTCACATACGACATTGATATCATTTCCTGACCGTATCAAATGCATTGCGGTGGAATGTCGAAAGGTATGGGGGCCTACCTTTTTACTTTTGATAGATAGACATTGATTTGCCACTGATTTTGCGTATCTTTTAACGATATGCCTGATGCCAAAGCGTGTGATAGGGCTGCCGTTTGCATTCAGAAAAAGGAGTTCAGTTTTTTGATTTTTCCCGTTACGATCTTCAAGGTAATCCTTGATGAGTTCCACTGTTTCGGGCCATAAGGGGCAAGCCCGCTGTTTTTTCCCTTTGCCGAGGAGCTTGACCTGTCCCGATGAATCGAGGCGCAGGTCGCTTATCTTTAAGTCAACAATCTCACTGGCTCTCGCCCCGGTGTTATAGAGAAGCATAAGCAAAGCCTTGTCACGAATCCCGGTGCGTGTGTCGGGTTTTACAGAATCCAGGAGAGCTTTCATCTCCTCCTCATCCAGGTAATCAACCTGTTTATGGTCTGTCTTTTTTTGTGGGATATTTCGAATCTTTTCCGCCTGTTCCAGGAGCAACGGTTTCTCCCTGCCGATGAAGTTAAAGAAAGTCCGGATGGCGGCCAGCCTGGCGTTTCTGGTTTTTGTCGAGCATTGACCTTCGGTTTCTATATGCTCCAGGAAGGCAAGGATGAGCTCTTCATTCAGATCTTCAATATTGAGTTTATCGACCGCTTTTTTAAGACGGTCGGAGGCAAAGCACAGAAGGAGTTTGATGGCATCCCGATAGGCAAAGATGGAGTTGGAAGACAGACCCTTTTGCAGGGCCAGGTATTGGTTAAAAAAGGCATTCATAAAACTTGCGCATCTATGTTTCTTTTTCATGATCACTCTCCTTATGATTTAATATTTTTACAGTAATATTCATGGAATCTTTTATCCGCTTCAGCAAACAGCTCCGGGGTGGCATGCAGGTATATGTGAGTAGAACTGACATCGACATGTCCCATGTAAGTGGAAAGGGCCGGGAGCATGGCATTGACATCCAGTCCTTCGCGATACCAGGAAAGGAGTCGGTGCACGGCGAAGGTGTGGCGGAAATCGTGAATGCGCGGCCCCGGCCTATTACCGGTATGGATATCACACTCTTTAAGTAGCCTTTGCAGCGTCGAATATACGGTGTTGTGTGCCAGCCGTTTTTTTCTCAAACTGATAAACAGCGGAGCATCGGAGGCTGAAGGCAGGACAGCAAGTCGTTTATCTATATAACTCTGGAGCATATCGCATGTGGACTGCGACAGGGGTAGCCACCGGGCTTTATGGAATTTTCCGTCCCTGATGTGCAATCGCTGCCTGTTCAGGTAAACATCAGCAAGGTTTATGGCCAGTGCTTCACCGATCCGTATGCCGGTAGTGTAAAGCAGGCCGAAAAGATTGGTGTAAGTATGGGGCAGAAGGGATGAGCCTGGCGGAAGCCCGGATGCTTTGGCAAGCAAGACGTTGATCTGGGATGAACTGTAGATGTAAGGAAGCCTGGAAGAAGCTTTGTATCTGATAGGTTCAGGCAGATAGGAAAGGGGCTTGAACTGTGACAGAAAGCGGCAGAGCTGGCTGACAACAGAGACCCTGTTGCAAAGTGTCCGGGGCGCAAGGTGTGAAAGGCCGGTAAGATAGTGTTCGAATATCTCACGTGAAATAAAATCTGCTTTATATTTTTTCCGCACCAGGAAATCATCGAAATAGACGAGCAAGCTTGCCTGACTTCGATAGTCCGTACCAGAAAGACGTTTCAGTGACACGAAACGCTCCATAAAAGAGGCCAGTGAGCTTGAAAAAGTAAGCGGCTTCATGACATTACCTCCGGCCAGTCAAGGGGAACCCGGTTAAGGATTTGAAAGTCCACCTTTGTGTAAACCGCAGTGCTCTGAATGCAGCGATGTCCAATCATGTCAGCGATGGATTTCAGGGGATGACCGTTGGCGAGCATGCGGGTGGCAAAGCTATGGCGAAAGGCGTGAGAGCCGCACCTGGGAGTCTCAATCCCTGCTGACTTGATGTGCCTGGCAATGATTTCAGATAAGGTAGTTGAGTATTTAAGTGGCCGGTAAGGTGCGCGCAACGTGAGAAACAGCTCCTTGTATGATGTGGAGGGACGGCTGTGCCGAAGGTAGTCTATCAGGCTTTCACCGACATTGTCCGTTAGGGGTTGGTATATCTCCTTGCCATGCTTCATGGCCGAAAAATGTATCCGGTTTTGCCTCCAGTCGATGTCATCGAGGTTAAGTGCGCGCAGTTGCCCTCCACGTATTCCGTAGGTATAAAGCAGTTGAATGATGGCATAGTCTCTCCTTCCTGTATCTGTTTTCCGGTTTATGCAGGAGAGAATTTTGGGGGCCTCATCATCGGTCAGGCTCCGTGGGAGTGTATCGAGCTTATATGTTCGCAAGGTAGGCACACTTGCTGACAGGTCTTGCCCGACATACCCTTTTGCATGGCAGAAACGGAAAAAAGTTCGAAGCGCTGCCTGCATGGAGCGGCGTGAAGCTTTCCCATGACTTTTTGCATACTCCAGGAAAAAGTTCTGTACTTCACCGGGAGACAAATAGGTCAGCCTTTCCGGGGACAAGCCGCCGTCAAAGTTTTCCAGAAACCGGGTCAAATAGATACGGCGAAGCTCAATCGTTCCCGGAGCTGAATTTTGAATATCCTTCAACCATTGCAGGTAATCATCAAGCAGAGGCGAGGACGATGATTGACAAAGGCTGAAGTCGTTTACAAGGCAGCATTCCTTCAGGTATTTTGTAAAGCGGTTAATTGAAAAAATAACGCGCAAATGGCGACTTTGGCCTCTTTTGCTGCCTTTAGACCTGGCAAGATGGTCCGTGAGAAATCCGCAGATAAGGCGCTGAGTTAAATGTGAATAATCACTTAACCCCTGCCTGTCAAGATAATCGTTTAAATGAAAGATGCAAAAAAGATGCTTTCCAATGGTGTGACGAGCATAGCCCTAGTCAATTAACCACTGACAAAATCCCTCCTGCAAAGGCCCAAGCGGTCCCTTGTAAAGCTTTTCTAAAGTATGAGAATAACTAAAAATAGATTCCAGCATCATGATAACCCCCTTAATCAGTTTTTTATTGTTAGAGATTATCAGAAGCTGGAATTACATGAAAATTATGTTAAGTTATTTGAGATGAAAAAAGTTTATACGGTAGGTGTGACAAAAAGAAAAGAGTTGTTTGCAGGTTTTACTTCACATAATTATTTACTGCACATAACATTA
>CAZNPC010000155.1:0-3535 GCA_964574765.1 uncultured Nitrospirales bacterium | reverse complement strand
TAAAACATTAGCATAGAGACGCAGGAGCTGTCAAACTTAATATAATGTTATGACAAATGCAAATAGTAATAAATATAATATTTCAAATGTTTTTGCAATATTTATATAATAAAGTTCCCATTTGGTATTAATTAAAATAATTTTACGAAACTCTGAGGTATAGTAGGTGTCTTATTGTCAGTCACACATGAGCAAGGTATCCCGGTAATATTTTTGATTTTTTCTGGATTACAATTTATAGTTACTGCAAACATGTACAAATAAGCGAGGGACAATTGAACTGGCATCAGAAAGATCTAAATGAAGTTTATCAGATATTAGACACCTCACCGGAAGGCCTGTCTTCGGGGGGATCTGCTGAACGACTTGATAAGTATGGATTTAATGTACTGAAGGAAATTAAAAAGAAAACAGTTTTCATGATGTTTCTTGACCAGTTCAAGGATTTCATGATTATGGTTCTGATAGCTGCTGCTGTTGTTTCCGGTTTTATCGGAGAACTTGTTGATACTCTTGCAATAGTCATCATCATAATTCTGAACGCAATAATAGGTTTTGTACAGGAGTACCGCGCTGAGAAGGCGATGAGTGCCCTGAAAAAGATGGCGGCCCCGGTTGCCATTGCCATGAGAGACGGCAAACCCGGTACGGTACCGTCCTCCGGGCTTGTTCCCGGCGATATTGTCCTGCTTGAAGCAGGCAGGATAGTCCCTGCCGATATGAGGCTTGTTGAAGCGTCTCAACTTAAGCTTGAAGAGGCGGCTCTTACCGGAGAATCCGTCCCTGTTGAGAAATCAGCGGGCGCTTTGCATGGAGATTCTATCTCTCTCGGGGACAGAATAAATATGGCGTATCAAGGGACGATTGTTACATACGGAAGGGGCTCAGGTGTTGTGACGTGCACAGGCATGGATACGGAGTTGGGGAAGATTGCAGTAATGCTGCAGGAGCAGGAGGAGTTGAAGACCCCTCTCCAGCAACGGCTTGCTGTCTTTGGCAAGAGGCTTGCAGCGGCTATTCTGGCCGTATGCGCCATAGTGTTTACGGCCGGACTGATGAGAGGTGAACCAGTAATGCTCATGCTGTTGACTGCCATAAGTCTTGCAGTTGCAGCCATACCGGAGGCGTTGCCGGCAGTTATTACCATTGCCCTGGCCATCGGGGCAAAAAAGCTTGTAAAACAAAATGCCCTTATCAGGAAACTGCCTGCTGTTGAGACGCTCGGTTCAGTTACCTACATATGCTCTGACAAGACAGGCACGTTAACACTGAATAAGATGACAGTTGAAGAGATCTTTTCAGACAGCAGGCTTCTGAAGGGCAGGGAAATATCAGATGCCGGACAGAATTCTGATGAGGCAAACACTAAACTCTTTACAGCAATGGCGTTGAGTAATGATGCTGTAGCGGATATCAATGGCAGCATCATCGGTGACCCTACGGAGATAGCGCTCTTTGAGGCCGCTGCATCCGCAGGTTATGAAAAGGACTTTCTTGAGAAGGAGATGCCGAGGATAGCTGAGATACCTTTTGACTCTGAAAGAAAGAGGATGACGACCTTTCATAAAGGAGATAACGGAAAGATATACTCATTTACCAAGGGGTCGATGGAGTCCATTATCGATGGTTCTGACGATATATTTATCCGAAACGAGAGGATACATATGAATGATGCGGCACGGAACGAGATCGTGTCAACAAATATGCAAATGGCAAATGACGGTCTCAGGACTCTGGCATTTGCAGTGAGGCTGTGGGATGCCCTCCCGGATAACATGTCACATGATAATGTTGAGACCAATATGACCTTCCTTGGAATAGCCGGGCTTTTGGACCCGCCCAGGGAAGAGGCAAAAAAGGCCGTGCATTTGTGTAAGGCAGCTGGCATTCATCCCGTAATGATAACAGGTGATCATCCTTTTACCGCAAGAACGATTGCGATGAAGCTCGGGATCATTGATGATGGCGATGGAGTGATCACAGGACGGGAACTTGAGAAGCTCCCTATGGAGGATTTTGAGGAGCGGGTTGAGAAGATCAGGGTATATGCAAGGGTGGCTCCTGCGCAGAAGCTCAAGATAGTCAAGGCGCTTCAGGACAAGGGAGAATTTGTTGCAATGACCGGTGACGGGGTCAATGACGCACCGGCGCTCAAGAGGGCGGATATAGGTATAGCAATGGGTATAACCGGCACTGATGTCTCAAAAGAGGCGTCCCACATGATACTCCTTGATGACAACTTTGCAACTATTGTAAAGGCTGTAAAAGAAGGGAGACGCGTTTATGACAATATTCTGAAATTTATCACATACTCAATGACATCAAATGCCGGCACAGTATGGGTGGTTTTCCTTGCTCCTTTTTTCGGGCTTCCTCTCCCACTGGCGCCTATTCAGATACTGTGGATGAATCTCCTTGCCGACAGCCTGCCCGGATTGGCCCTTACTGCGGAACCTGCTGAAAGCCGGGTTATGAGCAGGCCTCCAAGGCGTCCTGATGAGGGCATATTCGAGAGGGGCAGAGGGGTCTTTATTTTAAAGTTCGGACTTGTTATCGGGATACTTGTCCTGTTTTTTCAGGCATACACAATAAAAGAAGGCATGCCGTGGCAGACAATGGTATTCACTGCTCTTGTAGTTGGCAGGATGGCTGTTGTTATGGCTGTCCGCTCCGAGCATGACCTGATTTTTGAAACAGGGGTATTCAGCAACAAACCGCTTGTGGGGGCTGTCTTCTTGACATTCCTACTACAAATGGCAACAATATACATTCCTGCATTCAATCCGGTCTTTAAAACTGTTCCTCTTTCCGCATGGGAACTATTTATAACTCTGTTGCTCTCATCAATCGTGTTCTTTGCGGTTGAGATAGAGAAGTGGTTTTTTAGAAGAAGAGAGCTTGTAAAGTCAGATTAAATTGGCTTTTGTCTGTTGAACTGCATCTTAATATGGAAAAATTCGTTGTTTTGGAGGAAATATGAATAGTTTACTGGAAAAAATCATCAAACTGGAGATAGAACATGACGGTCTGGATCCTGAGCTGGTAAAAAAGAGGAATGTTAAACTGGGTCTCCGTAATCAGAACGGTACGGGTGTTGTTGCAGGTATAACGAGTAAAGGTCAGGTGAAGGGTTATGAAAAGAGCAGGGGCGGACATAACATTCCGGTACCTGGAAAACTTTATTATTGCGGTTATGATCTTGAAGATATAGTCAGAAATGTGGAGCAGGAGCAGAGGTTGGGTTTTGAAGAGACGGTATACCTGCTCCTTACCGGTGAACTTCCGACTACTGATGATCTGCAAAGCTTCTCACAAGAACTATCAGCCCGGAGATCGTTGCCTGAGTTGGCAAAAGATATTATAAAGTTTAACTCAGAAAATGATGACCAGATGGGGGCGCTGCATGGAGCTGTTTCAATTCTCCATAGGTTTGACAGCAATCCGGCATCTACTGACATTGGAGATGTTACAAGGCAGTGCATTGATATCATTGCAAAGTTTCCAACGATCATTGCTTATAATTATAACGTTTTCA
>CAZNPC010000154.1:0-3559 GCA_964574765.1 uncultured Nitrospirales bacterium | reverse complement strand
AGGCAAAATATTCAATTACATCTGATACTTCCCTGTCAGTCATCAAAAAATTTGGCATGGTTGCCTTCACAATAAACGATGGCCGTATTTTGTGCGGTTGCTTAAGAAAATTATACAGCCATTCCGGCCTGGACTTTTTTCCTTCATGAGTTAATTCCGGCCCAATTGTCCCTCCCAATTTGTTCACAATGTGACACCCTCTGCAATTATATCTTTCTATTATCACTCTGCCCCTTGATTCTGCAGTTGACTCATCATTCAATACTTTCACGTAATCAGACGGCAAGGCCTCCTTTGTAAAACTCAGGAGGAAGGTAACTATTGCTTCAGCCTCATATTTTGTAAAATTATGATTGGGCATACGGTTGATGATAGTGCCAGTATCAAATCTTCCCGGGTCAGATACTTTAATCATAAGCCAGTTGATAAGGGTTTTGTCAGCATCCGTAATATTGCCCCAATATAGTTCCTTCATTCTTTTGCGGCCTACGCCATCCAACTCAGGGGCAACATACCGAAAGGATATTTCTTCAATCTCGTGACACCCTCTGCATCCGAGGTCTTTTACGAGTTGTTGTCCTTTTTCTACATATTCAGGCAACGTATTATTTTCATTTTGTGATGTTTGGGATATTTCATCTTTTTTAAGACTCATTAAATAGGCGGCAATTGCAGGAATATCTTTTTCATGAAGATTGAAGTCAGGTATAATCGTCTTTGGATCATAACCTTTTGGATCTCTTAAAAAATGATAGAGCCATTCCGGTTTGACTTTATTACCTATGTTTGAGAAATCAGGCCCAAAAGCCACTCCTTTTTCATCTATTTTATGACAGCCCGGACAGCCGAGATTTAAGACAAGTTGCTGACCATCGTCGACAGCGTTCTCCCCCAGGTGTTCCTCTTTGTTAATGGGGGGAATAAAGGGGGGCGATGTTAGATTCATAAGATAAGCAGCAATGTAGCTGATATCTTCATCGCTCAGTCTGTAACGAGGCATTTTGGTTTTCGGGAGGTATGCTTTAGGATCTTTCAGCCAGTTAAACAGCCACTTTTGTTGAACCTTTCTTCCAGTAAATGAAAGAGAAGGCGCAATTCGTTCCGGCCTTTTGTAGCCCGGTAGTTTATGACAACCTAGGCAGTTGTACTGCCTGAAAAGACGCCAGCCCTCAACTAGGATTGCACCCCCCGGCATTTCCATATTATAGGGAAGGCCTTGGCTCATTGGGTGGCATTTCCTGCATGATGCCTGTGCGAAACGTCCCCGTAGCAGCTTTCTCGGCCAGTTATCTTCATCTCCATGTGCTGCATTCACCGTCAATGCTTCACCCTGTCCTTCATGGCACACTACGCATCCAAACTTTTCAACAGGATGTTGGCTTAGATAATCACCTGAATGAGCCAGGAACGGCTGAAGAGCAGCGTGCAAATTCGGTTCATCTGTTCCCATATGGCATGTAGTACATCTGTCGGTAATATGTATGTCTGGAAGCCATATCTGCCGTATTTTTTCTGTCCTATCAATAAGCTCTGGCTCTGTTATCGAGTTATCTATGAGCTCCCTGAATTGTTTTTGATATTTTTTCCAGGGACGGTCATATTCAGTATGAACAGACCATAGAGAGACTCCAAGGAGAGTGGAACAGAATATTAAAATGAGGCGAAGATGGGTTTTTTTTAGACTCATACATTAAACCAGGGAGTGACAAGAACATATCTGATATCAAACACGAGCCGCAGAAATATCTTGATAGGAACTGCATACATCAATAACATCAGTGTCGTAAGGATTACATATCTCATAAGACCGCATCCCCTGTAAAACTCACGACTTGCAAGACGTGGTAATATCAGTCCCAAACCAAAGTAAGCCGCAATAGCCAATAATCCTCCTGCTGGGTGCATGTTCCATAGATTGTTTTCTGCTGCCTTGGTCACCTCCCACGCTTCCCATGGCATGTAAAGCTGCCAGTTCGGGCCTCTCATGAAATACCCGACACATATCAGTGCCAGCCACATAAAAAAACCGATATTGAAATTGATCAGTGCAACTTTCCTGAGGGTAAAACTGTAATATCCGCTCCCCCGGGGATTATTATCAATATAAGGAATCATAATGAGACTTATGATAATTATGAGGGGAATCACGACTCCGGCTATCCATGGATCAAAATAGACAAGAAGTTCCTGAAGACCGACAAAATACCAGGGAGCCTTTGATGGATTTTCAGAAATGCCAGGGTTAGCTATTTCCAGTAACGGTGCGTTTACAAGAAGGGCCCATATAATCAGTATTATTGTTAATGCAACCGCTGTGAGAAACTCCATTATCACCAGGTCTGGCCATACAAATTTATTTTCCGTATTGACTTGCTTCATAACGGCCTTGATATCCCTCTGTCTTTCCTCACCCTCCAGAAATGAACAGCTATAAAAATGATACCGAGCAAGGGTAAAACAACTATATGCAACACATAAAATCTTAAGAGTGCGTTCCCACCAATTTCAGAGCCTCCAAGGATAAGAAAACGGATGTCATTGTATTTGCCGAGAACTGAAAACGGACCTTCATGCCCCAGAAGCGGGAACGCTGCAATCATATTGGTGCCGACTGTTATGGCCCAGTATGAAAGCTGGTCCCATGGCAACAGGTATCCGGTAAAGCTCAACAGGAACGTGAGAATAAGCAGCATTACACCAACAACCCAGTTAAACTCTCCCGGCGGTTTGTATGAGCCCGTGAGAAAAACCCTTAGCATATGGAGCATGACCGTAACGACCATAAGATGCGCCGCCCAGCGGTGTAGGTTTCTTAGAATGATCCCGAAGGGCACATCAAACTCCAGATATTTCATGTCGAGATAGGCATATTCAGTAACGGGCCTGTAATAAAACATCAGAAATATTCCGGTGACTGCCTCAAGCAGAAAAAGGAAAAACGTGATCCCCCCCATGCACCATGTAAATCGAATCTTTAAGGCATGATCGGGAATACTCGACGGGTGAAGGTGCAGAAAAATATTAGACCTGACCTGGAGTACCCGGTTTCTTTCCGTATCTTTATAATCGTGACGGAAGATCGATTTGAAGAAACGGGAGTTGGTGAGTTTATCTTTAATCCTCATACCTCAACAAAAGCACCTTCCTTATGAAATTCTCTGGATGTATAAACCTTGCTTTTATCGATCAAAATCTGCCCGTCTTTACTGTAAGAAATATGCAACCGATCCAGGGGGCGCGGAGCTGGCCCTGCAAAATTCGTCCCGATACTGTTGAACTGACTGCCATGACAGGGGCATTTGAATATGCCATCATCAGCAAAGTAATTCGGGGTACACCCAAGATGGGTACACCGTGCATTTATTGCATAGAGCCTGTTTGACTCCCTAACTATCCAGACCGCGTGCTCCTCCTTCCACCTTTCAAGGACATGGATCTCCCTGTTCATCTCTCCACTGAACTCATCCGGAAACCCGATCATGAAGCTCGATGGCTTTTCAAAAAGAACCCTCGGAAACAAAAAACGTATTGATCCAATAAAAGCTATACCGACAGTAAT
>CAZNPC010000153.1:0-3574 GCA_964574765.1 uncultured Nitrospirales bacterium | reverse complement strand
AGAAGTGCTTAACCATCTGGGAAGGCTGATCGCTTATACCCGTCAGCTGGATGCCTTGCTCGATGACGATGGGACCGTTCACAAGTATGTCAAACAGTTCCTCGAGGGGAATTATAAATTAGATTAGAAAAATAACAGGCTATTGTTACAGCAATAAGGACAGCCTGTTATTTTCCAGGCCGGAGATAAAATGGGAATCGATTCCATTATAAAAAAAGCCGGATATCTCTTTAATAAATTTGACGGCATCCTGCATAAGAAAAAGAGATCTGATGAACCGGACATTTTGATCCCCGGTGAAAACTATCTCAAGCTGAAAAGCAAATATTACAGTTACAAAAATCTCCTTTTAAAAAACAATGAACTTTTAAGTACTCTTTCCGATGTCGAAGAACGTATCAGGACAGGAACAATAACCCTTCAGACCTTCAGGGCGTATCTGGCCCGTATTTTCGACACGGCTTTTGGTTTTATTCAGAGCCTGAACGATATGGCTGAAAACAGGTATGCATATCTCTATGATATTCTTGAGCGTATCCGGGCGGATATTGATTCAGGGTTCATCGAAGAGCCTGCCGAAGAGCTCAGGGATGAGGTTGTTCCACTTGAGAGAATATCCAGGGACAGCTTCAAGGATACCGGCAGTAAAGCCGGAAACCTCGGGGAACTGCGAAACAGGATCGGGCTTCCCGTTCCAAAGGGATTTTCAATCACTGTAAGCGCGTACAGGGACTTTATTTCCGCAAATAACCTTAATGAAAGGATCAACCGCCTGACAGCCTCTTTGGATATCTCGGATATATTAAAGATCGAAGAAGCTGCAAAAGAGATACAGAAACTGATCATCGGGTCTGAAGTGCCGCTGCATATAAAGAAAGCAATAGAAAGAGAGATTGAGAGACTGGGGACAGAAAAAGGCTATTCAGTAAGGTCAAGCGCGGTCGGTGAGGACGGGAAGCTCTCTTTTGCCGGGCAGTTCAGGAGCATTCTGAACGTGAAGGCAGAGGCTGTTGCAGACGCGTATAAGGAAGTCATAGCCAGTAAATACGGCAGCAGGGCTATTTTCTATCGCATGGCCAAAGGGATAAAAGATAAGGATATGCCCATGGCGGTCTGCGTTCTTGAGATGGTAGATTCGAGATCGTCCGGAGTTTTATATACATTAAATCCAGGCCAGCCGGAAAAAGAAGAGTCCATACTGAGTTCTGTGTGGGGTCAGGGGCAGTACGCTGTAGGAGGAACAATATCTCCTGACATATTCATTCTTGACAGAAAAAACGAAGGAAGGATCACGAGCACAACAATCTCTGACAAGAAGGTTAAACTTGTATTAAACGAATCAGGAGGGGTAAAGGAGGTTTCTGTTCCACAGGATAAAAGCGGTATGCCCAGTATATCGGAACAGGAGATAGGTACGCTTTATGAATTAAGCTGTTTAATAGAGAGGAATTTTGGAGCACCCCAGGATATTGAATGGACGATTGATGAACAGGGGCATATAAAATTCCTCCAAAGCCGTCCTCTCAAAGTTAAAAGCACGGTGAGGCACGTAAGTCCCGGAGCAGTTCGCGGAAAACAGGTTGTTCTTGCTGAAGGGGAGGTGGCAAGCCGGGGAATTGCCAGCGGCCCGGTATTTTTTATTGATAAACTGCAGCGGATCGCTGATTTTCCGAATGGATCGGTCCTTGTTGCGAAAAGGTCGTCCAATGAGCTGGTCAAGATAATGCCTAAGGTCGCGGCAATTTTAGTTGAGGCCGGCAGTAAAACAAGCCATCTGGCGACAGTTGCCCGGGAGTTCAGTGTTCCGATGATCATGAATATAAAGAATTTTAAAGGTAAATTACTTGAAGAAAAGGTTGTTACAGTTGACGCGAACACAGGACGGGTCTATGGAGGGAAAGTGCATGATTTTCTTCTTGCGGGCGGGGAACCGGAACCGGCTGAAATAGATCCGGAACATGAAGAGACAATAAAAAAGGCAATGAAAATGATAACCCCGCTGAACCTTGTAAGTATTGATGAAGCAGAGATCAAGCCGGAGGAATTCCAGACTATCCATGACATTATCAGGTTCGTCCACGAGTTTTCAGTCAGAGAGATGTTCAATATCGGAGAATTTTCAGAAAATGAGGGTTATAGTCATCAACTCATCTCTGACAGTATCCCGATGTTCTTTTATGTTATTGATCTTGACGGGGGACTTGTTGAGGAGGCGAAATTTTTAAAGAAAATAACACCTGAACATATTACGTCGATCCCGTTAAAGGCGTTGTGGAAAGGCATGACCCATGAAGGGGTCAGGTGGTCGGGCCCTGTTGATATTGACATGGCAGGCCTTGCTTCGGTTATGGCCAGGTCTTTTGTGCGTACCGGTGTCACTGAAAAAGGGGGAAAGGCGTATGTTATTGTCACTGATCAGTATCTGAACCTGAGCGTAAAACTTGCATATCACTTTACTGTGTTTGACGCGTTTTGCGGGGAGAGCTATATCAATAATTATATAAATTTCCGTTTTCAGGGAGGAGGAGCCAGTGCGGACGGAAGAATGCGGCGCGCCATGTTCCTCAGAGAGGTGCTTGAATCTCTGGATTTCAGGGTGGAAGTCAAGAGTGATATGGTTATTGCCGATATAAAAGGTGTGACCAGGCAGGAGACAGAGGAAAGGCTGGATGTGCTGGGGCGCCTGCTCGGCTGTTCAAGACAGCTTGATATGGCGATCAGCAGTATGGAGGCAAAAGACTGGTATGTTAAGGCTTTTCTGGATGGAAATTATTCATTTAACCGAGAATGATGAATACCGTTAATAGTTAAAAGTTAATGGTTAATTGTGATGGCCACAAAGCAGTTAAGAGTTGAAAGTTGAGAACTACTTAACTACTGAAACATCCCGTAAAGTCCAAATGGACTTGGACTACGGGACAGGCTGAGCCACTGAACCTCTATGAAGATAAGAAGATAGGAAGCTGAGAAATTAAGAAGTTAAATCTTCAGCCTCTTAGCCTCTCAATTTCTTAACTTCTCGAATATTACGCTGCGAGCGGCTGTGAAACTACAACTAATGGGCACTTCAGGTTATCCCAGGCATCGGATAGGATCTTATCTGCTTTTTTGCTGTGGACAGCGACATCTTCCGAGACTTCAACAACAACGAAGAGTATATCTTTTTTCATGCTTGAATAATTACGGACCTCTTCTTCCAGATTACCGCTTTTCTGAATTAACTGATACGCAATGTTTTCCTTTTTGAGCGCGGATTTAAATTCCTTTAACAGGCCCTTTACAGAGTCTGAAACATACAATATTTCGAGGTCAGCTGTTATCCGCTTACACATGTTAAGTGCATACCTGAAAGCGTTTTTGTCTGATCTTTCGCCTGTGAGGGCAAGCAGTATACTGCGCTGTTCTTTTAACGTTTGTCTGGCTGTTTCAAATTCTCCGGCCTCTGCGTATGAGGCGGCTGCCATTATGTCTTCCAGTTTCTTGATCCACTTTTTCATCTGCTTACCCCTTCTTTAGCCCTCGCGTCTAATTTTGCCTGTAAAATTGTGAGGGTCAGTTCTTATTTCGTATCTTT
>CAZNPC010000152.1:0-3615 GCA_964574765.1 uncultured Nitrospirales bacterium | reverse complement strand
GTGCCGTACTTGGGGCAGGACTTCTCGACTTCCCGACAAAGTTCGCGGCAAACACAGATGAATATTTCAGCAACGCTGAAAGGTTTATTACCGACTGGAAAAACAGCGAACTGATAACTCCGTGTATCGCTCCGCATGCGACATACACCTGTGGTCCGGATACATACAAGCGGGCGGCCCAGGTGGCTGATAAATATGACATACCTTTACATACACACCTTGCAGAGACACAATGGGAAGTATCTGAAATTCAGAAAAATCACGGCAAGACACCGGTTGAATACATGGACAGCATCGGTTTTCTCAGCGAACGTTTATTCGCTGCACACTGCGTATGGGTCACTGACAAAGAGATCGAGATACTTGCCGAAAGAAACGTGGGAGTAGCACATTGCATTGAAAGCAACCTTAAACTCGCATCCGGTTTCGCTCCTGTTCCGAGCATGTTAAAGGCAGGCGTAAAAGTTGGACTCGGTACTGACGGAGCCGCAAGCAACAACGATCTCAGCATACTGGATGAAATGTCAACCGCCGCGAAAGTTCATAAAGCAGTAGCCGGAGACCCCACTGTTGTAGACAGCAGAACAGCCCTTTTAATGGCGACGAAAAACGGCGCCGATATACTTGGAATCGGAAGCAGGACCGGCTCTATAAAAAAAGGTAAACTGGCTGATATTGTAGTAGCCGGTCTTAACAAGCCTCACTTAACTCCTATATATGATATTTATTCTCATATTGCTTATGCCTTGAGGGCCTCTGATATTGAAACAGTTATGGTTAACGGCAGGATAGTTGTTGACCATGGCTCACTGACTACCGGCGACGAAAAAGAGATCCTGAATAAGGCACTGTCCTGGCGTGATAAGATCAGGGTTTCCTGAACTTTATCATGAACGACGAGGCAACACAGAAAAAAACCACCGGCCCAGGCAAATTCTCCCTTAAAATTAAACTTATCGTTTTTATCGCATTTACTGTTGCCACTGCAGGCTGGCTGGTTGAGGTGCAGTTTCCGCAGTTCAAATACGGTATTCTCATCAGCAGATACACTGAATATTTCATTATCATAGGTTTTGCATTCTGGCGGATCAGATATGAGAAAGACCCTTATGTTAAGAGAAGACTTACCATTCTTGCTCTTATGATCCTTATCATCTGGACGATCATACCCAATTTCAGGATCCCGGAGCCTCTTGTAACGCATGTCCCCGGAAACCCTGTATTCCCAAGTATACATGTGGCAGGGACGCTGACCTTTTTTCTGGTTCTGATTGCCGTGTTTTTATTCGGCAGAAGGTTCATTTGCGGCTGGTGCTGTCCGTGCGCAGGTCTCAGGGAGATCGTGGCTTTTCCATTCCGCTCTGATACTGTCAGGGGCGAAACTGCCTGGAAATTCCGCTACACAAAGTGGATATTCTTTGTGCTGTATATGATCTTTCTGGTATTAACGTTCTTTCCGATAAACAAATCATCTTCCATGTATTACGGCCTGTTTGCCGGACTTATTGGCATTATCTATTATGGTGCACTGTTTGTTTCGCCGGTTCTGGGTAATCGAAATTACTGCCGTTTTTTCTGTCCGTTCGGCGCGACATTCGGGCTTCTGAACAAAGCTGGATTTTACGGAATTAACCATGACAGTGCTACGTGTAAAGACTGCAAGATATGCAATAAAGTCTGCGACATGGGAATTCCCGTAATGGAGACAGGTAAAAAATATGGCAAGGTCAATGTTGCGGACTGCATAGGGTGCGGCAGGTGCGTGATTTCATGCCAGACAGGCAGTCTGTCATTTCACGATATCAGAGACGCTATCTCACCGGGCAAACTGAGAAACAGAGACTTCCTTCTTCAAAACAAGACCCTTGTTCCGCGTAAGGCAGCATTCATCATGTTCTTGACAGTCGGTTTAATGCTGTTATTCATTATTTCCTGCTATGTGCGGGCTCAGTACTAAAAGAAGCGAAACAGTCTTCTTTAAGTCAGGGCCTCGAGTGTATCCTCAAGACTTTCTGTATCTTCAACATTATATGTCTTTAAACCGCTGTCTATCCTTTTAATAAGGCCTGTAAGGACTTTTCTGGGGCCGGCTTCAATAACAGTATCAACACCCTTTGCCGCAATGTTAAGTATAGTGTCTTCCCACAAAAGAGGGTTGTTAAGCTGTTTGATCAGGGACTTTTTAATGTCATCCGCGTTATCCAGGAATGCGGCATCAGCATTGTTAACAACAGGGATTTCAGGTGCCTGGAAATTGATATTTTCAAGAAGTTTAAAAAGCCTGTTCGAGGCATCGGTCATAAGGCCGCAGTGCGACGGCACAGATACTGCAAGGGGAATAGCCCTTTTTGCACCGGCCTCCTGGGCAAGTGCAATTGCTTCCTCAACTGCCTTTGTTTCACCGGAAATAACTATCTGACCCGGACAGTTGTAATTGGCAGGCGCGACATATCCTGATTTCACTGATTCACAGATCTGAATCATCTCTTCTTTTTCAAGGCCCAATATCGCGGCCATATGACCCTTACCTTCGGGCACGGCCTTCTGCATGAACTGCCCTCTTTTCTCAGTAAGTTTTAAAGCTTCACTGAAACTTATGACCCCTGCCGCAGTCACAGCTGTGAATTCTCCCAGGCTGTGGCCGGCAACACAGAAAGGCTTTACGCCTTTTGAAGTCAGCACTTTATAAACCGCATAGCTTGCAGTCAACAGGCACGGCTGAGTTCTGACTGTCTTGTTTAATTCATCCTTAGGCCCGCTAAAGCTCATTTCAGCGACATCATAGCCAAGTGATTTAGACGCTTGATTATAGATTTCTCTTACTTCTTCGAAATTGTCATACAGGTCCTTCCCCATTCCGACAAACTGGGAACCCTGCCCCGGAAATACAAAAGCTATTTTCATCATGCCTCCCGCCTGCCCCGTTGCCCAGGTACGCTATGACCTTACGGGGCCAGTCCCCTTGTCCGGAAATTCGCAATTTCTAAGGGGATCATTTGTTAATCGTTCAGATATTATATCTTTTTCAGCAGAAATAATAAAATACGGCAATCTATAAAACATATGAATTAAAAATCCGATAAAGACGATTAGTCATCCAACAAGCCGAATGCAGGCGACGGTAAATAGCAGCACCCGATCATCAGAGATATTTGATATCTACCGGAAACATATAAATTGTTTCTGCATAAATCACAAAAAACACCTCAAAACTTAGAAAATAACACTATACAGGTACAATATTAACAATATCGAGCGTAGATTATTAGCGTCAATTGTAATATAATTTTATATCCCTTGTATCAATGTATCATCTGATACCGGTATCTAATCACTTAATTTGCTGACATTCGGGAGTTATGTGTATGTTCGAAGTTAAATTAAGAGGCGGCGTCAAGTTTGTTGCTGAATTGAAGAAGGATGATAAGGGAGGAGAAGTAATCCTGCACTATATCCTGGACCGCAATGGACAAGTCGTCAACAATACGGTTACATGTACCTGCAGCTGCGGAAGCGGCGCAAACCAGACCCTTGATTTAAAAACGTGTACAAAAGAGGAATCAAAGAACGCATCCTGTGACTGTACAGGACTTGTCGCAAAAGTTATCTGCTGAT